>JAPLEF010000120.1 GCA_026391525.1 Sphingobacteriales bacterium
CCAATGGAAGTTTATTATTTTCCACAATTGATGTTCCAGCTTCCATTACACCTTGTGATATTGCCAATGTTAATTCTCTTTCGCTACAACCTCAAATTTGTAACGCTACTTCGCAAGATGTTTTAGGTCTTCTTCCGTCAGGTATTATTTCAAGTATAGCATTAACCTTACAAGATGTTACTTTAAATGTAACCGATATCTGCGGCTTCGTACTGCCCATCCAACTCCTTTCTTTCAACGTTGCATGTTCACCGGAAAATAAGGTGAAACTGCATTGGACCACAGCTTCAGAATCGAACAGCAAAGAATTTATTGTAGAAAAATTAATCAAAGAAGGAAACAGCTATTACAAAATAGGATCCGTTGCAGCAGCCGGGAACAGCAATGTATTAAAGCAATATCATTTTACAGATATCAACCCGATCAATGGAAAACAGTTTTATCGCTTGAAAATGGTTGACCGGGATGGCACATTCAAATATTCGGATATTGAAGTTGCAGATTGCAGTTCGAACCAATACAATGAATTCAGCATTTCACCGGTGCCGGCAGAAACTGAAACCTGGATCAGATACGCGGGCACTGAATCGCAAAATATCACCGTTGATATTTATGACGCCGCAGGAAAATTGATGAAACATCAAACGGCTTTCATTAATGCATCAAATCCTGTCAGGATTACGCTTCAGGAATTGAGTGCAGGCTTATACTTTCTGAAAATAACTTCGAAGAATAATAATACTGTGATCAAAAAAATCATGGTTCAATAACACTTATTATTTGAACAGAAGGTTTTCATAAGAATAACATCTTACTTCACATTTTTCCGTTTATGCTGAGAGGGAATATCGTTGACATTTTTAATGAAACCATACAATTCGGCAACCTAACTGTTATTGATAACCGCATCAGTGAGATCCAAATTCTTGGTGAAGAAAAAACTGATTTCCCCTACCTCCTCCCTGGCTTCATCGATAGCCATGTTCATATCGAAAGCTCCATGCTCGTGCCATCAGAATTTGCACGGCTGGCTGTTTTACATGGCACAGTAGCTACCATCAGCGATCCGCATGAAATTGCAAATGTATGCGGACTTGCCGGTGTGGAATACATGATCAACAATGGCAAAACGGTGCCCTTCAAATTTCATTTTGGCGCTCCCAGTTGTGTACCCGCAACCCGATTCGAAACTTCAGGTGCCGAAATTGATGCCGACGGAGTAAAAATATTATTGGAAAATCCCGACATTTTTTACCTCAGTGAAATGATGAATTTTCCCGGAGTATTAAATGCAGATGAAGAAGTGATACAGAAAATCGCTGCAGCAAAATCGGTGAACAAGCCGGTAGATGGCCACGCTCCGGGACTCATGGGTGATGATGCCGCTAACTACATAGCAGCGGGCATCAGCACCGATCATGAATGTTTTACTGCTGCAGAAGCCCTGAACAAACTTCAGCACGGCATGAAAATATTGATACGTGAAGGCAGTGCGGCCAAAAATTTCGATGCCCTCATCCACCTGCTGCATGATCATCAGGATACGATGATGTTTTGTAGTGATGATAAACATCCCGATAGCCTGGCAGCCTCACATATCAATGCTTTATGTGCCCGAGCCATTGCAAAAGGTTTGCCCTTATTCAAAGTACTAAAAGCAGCCTGCATCAATCCCGTTTTACATTATAACATGAAGGTGGGTTTACTGCGGGTTGGCGATCCGGCAGATTTTATTGTGGTAAACAACCTTACCCAATTTGATGTTTTACAAACCTATATCGATGGTACACTGGTAGCCGATAAAGGCCAATCGCTGATCAATGCAGATACCGCTGTTATCATTAACCAATTCGATTGTACTGAAAAAAATAACAGCGCATTTGTTTATCCTTATCAGGGTGAGAAGGAAATCCCGGTAATTGAAGCGCTCGACGGACAGTTGATTACCAATAAACTTTCTGCAATTCCAAAAGTTGTAAATGATAAAATAGTATCTGACCCCTCAAATGATCTGATTAAAATAGTAGTGGTTAACCGTTACCATGATGCGCCTGTTGCCATCAGCTTCATAAAAAATACAGGAATCCTGAAAGGTGCCATAGCTTCATCAGTAGCACACGATAGCCATAATATCGTTGGCATCGGCGTTGATGATGAAAGTTTGTGTAAAGCCATCAACCTGATCATCGGATGCAAAGGTGGCATCAGTGCTGTGAATGATTCAGAAGAAATATTACTGCCCTTACCTGTTGCCGGATTGATGAGCAATAAGAATGCATTTGAAGTGGCTGAAGCTTATACCAGCATTGATCAGTTTGTAAAAGAAAACCTGGGAAGTACGCTTAGTGCTCCGTTCATGACGCTTTCCTTCATGGCTCTTCTCGTAATCCCTCACCTGAAACTTAGTGATAAAGGTTTGTTTGATGGAGACCGTTTTAGTTTTGTTGATTGATCGGCTCCGATTCCAATTATTCTGCAACACTGGCCTGGTTAACGGCAATGGCCACACTATCGGTTCCCTTTGGTGCAAAATATTTGGTTTTAAAATCGGTTTTTTTACCAGGACCAACAGATTCATAAATCTTTTCATGGTCTTCTTCAAGTTTTACACCTGTTTTGCTGAAGAAAGTCAATAACAGGTCGATATCTTTATAAGAAGTTACCGTTGCTTTATTTTGTATCGTTCCGCGTATCACCGTTTGCCCTAATAAATTTCTCTTATCGCTACTCTTAACTACCAGGAATTTAGCCGGCGATTCGGATTCAATTTCTTTCAGGGTTCGTTTACCTTTTTCATATTTGTCGGATTGGGCTTCAGCAGAAACAGATTCCTTACACGAAATAAATAATGTAATGCCCAATAAAAATAACAAGCCCCTGATGACAACTTTTTCCATAGCTTTAATAAATTGATAAAACCTTTTCAAAAGTACATTGCCTTAAGCGAATTTATTTTAGATTTGTTGTTAATGTTTCTCTTGAAGTTGAACGGAATACATCATACAAAAGAATGACATCTTTATCAAGCCTATCAATCAGTTAAAATGGTGATCAATTTAAGCGCTACCCATTCTCTAATCAGCAATTGGGTGGCAGAGCTCAGGGATGTAGAAGTGCAAACCGACCGTATGCGTTTCAGGCGAAACCTCGAAAGGATTGCCGAAGTAACGGGTTATGAAATCAGCAAGCGGCTCGAAACCGTTGAAAAAGAAATTGTTACCCCAATGGGAATCGCCAACTGTGCGGTGCTCAAACAACAGCCTGTTTTGGCCACTATTTTAAGAGCAGGCCTTGCGATGCATCACGGATTACTGAATTATTTCGATAAGGCCGACAACGCTTTTCTGAGTGCCTATCGTAAACACCACCCGGATGGCAGTTTTGAAATAAGGCTCGAATATATGAGTTGTCCCGACCTCGAAGATCGCGTACTTATTATTTCCGACCCTATGCTGGCAACAGGGTCATCACTGGTAAAATCTATACATCATTTAAGGGAAGAGGGCGCCTTCAAACAGTTGCATATTGTTTGTGCGATAGCATGTACGGTTGGTATTGAATATGTGTTACGCGCTGAACCAAAAGCCATTATATGGTGTGCCGCCATTGATGATGAACTTACGGCTAAAGGCTATATCGTTCCGGGGCTGGGTGATGCGGGTGATCTGGCCTATGGAGCCAAACTTCAGAATTAGGCCGTTACTAAGGTGAAATGATGAATTACTGCTAAAAAATCTACTGCCAATACTACCCGAAAAATATGTCCCGGTTTTGTGTAAATATTAATCGAGATTCTTCTACAAGATTGATGGATTCTCATTCCAACAACTAAACTTTAGCATTTTATGTGCAGCATTTTCGCCTAAATTGGTATCTTTACGATAAGATAGATTCCATGATTAAAAAACTTACTCTTATACTTTTGATATTAGCAGCCACCACACAGGTGTTTGCGCAAGATCCGCATTTCTCTCAATTTTTTGCTTCTCCCCTTACTCTCAACCCTGCCTTTACAGGTAAGTTCGACGGGCAATGGCGTTTAGCAGCTAATCATCGCGACCAATGGCCTTCCATACCTAAAGCCTATGTTACCACGAGTGCTTCGATAGATTTTCCCATCCTGAAAAAAAGCGTACCGGAAGGTGATGTATTTGGAGTGGGCATTTCCGGATTATCTGATGCCAGTTCAAACAATACCCTGAAACTTAATTATGGATCGGTTTCCCTTTCTTATCATAAAGCACTCGATGAAAACGGTTACAATACCATCGGAGCCGGTTTTCAGGGAACTTATGCCAGCATGGCGCTCGATCTTTCCAAACTCACTTTTGAAGATGAACTCCAGCAAAACGGTTTTGCCCAGGGCACTTCACAGGAATATATCGGTGCCAATCCGCTCACCGGAAGAAACCGCAACTATTTTGAAATGAATGCGGGTTTATTGTTTTCCGGTTCCAGCAATGGAGAGAACAATTATTATCTTGGTGCGTCGGTATATCATATCAATAAGCCTAAAGTGAGTTTTAAAGACAAGAACTGGTACCTTACCGGAAGGCTAACAGTGCATGGTGGCGGTTCATTCCCCATTTCAGATGTGGTAGGGGTAAATGTTTCTGTGATCCATCAGGTACAGAACAAAGCAAGCGAAACGGTTCTTGGTGCAGCTTTGTCGCTCAATGCCAATAGAGATTTGAGCAATCCAACCAATGTTTATATCGGTTCGTGGATGCGTATCAATGATGCGATCATCCCTTATATCGGCCTCGAATTCGGTGGCCTGCGGATTGGGGCAAGTTATGATGTGAATGTGAGTGAATTAAAAGCAGCTACAGGTAACCGTGGCGGTTCTGAAATTTCATTGATTTATGTGAAGCGCCCTAAAGAAAGTTCCGGCATCCCTTGTCCGAAATTCTAACACAACCTATTTAGTTGGGCTCCCGCTAACATAAGGATTCCCTTTAAGATAAAAACGATAAGGATAATGAGCTGCTTCTCCGGCAGATTCACAACCAATCCTCGAACTGGATCCAATTTCTTCGGCCTTGATTTTAAATCCATCACAAAGAAACAATTCATCATCCAGGTAACTGATGCCTGAATGGTGTTTGTTTATTCCTAATGCCCTTGCGAGGTTTCCCGGTCCGCGGGTGATGGTTCGGTCTGAAGCTTTTTTTCCCGTTCTCTCTTCCATGAATGATAAGCCTTCGAGAGGTTCAATGCCTCTTAATAAGATGGCATCCGGCACATCAACCTTATTGGTTACGATATTGAGCAGATCATGAATACCATAACAGGTATACACATACGCAGTTCCCGGTGCTGCGTACATATGCTCATTGCGGGATGTTCGTTTGCCATTGAAAGAATGGGAAGCACGATCGGTTAAGCCAACATAGGCTTCTGTTTCCACGATCTTGCCGATACATGTTTTATGATCTATTTTACACACAATCAGCTTTCCCACCAATTCATGAGCAATCTTCACCACATCGGCTTGCTGATAAAAACGTAAGGGCAGTTTTGTATTCATGGTGAAATAGGCTATTATAAAGATTGGAAAAATAAGCATATAAACCATCTACGCAATCTTTTATATCTTTAGCCACGGGGATAAAAGGCAACACTTACCATGCTGAAAGAAATCATCATATCCATACAAGCTTATTTTGAAGCCCACCGCTTCATCATCAAACACCGTTTGTGGAAATGGATTTTCGTTCCCGGGATCATCTATTGCCTTTTATTCATGGTTGGTATTTATTTTTTCTGGATTTCCAGCAACACTGCCATAGAATGGGTTTTGATGAAAACCGGCGTTAGAGGATGGATGAACAGGATGCAGGAAAGCTGGTGGCATTTTTTCTTCATCGTAGGGCAGATCATGCTGCGTTTACTGCTATTGATCTGCTATTTCTCCTTGTTCAAATTCTTATTCCTGATCATTGGATCTCCGGTATTTTCTTACCTGAGCGAGAAAACTGCCGCTATCATCGAAAAGAGGGAATTTCCTTTCAGTGGCAATCAGTTGCTCAAAGATATGCTGCGAGGAACAAAGATCGCTTTAAGAAACCTTTTATGGCAATCCGTTTACCTGATCAGTATTTTAATTCTTTCCTTCATTCCCGTAGCAGGATGGGTTACTCCTTTGATGGCATTTTTTATTGACGCCTATTATCTCGGATTTTCGATGCTGGATTACAGTAGCGAACGCAACCGCATTAGCATGAGTGAAAGTATTGAACTCATTGGCCACCACAAAGGCCTTGCTATCGGGAATGGGATGGTTTTCTATCTTATGCACCTTGTTCCGGTTCTGGGCTGGCTGCTCGCACCAAGTTATGCGGTGATAGCGGCAACCCTAAGCTTGCATCGGGCAAGAAATCAACACGTCATCATCGCGTAAATGCCAGTAGTTTATCTCATACCCACTTTCTTGTCGGAATCGGCTACCGAAACTTTACCAGCCTATTGTGCTACGGCTATGCATGATTGTGAGGTGATTTTTGCAGAAAATGAAAGAACGGCCCGAAGGTTCATGAAGGCAGTTGATCCTTCGTTGGTAATCGATCATTTTGAATGGCATACCATACACAAGGCGGAATCGGAACAGAAATCAAGTTTTATTGCGGCAGTAAAAGCCGGGAAGAACATTGCTATCCTCTCAGAAGCGGGATGCCCGGGCATCGCTGATCCCGGCCAGGTACTCATTGCATTGGCACAGGAATTAAATTGCAAGGTTAAGCCATTGGTTGGTCCTAATTCCATCCTGTTGGCGCTTATGGCCAGTGGAATGAATGGACAACAGTTTGAGTTTACCGGATATCTTCCTATTGAGCAAACCGCACGTATCAAAAAGATAAAGGAACTCGAAGTCGCCTCTTTAAAACAAAACAGCACAAAAATTTTCATCGAAACCCCTTACCGCAATAATGCACTGCTCGCTAGTTTACTGAAGGAATGTTTGCCGGAAACCCGAATCTGTATCGGAATAAACCTGACCGGGAAAGATGAACAAGTTATAACCAGAACGGTAAAAGAATGGAAGAAAAATATTCCGGAACTGCATAAAATACCTGCCATATTTTTACTGTACGCTGGTAACCTTTAATGCGTGATTTCCTTCATCACCATGATCTTGTCTACAATATATTTGCTGTAACCACGCCAGGGCAAACTGGCCCTGTATTCTTTGTAGTGCAGGTCGAAATACTTACCGCTGTTGTTCATGAGCAAATTGGCAATACTATCGTTGATTACCGAAAATTCAAATTCATAAGATTGGATGGCACCTGTGGTTTTAGACCGGTATCCAGATTGGATCAGCTTCCCTTCATAGGTTTTGAAAAGATTCCCTTTCTTCACAACATAATTCAGCTCGCCAGATTTCACCCCTTCACCGAATACATTATAGTATCCCCAATAAACCAGTAATGCAAGAATCAGAAAAGTGATCAGCAGGATGGTACGCAGTAATTTCCTGAAAATGTTGCGCCTGGGTTTAACGGGTGTAGTTACATCATTGGAAGCCATAAATAGTGTTTATTACAAAGTAAAGGAAAATATTACAAACCGTTTTCACTAACCAGCCAAATCAATGCAGCCATGTTGCCGGCACCGAGAAGCAGTTCCCGGCGGCTCACCGCTTCAAAAACATCTGTTGCTGCATGGTGCAAATCAAAATAACGCTGGCTATCGGGGCTTAATCCGCATAATGCAGTTCCCAATTTTTTCAATGGGCCGATATCAGAACCACTGCCTCCCCTTCTGAATTCAACTGTGCCAACAGGAACAAACCAGGGTTGCCATTGCATCAAACGGGCGAAAACAGCATCATTTACCTCAAAACTAAATCCACGTGGGCTATAGCCTCCTGCATCGCTTTCCAATGCGAAAAGATGTTGCTCTTTTTTTTCATTGGCGATGCTCAGGTATTGCTCCGCACCCCTGCCTCCGTTCTCTTCGTTCATAAACATGACAGCCCTGATGGTTCTTTTAGGACGCAGGTTCAACGCTTTCAAAATTCGAATCACTTCAATAGATTGAACGCAACCTGCCCCATCATCCTGAGCACCCTCGCCAAGATCCCAGCTATCGAGATGGCCACCAACCGTGATAATTTCTTTTGCCGATTCACTACCCCGAAGTTCACCGATCACATTATACGACAACACATCGGGTAGTTGCTTACAGGAAGTTTTAATCCATGCACTTACCTTACCCTTTTTAAGCATGCTGCTCAGGTATTCAGACTGCCTGGTACTGATGGCTACGGCAGGAATTTTAGGAAAAGAATCGTTGTATTGGGTGACGCCGGTGTGCGGATAATCGTCAACGTTACTGGCCAGGGAACGCACCATCACGCCAATGGCGCCATATTTAGATGCCTGTGCCGGCCCTATCCGGCGCCCGATTCCGCTCTTACCGTATGCAGTAAAAGTTTGGATATAAGCAGGGTCCATCGCTATATTGAAGAAAACCCATTTCCCTTTTAGAGCGCGTTCACCCAATTGCTGTAATTGTTCCATGCTACTCACTTCAATCACTTCGGCGAGGATACCGGCTACCGGTGTTGCTACCGAATTCCCCAAAGCACATAAAGCTAAAGGCATATCTTCTTTTCCGGGAATTTTTAAAAAACCACTTTCCTTTTCCCCTCTCACCCAATGAGGCACCATGCAGGGCTGAAGATAAACGGTATCTGCTCCGGCATCTATCAGCATTTTTCGGGTTGCTTCTACGGCTTTAGCCGCCTGTTCCGACCCACTGAGCCGTGGCCCAATCTCCTTACAAAGCACGCGTAAGTTTTCATAAGCCTTCCCATGTTGCAAGGTTTCTGTTACGATAGTACGGATGGCAGCGGAATCAGCTGTTTGAGCCGATACCGGAATGTTCAATAAACAATAAAGAAGAAAAATGGTACCGGCTTTCAATTTGCTAATCATGAAAACAAACTTACCGAAATGGGCTTGATTTAATAATATTAGTGCTGAAAATTAAATAACTAAATTGCGCTAACAGAAAAAATGGTTACATGAATATTGCAATTGTATGTTACCCCACATTTGGCGGTAGCGGTGTATTGGCAACTGAATTGGGAAAAGCCCTTGCCGAAAAAGGCCACAATATCCACTTCATCACTTATCAACAACCTGTTAGGTTGGGTGGATTTCATGCCAATATCTTTTATCACGAAGTGAGGGTGCCCACTTATCCGCTTTTCGATTTTCCTCCCTACGAAACCGCCCTTGCCAGTACGATGGTTGATGTGGTTAAAAATAACAATATCGATTTGCTGCATGTACATTATGCCATCCCTCATGCTGCAGCAGCTTACATGGCCAAGCAGATACTAGGCAAAGAAGGAAAAATAATACCGGTGATCACTACCCTCCACGGCACAGATATCACCCTGGTTGGAAAAGATAAAACTTACAGTCCGGTAGTAACTTTTTCCATGGAAGAAAGTGATGTGTTAACGGCTGTTTCAAATAACCTGAAAGAAGAAACCTACCGCAATTTCGATATCAACAAACCGATTGAAGTGATTTACAATTTCGTTGATGTAAAAAGATTCAACCGAAAACCGGTAGATGCCTTCAAAAAACTGATAGCTCCCAATCATGAAAAAATCATCGTACATGCCTCCAATTTCAGAAAAGTGAAACGGGTTATGGATGTGGTAAAGGTTTTTCTTTTGTTGAATAAAGAAATCCCCTCAAAACTTTTGTTGCTGGGCGATGGGCCGGAACGCCACGAAATAGAAGCGTTTACCCGTGAATGTGACAATTGTAATGAGATAAAATTCCTTGGCAAGCAGGAACAGATGGAAGACATCCTCCCTATTGCCGATCTTTTTTTATTGCCCAGTGAATATGAAAGTTTCGGTTTAGCCGCTCTGGAAGCCATGGCTGCTGAAGTGCCGGTGATCTCTTCAAATGCCGGCGGTTTACCGGAAATCAATATCGATGGCTACTGCGGATATATGAGTGAGGTTGGCGATGTAACGGATATGGCTAAACGCGCTATAGAAATTTTATCAGATGAGAAGATCCATCATCAATTCAAAAAAAATGCCTTAGCCCAGGCCAGGAATTTTGATATCGGAAAAATCGTACCTCAATATGAAGCCTTATACCGCAGGGTAATCGTTTAGCGGCGACGGAGCCATTTTTCGGGATCTATATCGTTAGTTTCAGTGCGTAAATAGAAATCCAATGCACCAACACCTTCAAAATTTGCAGCAACCTTACCTAAAACCTGTCCTGTTTTAACTTCTTGACCTTTTTGAACAGATGTTGCACTGATATTACTGTATATTGTTAAATACCTGCCATGTTGTACCATTACTACAAACATGTCTTCAACTGGCTGTACAAGCTTAACAGTTCCTTCAAAAACAGCTTTTACCGGTGTTCCAATATCTGCAGAGATGGTAACACATGCTACTTCAAATTTGTTACCACTGGGCAAAAAATTTGTACCGAAATGCATAACTACGATGCCACGGTCGAGTGGCCAGGGTAAGGAACCTCTGTTTCTTTCAAAACTGGCATTGAGTGCAATGTTATCATCATTTAGAAGCACACTCTCCTGTTTTTTAGGCGCAGGCACTGATTTACGTTCTGCTTTGGGTTTAACCGTTTCAGGCTCAGTGCCCGATGCTTTGGCGGCACGTTCTGCTTCCCGACGGAGTTTCTCTTTCTCTGCTGCAGTATTCTTTGCTAATCGAGCAGCTTCTTCAATTGCTTCCTTTTGTGCCTTTTTAATAGCTGCAGTTATAACGTTATTTACTTTCTGCATCTGCTTTTGCTTGGCAACAATCTGGTTATTGAGTTGCTTGCCCTGTTTCTTCAATTCGGCAAGGATACGGTCCTTCTCCTTCTGCTGGATCTCCAGCGTTTTCATTTCCTTACTTTGCACTTCCAAAACCGCATTTTTTTGAAGCCTTGCTCCACCTAAATCCTGAATCCTTTTTTTCCGCAGTTCCTGTGTTCGCAGGATATTCTCCCCCTGCATTTCACGGTAACTCCGGTAGCTTTTCAGGTACGAAATCCTTTTAATGGCATCATTGAAATTTTCAGCAGAAAAAATAAAATTCAGGAAGTCGTAACTGCTCCTGTTCTTATAGGCATACACCATGCTTTTGGCATATTCCTGTTTGAGGGTGTCCAGTAAACGGTCGTATCGTTTCACATCTTTAGCGATAGTGTACATGTTGTTTTCCAGAAGATGAAGATCGCGGTTGATATTATCAATCACCCTGTCCTGTAAATTCACTTTGTTGGTGATGAGTTTATATTGGAGCAGGTTTTCTTTGGTCTGCATCTTGTTGCTCGACAAAAGCTTTTCTGTTTGTTCAATTTCTTTCTTCAATTGTGCACGCTGCTTCTCTAATTCCTCACGGGTTTGAGGTTGCGCATGGCTGAGCAGGCAGCTGAATAAGAAAATGACAGAACTAAGAATGAGTTTAAACATGTATTGAATTTAGCGGGTTAGGCAAAAGTACAATCTCACAAGGAATATTGCTACATACAGGCAACAGGCAAATAACGATTATTTGCGTTGATAATTTTTGGGAACCGTGAACGACACTGATAATTCTTTGTTAAACTCATACTGTTTAAAATTCATGCGAATATCAATTTTATTTTTTTCGGTGGCAACAATCTGGCGATTGGTTGAAAAAGCAATACCATTGTTGGTTTCGTAATCATCGTAGGTGATATCTGCCGTACGGTTACGACTAAGGTCTACATCATCCATCTTACTATGCATCATCAACTTTCTGTCTTTTGTAAGTGTTAGCAGGTTTTTAAAAATACTACCTACAGAGGAAACCATATATTGAGATTCCAATTGTTTAAATGAGCTGATACTATCAGAAAAAAATACAGGGTTGCCAATGATGAGTTCCTGTAACGTATGAAAATCAAAAGGTATTTCTGTTATCTCCTGCAGATAATCCATCGAACGGTATTGCACTTCCTTATCTTGTTTGTTGAGCAGGATCACACTGTCTTTTGTAATGAGCACTCTGTAGGCCTCATAGTTTAGAAAAGTGGCTGAAAGCGACATCCAGATGGCACTGTCTTTTACCATCCTAACCACGGCGGTGATATCCGGATTTTTTCCTTTGTTGCCCGAAGATTCAACTTTTATTTTTGCACTGAAAGTTTTAAAATCGATATGATTAGATTTGAAAGTTGCAATTGTTTCCTGAACCATACGGATAGAATCAGCTGCATTCGAATTCACTATCGGCGTATCTTTTGACCCGATGGCTTCATTGATATGTCTGGTAGATCGGCAAGACGAAAGTACACTTGCAAAGAAGATGACAATAAAAAAGAAAATATTTTTCATGCGCAGCAATTAAACAGTTTATTTTCCGGTATGGCCAAATCCTCCTGCTCCACGAAGAGTTTCTTCCAATTCATTTACAGCAGTGAGCGTCACCTGCAATACCGAAGCAAAAACCAATTGAGCGATGCGTTCGCCGGGTGCGATGGTTTGAATTTCGGTACTGAGGTTAATCAGCAACACTTTAATTTCACCACGATAATCGGCATCGATGGTGCCAGGTGAATTGAGGCAGGTAATTCCTTGTTTTAAAGCAATGCCGCTTCTGGGCCGAATCTGCCCTTCCATCCCAATGGGGATCTGAACGAAAAGCCCGGTAGGGATTAGCTTCCGTTCCATAGGTTGAAAAGTTTCAGCACTTGAAAGGGAAGCGCGTAAATCCATACCCGAAGCACCCGGTGTGGCATATTCCGGTAAATCATTTCCGGAGCGGTTGATAATGGCAATGGATGTTTTATGCATGAGAGGATCCATTCTTTTTTTGAAGTAAAACGGTTGCGTAAGCCACCAAACCTTCTTCCCGTCCGGCAAAACCCATTTTCTCTGTGGTAGTGGCTTTAACAGATACATCTGTTTGATCAACCCTTACGATGCCGGCAATGGTTTGCTGCATTTTTTCAATATATGGAGCTATTTTAGGAGCCTGTAAACAAAGCGTGCTATCTATATTCACCACTTCATAACCTTTCTCATCAATTAGATTAATGGTTTTTTGAAGCAATATCTTGCTATCAATATTTTTTAAGCTTTGATCGGTATCCGGAAAATGCTTACCAATATCACCTAAACTTAATGCTCCCAACAAAGCATCACAAATGGCATGCAAAAGTACATCGGCATCGCTATGCCCCAATGCTCCTTTATGATGCGGAATATTTACTCCCCCTATCCAAAGCTCACGCCCTTCTACCAACTGATGAAAATCTATACCCGAACCGATGCGATACGACATAAGCGATACTTATATTTTACCTGAATCAAAACAACTACCATTCAACGAACCTTGTAAAGTTACTTAAATATCTTTGGCGGAATATAAAAAGGCCAGCTAATGAGCTGGCCCTTTTGATATTATAAAGCTTTCTCTTATTTATCAACTTTGATTACAAGCCTTCTGCTCTTAGCGCGTCCTTCTTCAACACTGTTATCGCCGATAGGATATTTTTCGCCATAACCTATTGCACGTATTCTCGAACTGGGAATACCTCTGGAAACGAGATAATTTTTAGCATCATTTGCTCTTTTTTCAGAAAGCGTTTGATTATAAGCATCTTCTCCAACGGTGCTGGTATGGCCCTCGAGAACTACATTTAATTGAGGATACTTCATCATGTAGGTATATACTTTATCCAATTGAGCTTTATCGTCACTATTAACTTCAGCTTCAGCACTAGCATAATACAAAGTCAAAACGGGGCAGCCATAATTGCTGGCAACACCGGCAAGATCCGGACAAGAATCTTTATCATCAGTAATACCATCACCATCTGTATCTTTTGGTGCGGCAACTACTGCAGCAGCAACTGGTGCAGCAACAACCGGGGCGGCAACAACTGCAGCAGGAATAGGATCAGCAACAACTGTAGCAGGTGCAATTTGTTTGTTAACACAACCAAAACCAAAATTCAGGCTGAAACGTAAAGTGTTCGACAAAGGATTGCGGTTTACACCAGAACCTGTTGGTAAAAGGTATGAAAAGTTCAAACCGAACATATTATAACGAAGTCCTGCACCTAAAGTAAAGTAGCGGCGATCACCTTTAACCCTGTTTTCGTAGAAATAACCTGCACGGAATGCAAATTGATCTTTGTACCAATATTCAGCACCGGTAGAGACGGTGATTTCTTTTAATTCATCAGAACCTGCATCACCAAATGAACTGAACCAGCTGCTAACCACACCTTTGTTACGGTAATCAACCAAACCGGCTGAATCGCCTACTGAAGGAGGTGTTGGAACCATTAATTTATTAAGATCTAAAGCGAAAGTAAGCTTATTGTCTGCATTGAAAGCCCTGTTATAAGCAAAGCCCACACCAATGTTAGCAGGGATATAATCTTTCTGATTGGCATCGCTGGTGTAAGATATTTTAGAACCCAGGTTGCTCAGGGTAATACCCCAATCAAGTCCGTTACCATTTGCTTTGGTTCCTTTATGATAAAAGTGAACATCACCGGCAACTGAAGTACCTTTCTTGTAGGTTACGCCATTTACATTTCCCCCGGCAAGATCGGAGCTGATATAACGAACAGCTACACCTAAACCTGTTTTTGCAGATAATTTTCTGGAATAACCCAGATCAACTGCAAATTCGCGTGGACGGAAAGATTGTAATTGGTTACCGCTAAAATCGGTAAACTGAATATTTCCCAGGCTGAAATAGCGAAGCGAACCTGATATCGCCTGCATATCATCTAACTGATAATACCCAGCCAAAGAAGCCAGATAAACATCGTTCAACTTAAGGTCGCTCAACCATGGAGTGTAAGAAGCTGTGATGCAAGAAGAGCAGACAGCAAATGGGGTTTTGGCAATATTCCAGAATCCTGAATTACCATCGGGAGCAGTTGCAATACCAACATCACCCATACCACCACTCCGGGCATCAGGAGAAATACGTAAAAATGGCACTGCTGAAGTTACCACATTAATGGGATCTGCATTGTTTTGGGCTTGGGTTGCAGTGATTGAACCTCCCAGTAACATAACTAAAGCAGTTAGTTTCAAAGTTGCTTGTTTCATGCGATTGTATTGTCTTGGTTAGGTAGACTTACCTCGATAAGCGTTTATTTTTAGGGTTTATTTGATGTAAAAGTAGCTGATTTACTTAAACCAACATCAAAAATGCAATTTCTTGTTAAAAAAAATTTTTAATGCGGGTAAAATTAATGAAAAAGCATTAAAATAAAACAGTAATTAAATGTGTTGTTATACAAACCGAGAAAACGGTTGAGAAG
>JAPLEF010000064.1 GCA_026391525.1 Sphingobacteriales bacterium
ATATTTAACCTTATGCTTTTGACATAAGTCTGCAAATTGTTGCCTATGTCTGGATATATCTTCGCTTAACCTCATCACCAAATATAATCGTTTATAAATTGTCTGCAAATTTTGAGTTGATGCTGACAGCTTGCTAATTTCTGGAGCAAATATTCCATGGGATCAACAGTGTCTATAAGGTTTGCAGGTTTGCAACCGGTTATCATACGACGGATCTCTTGTAACGACGAGTCCCTAAGAAGTTCTTTAGTCTTAAGGTGGAATTGGGGAAGGAGACTCGTCTTGAAAGAGAATTAAAAAAGCCGCTGCTGATAACAGCAAGCGGTGGCTAAAAATATCAGGTGCCTGTATTTTTATACAGTCTGATCGTCAATTGTTGCGTCCGGTGCATTACTTTTTACGGATGCAATACCATTGTCTCTATTTGTTTCACTTTCATACATCTCACTCGTTCCAATGATTTGTCCATTGGTTGCCATAAGATTAAAGTACGCTTTTCCGTTTGAAGATGTTTTCCTGTCAAACCTACTGTCGTCCTGTGAATTTTTGCGAACAGATTCAATTCCATTTTCGCAGCTTGGTTTAGTTGTGTAACCTTCGCTAGACAGAATAGTGTGTCCGTTATCAGCTTTTAAGTTAAACTGAAATTCTCCGTTTGTTCTTTTGGTAATTACAAATTTTCCCATAGTTTTTATTTTGAAGTTATTAAATGTTTTTAATTATTGTACCAGTGTTTAAGAAATTTCTTCTTTTTTGCTAATATTTTAAATAGAGTTCTTGTGGGCAATAGTTTTCGGGGCTATGCCTGAGCAACAGATTGGAATCGGCTGGTAAACCAAGCCCCGTCGAAACTTTATAAGATGGTGAAAAGCTACCCTTGAGTCCCCTGCCGTTGACGGGGATTTTTTTTGGGTTTTTTCTGTTTCGAGAGACACGAATCCAGGGCCACAAAAGATGGCGTTAGACTATTAAGCAATAATCAATTTCCTGCGAGCTTTTACTTTTTGACTTAAAAATTCTTTTAAAAAACCTTTTAAACTAAGGTCTTCATCCAGATCGGGCCAATGAATTCCTACTCCACTACCAACCAGCCGGTAGTTTTTTAAACGTTTTACACTTGCATTTTTTAACCTACTATAATTTTTTGTTGGTGTTACAAACGTAAGGTTTGTGTTCAAATGAATGAATAATTTATCATTCTCAGGGCTAAGTTCCAAAGAAGTTATTCTTAAGCCCTCTTGAAAGATAATATGCTCTATGGCATCATATTTATTCTGCGAAGTGTTCATTCCAATTTTGTTTAAAAGTTGAAAAGTTATCTGTTATTATTTTCATTATTTGCTTTTGCTCTTTCGGTGTAAACCCATGCATATATGCAAATTTAATGATTGGCTCAAGCCAGATTTTACCTTCTCCGTCAGCTTTCTCAACATGCACATGCATTGGTTCATCATTTTCATTGCTCCAGAAAAAAAATCGAAAACCTTGCGACGTTAAAACCGTTGGCATACATGCAATTTAATATTTTTTCCTTACTAAAAGAATAGATGAACTTTAGCCTTCGTGGGTCATCCTTAAAACTCTCCGTCATTTTAACAGCTTCTTCGCCTCCGTCGGTCTTCCTTCAAGCTCTCTTTTCTGGCGCAGGTGTTCCGCGGATCACCGGTGTCTTTAATGCCGGTTTGCAACCGGTTATCTTACTACGGATCCCTTGTAACTACGAGTCCCTATGTAGTTCTTTAGTCTTATGGTGGAATTGGGGAAGGAGACTTGTCTTGAAAGAAAGGGCAGTGTTTCGATCGATGAGGTTTGATGTTTTTGGGGGAAATTTGGTAATCGGCTGGTAAACCAGGCCGAGGCAACTTTATAATATGGTGAAAAGCTACCCATAAGTCCCCTGCCGTTGGAGGGGGGGTATGTTTTTTGGTTCGAGAGGCACGAACAATGGCAAAGAACCAGTGTGAAGGTTCAATTTATAAGGTAAGTAATTTCAGATTTTCGATAAGCTCAAAATGCTTTTTGTTCGAGGGGTCTAACATAAGTCCATGAACTATTGCTGTTGCAGCGATGAATAAATCTGGCTTGTCTATACTTTTGCGTTTATTCTTAAGTTGTTTTACAATAGCTGCAGATTGACGAGCCGCCTTGCTATCAAAGTCAAGAATTGTAAAGCCAGTTAACATATTGTTCCAAAAATCGAGCTGAGCAGGTGTGGCACCATTTATTATTTCAAATTCAGTGACGCAGGAGATATAGAGCTCATCGAAATGCATTGAATGCTTTACAAGTGTAGATTTGCTTTTGTCTTACTTTCTGAAATAGTCTATAAGTATGGTTGAATCTACCATTAATTTTTTGTCCGCCACGCTGCAATACTTTTTGTATTTTCTTCAATAGTTTGAATCTGTCTTTCTGTAAAAACTGGTCCGTTCAATAATAACTTAGTAAAGGATGAATTCTTTTTACTTTTTGAAGGCTTATCGGCTAATTCTTGCCGAAGCCTTGCTTTTTGAGAGGCAGTCAAAGTTTTGATTTCTGTCAAAATACTTTCAAAAGGTATTTGTACTTTTATTTCCATATCTCAAATTTAGGAATTTTATTTTTTAAATTAACTTAAAAATGGGAAGGCTTCAAAGCCAATTAACGGAAGTTTTTCGCCTGCCGCCGCCTTGGTTTGTGTCCCCACGAATTCTTCTGGCGCCGGTGTTCCATGGGATCACCGGTGTCTATGAGGTCTGCCGGTTTGTAACCGGTTATCTTATGACGGATCCCTTATAACGACGAGTCCCTATGAAGTTGTTTAGTCTTATGGTGGAATTGAGGAAGGAGACTCGTCTTGAAAGAGAAGCCGCTGGTGATAACAGCAGGCGGCGGCTAAGATGGTAGTTGGGCTTCCTTGTTGTTCCTTAGGTTCTAGCAAAAGGGTTTACAATTTTTCCTTTTTGAACCTCGTACAAATTTTCGCCGAATGGATCGAAGTGTGTTTTCTTCCAACTGTCTTTTTGAAATATAAAAGCGTATGCCAAATAGTTTCCGTACCATGATAGCTTCAAGTATTTTTCGGGGTCGGCATTAAAGGTAAAATGCAATTCTAAAATATCGTTTTCTTCAAGCTGTAACTCTACATCAAAACAATTTCCCCCATTCAGCATTTTGAGTATTATTGTTTCATTAATCTTGTCTGCTTGTTTGCCAATATTTGCTGGCAAAATAGCTTCCCCGATAATGCAATTATTTTTTCCGTTATGTCTCTTTAAAATCCAATAATGCTTTAGCCGCTTAACATCTTCTGTTTTGCAGGTGCATAGTTTTAGTTTGTCTGATATCTTGCACATGAATTGATTTGTTCTATCATTTATGGTTAATTCTTGCTCAGTTGTAATGTAAACTTTCCCGTTTTTTAGCGATGATCATTTTTTGGGCCTGGGCTGGCTCTTTTCCTTTTTCGTTTTCTTGAAAGGATTGTGCTCCTTCGTTACTTTTATCCTGTACCTCCGCAATGCCCTTGCTTCACCTGCGAAGGCCTCAATTTTCGCATGCAGTTTGGCCTGTTCGGGCTCCCAGCACATTAACAGCTTTTCGTAAGCCTGTTGCTTAAATAACTGTAAACCGGTAAGCTCATGGTCTTTTTTATCAGCAGGCTGATCACGCCCCTGTAAATCAGAAATGGCCGTTGTAAAAACAATGATAGCGTGTTCTGCATCACGGGCGGCCTCTTTCATTTGTTCCAGGCTTTTCCCGAGTCTTTTTATTTTAAGGCGACAACCCTGCTCCAGCGCTTTCATGGCAGGCAACATTTTTTTGTATTCCTCATTTAAAAACAGCTTTGTTTCCAGGGAACGGTAGGCTGCTAGCTTCCCGGTTTCCAGATCATGGAACTGGAGAAAAATATTGGTGAGGGTTGTATTAGGCGTTGAATGCCCTTCCCGCTTTTTTAATTCAACCAACGACACATACGCACGGGAAACCTTTAACATGGCTGCAAGTTGCACCTGTGTTATTCCTAGCTTTTTACGGATTTCGGTATGCAAAAGGTCATTTTTTAAGGAATTATGCGGCTTTTTGACTTTAAATGCCATTTTTTTTAAAATTTATAGTGTAGCATTTTTAAACTCATCTTAATTTTTTGCTACAGTGCTGCCCCATGCTTTGAGGCTGTAGCATTTTTTATGTAAAATAATAAAAATGCTACAAGGAAGTAAAGAATTTTTCAACCTGTTTTTAGTTGATTTATAGGATTTTGGGCAGTTTTGATGGGGAAAAATTGTCTTTAGGAGGGCTTGAATTTGGGGCTAAATGGAAATCTTCTGGCGTCGTGTTCCATGCGGTCACCGGTGACTATGAGGTCTGCCGGTTTGCAACCGGTTATCTTACTACGGATCTCTTGTAACGACGAGTGCCTATGTAGTTATTTAGTCTTATGGTGGAATTGGGGAAGGAGACTCGTCTTGAAAGAAAACTTCTTCTGGCGCCGGTGTTCCATGGGATCACCGGTGTCTATGAGGTCTGCCGGTTTGCAACCGGTTATCTTACTACGGATCCCTTGTAACGACGAGTGCCTATGTAGTTATTTAGTCTTATGGTGGAATTTGGGGAAGGAGACTCGTCTTGAAAGAGAACCTGAAGTTACTTACAAGATTTATGAACTAATTAATAAAGCCGCTGGTAATAACACGCCGAGTAAGCAAGTGCATTTCAGCCCAAGCTTCTCACAGAACCGTGCTTGCATCTCTCAATGCACACGGCTCTTCTTGTTGTAAAAATAGTAAACACTATTCTTTAATCTTACTAAACTCGATCCTCTTTCTTAATAA
>JAPLEF010000019.1 GCA_026391525.1 Sphingobacteriales bacterium
GCCGATATTGGACTATATTGTTTGTCTAATCGGTATTACTTAAAAAATACTGATGCAGAATTGTAAAAGCTTGCTATGGGTTCCCTATTTTATTCATTGCGCGAAGAAGCCTTAAAACTCAATCGACCCATTCACCCATTCCTCATCCAATGTCAATCCCTTATATTTTCTGTAGAAATTTATAGCAGGTTCGTTCCAATTCAATACCTGCCATACCATACCGCTGAATTGTTGTTCGCGGCCTATTTCAATCAGTTGGTCAAATAGAAGTTTGCCAATGCCCTTGCCCCGCATATGCTCGGTTACCACTATATCTTCTAAATAAAGCCTTTGTCCCTTCCAGGTACTGTAACGGATATAATACAACGCAAAACCTATCACACTTTTTTCACTGTTTTCTCTTGTTTGCTCGGCTACCAGAGCCCACCAAACCGGATTGGCACCAAAACCGCTTTCTTCAAAATGGGATAGGGATACGGTTACCGCATCGGGCGCTTTTTCATAAGCAGCCAACTCTTTGATGAGATCCATCATCTGCATACAATCGGAAACGTTAGCCTTGCGAATGATGATTTGATCCATAGATTTGTTTATACGGCAACTGGCGCCTTAATGCCGGGATGGCTTTGATAATTAAGCAATTCAAAATCTTCATAACGGAAACTGAAAATATCTTGCACCTCCGTATTCAATTTCATCTGCGGTAAAGGAAAGGGGGTTCGCGTTAATTGCAAATGCGCCTGCTCAACGTGGTTATTGTATAAATGCACATCACCAAAACTGTGTACAAATTCTCCAGGCTCAAGTTCGCATACTTGCGCAATCATCAAAGTGAGCAAAGCATACGACGCAATATTGAAGGGAACACCTAAAAATACATCGGCACTCCGCTGATACAATTGGCAACTCAGTTTGCCATTGGCTACATAAAATTGAAACAGACAATGACAGGGCATCAGTTTCATCTCCGGCAAATCGGCCACATTCCAGGCACTGATGATCAGCCGGCGACTGTCGGGATTGGTTTTAATTTGTTTGATCAAATCCGTAATCTGATCTACCACTTTCCCGTCTTTTCCCTCCCAGCTCCGCCATTGCTTGCCGTAAACCGGACCTAAATCGCCATTTTCATCGGCCCATTCATCCCAGATCTTTACCTGATGTTCTTTCAAATAAGCAATATTGGTGTCGCCTTTTAAAAACCAAAGCAGTTCGTGGATGATGCTCTTCATATGGGTTTTCTTGGTGGTCACCAAGGGAAAGCCCTCAGCCAGATTAAATCGCACCTGATAACCAAATACACTCCGGGTGCCCGTGCCGGTTCGGTCGGTTTTGTTGTTGCCATGGGTAATGATATGTTGCAGGAGATCTAAATATGCTTGCATAACTGCAAATTAATCGAAAACTGAAACGGCCTATTAAAAATTATCCCCTCCATCCAAAGCTGTGCATAAGTAGGGGGCTATTGTTTATCTTTGCATCGAAATATTTCGATATGAGCAAAAAAGGTAAGGTATTGGTGGCCATGAGCGGCGGTATCGACAGTACCGTTGCGGCGCTCATGTTGCACAAAGAAGGGTATGAGGTAGTGGGCATTACCATGAAAACCTGGGATTATGCCACAAGTGTTGGCGTTACCGGTAAAAAAGAGACAGGCTGTTGTAATCTCGATAGTTTCAATGATGCCCGTGCTGCCGCGGTTGAGCATGGATTTCCGCATTTCATCTTAGATATTCGGGAAGAGTTTGGCGATTTTGTGATTGAAAATTTTGTGGATGAATACCTTGCCGGCAGAACCCCTAATCCTTGTGTAATGTGCAATACCCATATCAAGTGGCGCGCTCTGCTCAAACGGGCCGATGCCATGGATTGTGAATTCATCGCCACCGGGCATTACGCCACTGTGCACCAACATAGCAATGGACGCTATTTTGTACGCAAAGGCATTGATGAAACCAAGGATCAGAGTTATGTGCTTTGGGGTTTGCAACAAGATCTGCTAAAACGTACGCTATTGCCGCTGGGCGGATTTCGCAAAACAGCTATCCGCCAGATGGCACACGATTTTGGCTACCCCGAACTGGCTAAAAAAAATGAAAGCTATGAAATCTGCTTTGTGCCCGATAACGATTACCGCGGATTTTTAAAAAGAAGGGTAGATGGATTAGAAGAAAAAGTAGACGGAGGCTTGTTCACCGATAAAAACGGAAAGATTTTAGGTAAGCATAAAGGATATCCTTTTTATACCATCGGCCAACGTAAGGGGCTTGATATTGCTCTCGGAAAACCGGCGTTTGTAACCGGAATCGATCCGGATGCCAATATAGTAGTGCTGGGAGAAGAGGAAGATTTGAACCGTCAGGAAATGCTGGTTACCAAACTGAACTGGCTGAAATATGAAGGTATTACAGAAGGAATGGAAGCTACTACCAAAATCAGGTATAAAGACAAAGGGGCATTAAGCAACTTGTTAATACACGAAAACGGGGTGCAGGTTCGTTTCTATGAAGAGGTAAAGGGCGTAGCACCCGGACAAAGCGCCGTTTTTTATGAAGGCGATGATGTTATCGGCGGCGGAATCATTCAACGACCGGCGCTTCCAACAACAATTTAGGCTTTCAGGCAACTTTTTGGTTAGATTTACAGTCATATTCTTATCTCACGCTATGATGATGAAAAATTTATTTCTCCTGAGTGTTGTTTTGGGAACTTTATGTTTTGTTTCCTGCAGTAAAGAAACAGAGCAATTGCAAACAGCCAAGCTGGAAGATTATTATCCTTTACAAACCGGGAAATATATTACCTATCAGCTGGATTCCTTAATCTATCTGGCTTTTGGTACGCGCGACACTATTGTCACTTACCAGGTGAAATACGAAATTGATTCTTTAATTACTGATGCACAAGGCCGTCCTTCTTACAGGATTTTCAGATATATCCGTAAAAGCGCTTTGAACGGTTGGACCCCCAACGGAACTTTTATGGCCACCAATGCCGGAACCCGCGTTGAGTTTTTAGAAAACAACCTTCGTTTTACCAAGCTTGCGTCGCCATTACTTCAAGGTACCAGCTGGAAAGGAAATACTTTTATCGATACCTATTCGGCCAATTCTACTTTACAATACCTCGATGATTGGGACTATACCTATAGCGAAGTGAATGTTCCTGCAACGATAGGTGCTTTCAATCTAGACCAAACATTAACCGTAGATCAGCGAGATGAAATCATTGGCAATCCGGATGATCCGGGCAGTTACAGTGAAGTGAACTATGGCCAGGAAAAATATGCGCAAGGCATTGGGCTGGTATATCGCCGTTTTTTTCACAGTGAATTTCAACCCGGTAATGGCGGTTATTTTGCTGATGGATCTTACGGAGTGACGTATACGATGATCGATCATAATTAGAAACCATAGTTTTTTTCTCATCAACTACAAAGCACAATAGCAGCTATTATTCTTTTTTAATCTTCCTACTTTTACAATATGATATCACTTATTGTAGCAGCTTCAACTAACAACGCTATTGGAAAAAACAACCAGTTGTTATGGCACCTGCCCAATGATTTGCGCTTTTTTAAAAATACCACCTGGGGTATGGTGGTGGTGATGGGCAGGAAAACTTATGAGGCGGTTAACAAACCTTTGCCGGGCCGAGTCAATATCGTGATCACCCGAAATACCAACTGGAATGCACCTGAAGTGTGTGTGGCGCATGATCTGGAAGATGCATTGGCACAAGCTGTTCAAACCAATTGCAAAGAGATTTTCATCATCGGTGGTGCCGAAATTTATCAGCAAAGTATGGCTCTGGCCGATCGTATCTATTTAACCCGTGTACATGTTGAATTGGATGGAGATGCATATTTTCCTGTGCTGAACCTCGATGAATGGGAGCTTGATACAGAAACCAATTTTGAGGCAGACGACAAGCATGCTTATGCTTACAGCTTTCAGGTATGGAACCGCAAAAAAGATTGATGTTTTATTAATTGCAGATGCTCATTTAAATTACTCGGTTTGTATCATTCTATTACGCTTGCCCGAAAATATCTTCACCACTACATTCATGCTGCCAATAGCAAAGGACATGGCATACATTCACCGTTTGTTTTTGCTTTCATCAAAGAAATACTTAACGATAAAAAAACTTATCCCGCTTATCAGGAAATAGAAATCTTGAGAAAGGCATTGCTGCAGAATGAAAGTACAATTGTTGTGGAAGATTTTGGTGCAGGTTCTGCCATCCTTCCCACCAAGGAAAGGGTTATTCGTAAAATGGCAGCTTCCTCTTTAAAGCCACGGAAATATGCCCAATTGCTTTTTCGTATGGTGAAATATTTTCAACCCAAAACCATCATTGAATTGGGCACTTCATTTGGCATCAGTACTGCGTATATGGCTAAGGGTAAGCCTGATGCAACGGTATATACTTTAGAAGGAAGTAAGGCAATCGCTGACATTGCCCGAGAACAATTCAAAAAACTGCAGATCCATAACATCCAAACCGTTATTGGTGCTTTTGATGATACCTTACCAACTGTTTTGCAAAAATCTGCTACTATTGATTTTGTATTTATAGATGGTAACCACCGGAAAGATCCTACCATCGCTTATTTTTTGGCTTTTTTGGAAAAGAGAACAAACGATACCCTGATCATTTTCGACGATATCCATTGGAGCGCCGGTATGGAAGAAGCCTGGGCTTTTATTGTGGCACATCCTGCTGTAACCCTGAGTATAGATTTGTTTTTCATCGGAATCGTTTGGGTAAATCCTTCTTTCCTGGTGAAACAGCATTTTAGCATACGATTTTAAATTTCATTATCTTCGGCTTCAACAAACTGTATTATGGTCATCGGCTTGCTCAAAGAACCGGCGTATGAAACCCGGGTATCCTTATTACCAGAACATCTTTCTATTTTACAAAAACTTCAATTGCAGGTATTGGTGGAAGCAACTGCAGGTTTAAATGCCTTTGCCACCGATGAACAATATCTGGCCTTAGGCGCTGAAATCAAATCGCGTGACGACATTTTCGAACAGGCTGATTTGTTGCTGTGTCTGAATCCGCTTTCCGGCGAAGAGATGAAAAAATGTACCGGCAAAGTAATGCTGGGGTTTTATCAGGTGATGAATCTGAAAACATTGTTGCCTGAATGGGCGGCTAGCGGCGCATCTATTTTTAGTTTAGATATGTTACCGCGAACTACGAGGGCACAAAGCATGGATGTATTGAGTTCGCAAGCCAATATTGCGGGGTATAAAGCGGTGATTTTAGCGGCTGAATTATCACCCCGGTATTTCCCGATGTTCATGACGGCAGCAGGAAGTATTCCTCCAGCAAAAGTATTGATCTTAGGTGCCGGAGTAGCCGGGTTGCAGGCTATCGCTACAGCAAAAAGATTGGGTGCTGTTGTTGAAGTATTCGATACCCGCCCGGCCGTGAAAGAGGAAGTGATGAGTTTGGGTGCCAAATTCGTTGAGGTGGAAGGCGCTGCAGATGCTTCTAAAGCAGGTGGTTATGCTGTAGAGCAAACTGAAGCTTTCTTGCAGAAACAAAAAGCCCGTATCGCCGAAAGTGTGGCTAAAGCAGATATCATCATCACTACCGCACAAATACCCGGAAAGAAAGCGCCTTTGCTGATCACCGATGCCATGCTCGATGTGATGCGCAACGGCTCTGTTGTTATAGATCTGGCAGCAGCCACGGGAGGCAATACGGAACATACCCAACCGGATGAAACCATTATCTACAAAGGCGTTCGCATTGTTGGTAATTCCAGACTGCCATCTACGTTACCTGCTGATGCCAGTAAGTTGTATGGAAAGAATATCCTGAATTTCTTGCAATTGATTATCACCAAAGAGGGTCAGCTCAATTTGAACCTGGAAGATGATTTGGTAAAGGGAACGCTGATAACCCATTCAGGTGCCATCGTTCATGAACAACTCAAATGATTTACTAACCGTTAAATTGTATTCATCAATATATGGAAAATATCTTAACCTGGATTTCTGCACATCAGCAGCTACTCTATATCGTTATACTGATGATATTTGTTGGTATCGAAGTGATCGGCCATGTACCCAGCGTGCTGCATACTCCTTTGATGAGCGGCGCAAACGCCATCCATGGGGTAGTGATCATTGGTGCCATCATTGTAATGGGGAAAGCGGAAAATGATAACTACCTCGCTTTGATACTCGGTTTTTTTGCCGTGTTGCTGGGTATGCTGAATGTAGTGGGTGGCTTTGTGGTAACCGACCGTATGCTCGAAATGTTCAAAAAAAAGAAATAATCTTTCAACTGTGAAAGTAATCATCGTATGACCCAATCTATTCTCACCATCTGTTATTTGTTTGCCTCTATAACCTTTATTTTGGGTTTGAAGATGCTCTCCAATCCTTTAACTGCCCGTAAAGGAAATTTGGTGGCAGCAGTTGGAATGACAGTGGCTATCCTCGGCACTATTTTTTTATACCGAGATGAAGAAACCGGAAATAATTTGCACAACTACGGTTGGATTTTTTCAGCATTGATCATTGGTGCCATCGTGGGTACGCTCGCTGCAAAAAAAGTGAAAATGACTGCCATGCCCGAAATGGTGAGCTTATTCAACGGGATGGGTGGTGCTTGCGCTGCATTGATATCAATCGTAGAATTCCTCCATATTTCACATCAAATTCATAACGGAGCTGATGCAGCATACATCTCTGCTATACGCCCCACCGTTATGATCATTTTAACCGGATTAATCATCGGGGCCGTTTCGTTTGCCGGTAGTATGGTTGCCTGGGGAAAGTTGAATGGGAAAGTGAAAGACCTGAGTTTCACCGGACAAAATATCCTGAATCTCCTGGTACTGGCCACCACCATCGGTTTGGCGGTATGGTTGGTTGTGCATCCGGAGCAGCGTTGGATGATGGTTGTGATTTTGGTACTGGCGCTTTGCTACGGCATATTTTTCGTGTTGCCGATTGGGGGCGCTGATATGCCTGTGGTGATTTCATTATTGAATTCTTTCACTGGTGTGGCTGCAGCTTGTGGTGGATTTTTGTACGATAACAAAGTGATGCTTACCGGTGGTATTCTTGTAGGTGCTGCAGGTACTTTGCTTACCATACTCATGTGTAAAGCCATGAACCGTTCGTTAAAAAATGTATTGATCGGATCTTTCGGAGCATCGGCGCAAACGGCTTCCGGTACTGCTGTTCAGGGTCATCACAAAGAAATTTCTGTGGCCGATTCTGCCATGCTCATGGCCTATGCCAACAAAGTGATGATTGTTCCGGGTTATGGATTGGCCGTTGCACAGGCACAACATATTTGTCATGAGTTGGAAGAATTGCTCTCCCAAAAAGGGGTGACCGTAAAATATGCTATCCACCCGGTTGCAGGAAGGATGCCCGGCCACATGAATGTTTTGCTTGCCGAAGCTGATGTTGATTATGAAGTGCTTCTCGAAATGGAAGATGCCAATGATGAATTTAAAACCTGTGATGTGGTGCTCATCCTTGGAGCTAATGATGTGGTTAATCCTGCAGCAAAAACCGACCCTGCTTCCCCAATCTATGGTATGCCCATATTAGATGTGGAACTTGCAAAAACTGTCATCATCAATAAACGCAGTATGAAGCCCGGTTATGCCGGTATTGAAAATGAATTGTTCTTCAAACCAAAGTCGTCGATGCTTTTTGGTGATGCCAAGAAAGTACTGCAAAATCTTGTCACAGAAATAAAGGCAATTTAGTTTTTAACGCCTATTTGATGATTAAGGGATAAGCTTTTAACTTACATCATGATCAACACAAAATAATTTTGCCTTCATTACCTGAACCTTTTTTGAAAAGCCTTGAAGGTATTCCTGGTTATCATCGGGAACATTTATTGGCAACTCATGAAAGTGGTGAACGGTTGACTTCAGTCAGACTCAATCCTAAAAAATATTTCAATCCCAATGTGGCCAGTTGGCAAGAGGAAAAACTTATTCCCTGGTGCAATCAGGGCAGATACCTCATCGATCGTCCTTCATTTACCACCGACCCCCTGTTTCATGCCGGTGCTTACTACGTTCAGGAAGCCAGCAGTATGTTTTTAGAAATGGCGGTGCAACAATCCTGTGATTTGAATACTTCTTTACGGGTACTTGATCTTTGTGCAGCCCCCGGTGGTAAATCTACCCACCTGTTGAGTTTATTGAGCCCGGATAGCTTATTGGTGAGCAATGAAGTGATCAGGCAACGTGTAAATGTACTTGCAGAGAATATCAGTAAATGGGGTGCTGCATCAGCAGTAATCACCCATAATGATCCGGCACATTTTAAAAGGCTGCCCGATTTTTTTGATTTGATTGTGGTTGATGCGCCTTGCAGTGGTAGTGGACTGTTTCGCAAAGACCCGCTCGCCATCGAAAGTTGGAGTCTTGCAAATGTAGCTTTGTGTAGCCAGCGGCAACAGCGTATTCTGGCTGATGTGATGGATAGTTTAAAGCCCGGAGGTATCCTGATTTATTCAACCTGTTCCTATTCCGTTGAGGAAGATGAAAACAATGCAGATTGGTTGCTGCAAGAGATGCAAATGGAGCCCATCAAACTGTCTGTGCCTCAAAACGCCGGTATTGTTGAAACAGCATCGCCCCGATCTCATGCACCCGGTTACCGGTTTTTTCCGGACAAGGTTGCGGGTGAAGGATTTTATCTGGCTGCTTTCAAAAAGAAGGGAATGGCAAAAAGAGCTGATGTAATGCAGGTTACAAAAGATTGGCAAACCGTTTCAAAACAAGCAATTGGGATCCTTCAAAAATGGGTGCAACCAAATGAGAACATCAGTTTTATATCCTGGGAATCGCAATTGCTGGCTGTTCCAACTACACAGCTTAATGCCATACAGCAACTCCAAAAGCATCTTTATATCCGTAAAGCCGGAACCCTTGCGGGCAGTATCATTCGCGATGAGTGGATACCCGATCATGATATGGCCATGAACCCGCAAATCGAAATAGATATGCCAAAAATTTCTTTAAATAAATCCGATGCCCTTCAATATTTAAGGCGCAATATTTTTGAAATAGATACTCAGCTTAAAGGCTGGGTGCTTGTACAATTTGAAGGGATTAATCTGGGATGGATCAAGCTGTTACCAGGTAGAATCAATAACTATTATCCAAAAGACTGGCGGATCCTTAACAAGTAAGCTGCATCTAAAACCAACAAAATGCTGCATCTTTGTTGCTATATTTTTTTCTTATGAAAAATTTACTATTTGTTTTCCTGCTGTCACCCTTATGCGTTTTTGCACAAATCAGCCATACGGTTGCTCCCAAAGAAACCCTTTATGGAATCAGCAAAAAGTATAATATCGCACCAAAAGATCTGGCTGAATACAACCATCTCGACCCGAATGCAGGTTTGAATGTAGGTCAGGTAATTAAGATCCCATCAGCAAAAAAAGCAAACCCGGTTTCATCCACCGAACCACATGCTACAGAAAATTTCCCTGGTTCTCCTGAAAACGGCACACCTGTTTACCACAAAGTAAAAAAGAAGGAAACCCTTTCTGTGATCAGCAAGCAATATGCACAGGTTCCGCTTGCCGATTTGAAAAGATGGAATCATCTGAGCAATGATATCATACAGGAAGGAATGAACCTGATTGTAGGTTATAAGTCTGCGGATGCAGCATCAGCTCCAAAAGAAAAATCAACTGTTGTATCAAAAGAAATTCCAGATGAACCGGTAAAAGCAAAAACTTCAACTGCTGAAATAAAAGTTCCAGTTCCAGAAGAAAAACCTTTATCCATAGAACCAGTTAAAGAAACCACCTTTGTAGTTGAAACCCGGAAGCCCTTGGAAGGAGAAGGTTTTTTCAAACCTGAGTTTGTTGTTAAAAGTTCTAAAGAAGAAAGCGGCAAAGCAGCCATTTTCAAAAGTACCAGCGGATGGGAGGATGCAAAATATTATTGCCTTCACAATAGCGCCCCAGCAGGCAGCATCATCAAGATCACCAATATCAGTAATGGCAAAGAAGTGTATGCTAAAGTGCTTGATGTGATTCCCGACCTCAAACAAAATGTGGGGCTTATCCTTCGAATCAGCAATGCAGCCGCTGCCGCCCTTGGTGTGCTTACAGAAGTATTTGATATCAAACTAACCTATTAAACCTTTCAGGAAAAATGAAACAATCTTTATTCGCAGTTGCCTTTATTTTAGGTACTATCCCTTTTCATTCGGCGAGTGCTCAGGATGATCCTTCTAAAGAATTATCCCCCGCAGCCCTTAATGCACAAAAAAAGGAAAATGATGGGATGCTTTCTAGCATCAAAAGAAATCCTGCAACACCTGTAAAAGACCAGAGCAATACCGGTACTTGCTGGAGCTTCTCCACAACATCCCTTGTTGAAAGCCAGGTGATCAAAAATAAATTTGGAGCATACGATCTCAGCGAAATGTTCACCGTGCGTCATATTTATGTAGAAAAGGCAAAAAATTATATCCTCCGTCAGGGCCATACGCAGTTTAGCGAAGGAGGTCTTGGCCACGATATGATACAGGCTGTTGCCAATTATGGAGCTGTGCCTGAAAAGGTTTACAGCGGTTTGATCAACGGTGAAAAAAAGCACGATCACGGGAAGTTATTCAAAGACCTTAAAAGGTATCTCGACAGTACCCTCAAAGTAAAAACCTACCCGGTAAACCAGGATTGGCTGATTGGATACAACAAGATCCTTGATAACTATCTGGGACCCTTACCCGAAAATTTCAGTTTTAACAATAATCGTTATTCTCCGGTAAGCTTCGCCCGCGATGCGCTTCATTTCAATGCCGCTGATTATGTGAATATCACCTCTTTCACAGATCATCCTTATTATAAGCCATTTGTAATATCGGTACCCGATAATTTCAGCAATGGCGCTTACTACAACCTACCACTTGCTGAGATGATCAGTTTGGTGAAGGAAGCTATCGCTAACGGCTATACTATTTTATGGGATGCCGATGTTAGCAATAACGGGTTTCGTCATAAAGCCGGATTGGCCTTAAATGTTCCTGAATCGGAAATCATCGATGAAAAAGATTTCAACATTGCCTACAAAGAAGAGAAATATGATGAGAAGATCCGTCAGCAACGCTTTGAAGGCTTGGTTACTCAGGACGATCACCTCATGCATATTGTTGGTATCGGCAAAACACCTGAAGGGAAATCTTTTTTCATGGTGAAAAATTCCTGGGGTGCTGTTGGTCCATTGAATGGATACATCAATGTTTCGGAAGCTTATTTTGCCATCAATACCATTAGTTTGGTAGTACCGAAAGCTGCCATCAGCAAATCTATGTTGGGTAAATGCAATATACAGCCCTAACCTGATCAGCGCTTCTGTTCAGGAAAACGGTATCCCCTAAGGAAATCGATGACAGGCATCTTTTTCTTTCCTTCGATTTGTAAAACTTTGATATCAAGGTACCCATCACTGCATGCAAAACGCAGGAATGTCTTGACGTCTGTATCGTAGGTTCCAGGCGTAACTGATGGGTTGGTGTGGATTTTTTCTACCGCAAACAATTTGCATTTTTTACCATCGAGATAGGTGAACGCAGTTGGATAAGGGCTAAGTCCTCGTACAAGATTATAAACTTCATCCACCGTTTTATTCCAGTCAATCTCACAATCCTTCGCAAATATTTTGGGTGCATGATTTAAACTGATACCATTCGATGGTATTTCCTGTGGTTTTGAAAAAATTTTTCCTGCAGCAAGTTCTTCAATGCTACGAAGTAAGACTGTTGCTCCGGTTTCTTTCATACGATCGTGTAATTCACCGGCATTTTCATCAGAACCGATTAACATTTTTTCTGCCAGTAAGATATTGCCGGTATCGATATCATGTTGCAGTAAGAAGGTAGTGACTCCGGTGAAAGGTTCACCATTGATGATGGCCCAATTGATGGGAGCTGCGCCCCGGTATTGGGGCAACAACGAACCATGCAGGTTTATTGTGCCCATTGGCGGCATGTTCCAAACCATTTCGGGTAACATCCGGAAAGCCACAACAACCTGAAGGTCGGCATTTAATAACTTAAGGCTTTCAATAAAAGCCGGGTCTTTCAGTTTCTCCGGTTGCAGCAACGGTAATCCTTTTTCAAGGGCATATTTTTTCACATTGCTTTGTTGCAATTCCATTCCCCTGCCTGCAGGTTTATCCGGAGCAGTGATTACCGCAACAATATTACAACCCGCATCTACCAGCTTACTCAATGAAGCAACCGCAAATTCGGGTGTTCCCATGAATACGATCCTGAGTTTTCTGAAATCTTTTGGGCTTGAAGTCATCCGATATATTATTGGTCAAAATCTTTGTACAAAAGGTATTTTTTACGAAGAATACGAAACTGCGTTAAACCAGGCTCCCAGCTTTCGCGGATAGCGTCTTCACTCAAACCCTTTTTTACTTGTTGTTGAAACAGATTGCTGCCTGCAACTTTATCAATGGTATTGGTTTTAAGGAAGAAACTGTCTTTTTCCGGAAACAACCGGTACGATTCCAACATATACTTCAATTGAAGGGTTGGTTTTGCCGATTGGCTGATCAGGGCTGCATCAGCGGTTACATCCCATCCATAACAGATTCGGTTGAAACATTTACCCGTTTTTGCACCATCATTGGGTTTTGGCGTATAGGCATGAAGGTGAGTTGGTAATAACGGATGCCCGAATTGCTGGAATGGCTTCTCGGTTCCACGCCCTTCATTTAAAATAGTCCCTTCAAAAAAACAAGTAGAAGGGTAGAGATAAATGGCTTCTGCTGTTTTTAAATTCGGCGACGGATTGATGGGGAGGATATAACGGCTGTTATGGTCGTAATTTTTGCATTTGATAACCTGTATGTGAAAAGGAGTATCCGCACTAGGTTTTGTATGGATATTATGTGCATTGATGGCATTGGCTTTTGCAGAAAGCCAGTTTTCTCCGGTGAGCATCAGGGCATATTCGCCAATGGTAAGTCCGTACACTACCGGTATCGCCTGCATGCCGATAAAGCTTTTGAATTTTTTATCCAGTACAGGCCCGTCAACATAAAAACCGTTGGGGTTCGGTCGGTCGAGGATGAGCAGGGGTTTATGATTTTCAAGTGCGGCTTCCATTACCAGTTCAAGAGATGATATATAGGTATAAAAACGTACCCCTACATCCTGGATATCGAAAACCATTACATCGATATTTTTTAAATCTGCCGGTGTTGGTTTTTTGTGGTCGCCATACAAACTGATTACCGGAATGCCGGTTTTTGGGTCGGTTGCATTTCCTATTTCTTCTCCTGCTTCGGCCTTTCCACGAAAGCCATGTTCTGGTCCGAAAATGGCCACCACTTTTATGCCGGCGCCGATCAGGCTATCTACCAGATGGGTTGCTCCGATGGTACTGGTTTGGTTGGCAAAAACGCCAACTTTTTTGCCTTTTAGCAAAGGGAAATAAACCTCTGTCCGTTCTGCTCCGGTGATGATCCGGGATGGATTGTTTTGAGAAAAACCAGCCAATGTATAAAGGGAAAGACAGATAAAAAAAAATTCGCGCATAAATTTCATTCGGTAAAGTTGGGTAAACTTTTTTAATTCGGTGGTATGCCCAATAATTTTTAATTTGCCGCCTTTATAACAGTATTCGCCGGAAATGAATCATTTTTATTACCCTCCGGCAGGAATGCCAGGATCCTGTTTTCCTGGAATCATAATAAAAATACCAATATGCAACAAGCAAAAGAAGGTGATGTAGTAAAAGTACATTATACCGGAAAACTCACTTCAGGAGAATTGTTTGATTCTTCTACAGACCGCGAGCCACTTGAATTTACCATTGGCGCAGGACAAATGATCAAAGGATTTGATGCTGCCTTGCCCGGAATGCTTGTGGGAGATAAAAAAACCATCAACATCCCTGCTGCTGATGCCTATGGTGAGCGAAGTGAAGATGCTATCATCAATTTCCCCAAAGAAAACGTACCTCCTGATATGAAATTGGAGCCTGGCATGACCCTCACCCTTAGTAATCAGGCAGGGCAACCCATTCCGGTAATCGTGATTGAACTTACTGATGATGCGGTGATTCTTGATGCCAATCATTTTTTGGCAGGTAAAGACCTTATTTTCGATATCGAACTCATGGAAATTGGCGAATAGCGCACTATAGGTTATTTGTAAAAGCAGTTTCTACGGAAGCTGCTTTTTTGTAAGATTTAATGAATCAAATGTTAACCATCAAAAGATGCAATGATGATCATCAACAAGAAAGACCTTACCGAAAGGTTCATGCGATATGTTCAGATAGATACCCAAAGTGACCCTAACAGCCAGCTTTTTCCCAGTACTGAAAAGCAAAAAAACCTGTCGAAACTTCTTGCACAGGAGCTGCAGACAATGGGTTATGAAGATGCGGCAGATGATACTTACGGTTACGTATATGCTACGATTCCTGCTAATACCGGTAAGGCTGATGTACCGGTCATTTGTTTTTGCTCGCATGTAGATACCGCCCCCGATTGTAGTGGTACAGGGGTAAAGCCCTTATTGCATCGTCGATACGCCGGCGGGTCCATCATTTTGCCTGATGATCCAACACAGGTGTTGCATCCGGATACGCACCCCTATTTGCGGCAAAAGATGGGCAGCGATATTATTACTGCAAGCGGCAATACTTTGCTGGGAGCAGATGATAAGGCAGGTGTATCTATCATCATGGAACTGGCATCATTTCTTGCAGTTAATCCGCAGATTAAACATGGCAAGATCCGCATCTTGTTTACACCCGATGAAGAAGTGGGCAGGGGTACCGCTAAAATTGATATGGCAAAATTGGGAGCAGGTATCGGATATACCCTTGATGGAGGTGAAGCCGGAAGTTTGGAAGATGAAACCTTCAGTGCCGATGGTGCAGGCATCATCGTGCATGGTATCATTGCACATCCCGGTTATGCAAAAGATACACTCGTTAATGCCATTAAGATTGTAAGTGCTATTGCCGATGCTTTACCGAAAAAGGAATGGAGCCCGGAAACTACAGAAGCACGGCAAGGTTTTGTGCATCCGGTTGCCATAAGTGGTATCGCTGAAAAAGCGAGGATAGATTTTATTTTGCGCGATTTCACTACGGAGGGGCTTGCCAATCATCATATAAAACTTAAAGCACTTGCCGAAGAAGTGGTAGCCCGATACCCCGGTGCCCGAATGGAATACTTTCCACAGGAGCAATACCGGAATATGAAGGAAGTGCTGGATAAAAATCCTGAAATAACTGCCTATGCTGCAGAAGCCATTCAGCGTTCAGGGCTTACCGTTAAAAAGGAAAGTATCAGGGGAGGAACCGATGGCAGCCGGTTGAGCTATATGGGACTACCATGCCCCAATATTTTCACCGGCATGCAAGGTATTCACAGCAAACAGGAATGGGTGGCGGTTGATGATATGGCAAAGGCGGTTGAAACACTCGTTCATCTGGCCATGATCTGGGAGGAAAAGTCGCAATAGATAGCTGGATTCTTTACTGTACCTTTATACCGAATATTTAAAATTTATCAATTATGCATTTGCTTACAACTTATTGGTGGTTGATCATACTGCTGGTTTTGGTTTTCAGCGGACTGTTTACAGTTAACCAGGGAACCATCGCGGTGATTACCCGTTTCGGAAAATATGTAGGGATTCGTGTTCCGGGTCTGCGTTTCAAAATACCTGTAATTGATCAGGTATATAAAAGGGTGAGTATCCAAAATCGTTCCGTAGAACTGGAGTTTCAGGCTGTAACCATCGATCAGGCAAATGTGTATTTCAAATCGATGCTTCTGTATTCTGTACAGAATTCAACCGAAGAAACCATTAAGAAGGTTGCTTTTAAATTTATCAGCGATAAAGACCTTATGCAGGCATTGGTTCGCACCATTGAAGGAAATATCAGGGCATTTGTTGCTACCCGTAAGCAATCTGAAATTCTTGGTTTAAGGCGCGATATCGTTGAGTTTGTAAAAGAACATGTGGATGCATCGCTGGAAGAATGGGGTTACCATTTGCAGGATTTGCAAATCAATGATATCACTTTCGATCAGGCAATTATTGACAGCATGAGTAAAGTGGTAGCCAGTAACAATCTTAAAGCTGCTGCAGAAAACGAAGGCCAGGCCTTGCTGATCACTAAAACAAAAGCAGCTGAAGCGGAAGGTAACTCCATCAAGATTGCTGCAGAGGCAGAGCGTCAGGCTGCGCAGCTGCGGGGTCAGGGTGTTGCGTTGTTCCGGGAAGAAGTGGCTAAAGGTATGAGCCAGGCGGCAGAACAGATGAAACAAGCCAACCTCGATACGAATGTGATATTGTTCAGCATGTGGACGGAAGCGATAAAGAACTTCGCGGAATACGGCAAGGGAAATGTAATCTTTCTCGATGGATCAAGCGAAGGCATGGAAAAAACAATGCGCCAGATCATGGCGATGCAACAGATGGGTGACAAGAAATAACTCACTTGATAGAAAGCAAACAACTATTTGTATTTTGATTTTTTTCATTATGATCAAGATTAACAATTCGTTGTGCCAGCATGCAGGATAAGTTTTGTTTTTTGCAGCATCATGTATCCGCATTTCCTTGATAAAAATATAGAGCCTTATGTTTGATTGCTTATTACAAGTAGACAGTACTGCGATGGCAGCTAATGGCGTGGCCAAAGTTGAAAATGTTTGGGGTATGCTCAGTAAGGGTGGTCCATTGATGATACCCCTCGCTATCCTTTTTGCCTTAGTGGTATTTTTCTTTATTGAACGGTTGCTGGTGATACGAAAAGCAGCTGCAGCAGATGAAAATTTCATGAATATCATCCGCGATAATATCAGTAATGGCAACGTAAGCGCAGCACGGAGTCTTGCTAAAAACCAAAACAATCCTATCGCAAGAATGATTGATAAAGGCCTGCAACGGATCGGCAAGCCTATCGATGCCATAGAAAAAAGTATGGAGAATGTTGGTAAACTTGAAATTTACAAGCTCGAAAAAAATCTAAGCATCATTTCAGTGATAGCCCGCATTGCGCCGCTCTTCGGTTTTATTGGAACTATCATCGGGCTTGTTATCCTGCTGAAAGAGTTTGCAACTATCAGTAACCCATCCATCAGTCAGATTGCAGATGCGATGTATATTAAACTGATCACATCAGCAACCGGTTTGTTAATCGGGATGCTTGCTTTTCTGGGCCATAGTTATCTCGATACACAAATCAACCGTCTGGCCAACCGTATGGAAGCCGCCAGCAGCGAATTTATCGACGTACTTCAGGAACCTACCAGATGATTATTTTGTCAATCAAAATACTTCAACATTTAGATGAGCTTACGGAAAACCAAATTGCGCGATGAACATGCAGAGATCGATACCGGTCCGCTGAATGATATCCTCTTCATACTACTGATGTTTTTCCTGATGATTTCAACATTGGCAAACCCGAATGTAATCAAGCTCAGTGTACCAAAAGCAAAAAGCGATACCAGGCAAAAGCAAAGTGTAGTGGTAAGCGTTGATAAGAATAAGAATTTTTTTATCGGCACCCGAAAAATCAATGCCGATTCCCTTGAAGCTGTGCTTCGTCGTTATATAAAAGAAGGCGACAGCATCAAACCGGCTGTGGTAATTAACGCCGATTCCATTGCACATTGGGGCGAAATTGTAAAAGTGATGAAAGTGGCCCGCAAATTAGGAGCCAGCACTTCGGCTACGGTTTCAGGGAATGATTAGCCACAACAAAACGTGGCTTTCCAAAAAAATCCGATATCAGTTCAGCATGATATCCTGCAGCTTTAAATAATGATTGCACTTCAGTGGCATATTCAAAATGGGTTTCTACCATGATTTGTCCGTCAGGGAACAAATGATCTTTTCCAAATGATACCAGTTTTTCATAAAAAATCAATGGCTGCTCATCAGGTACGAACAGGGCAAGATGGGGCTCATGGTCCACAACATTTTTATCTAATTGTTCTTTTTCGCGAATGGGAATGTACGGGGGATTACTGATGATCAGTTGATATCGGTCAAAAAGTTTCCAATTCAACTCATCAGTGAAATCTGCCGCCAGGAATGTAATCATGGTATGATGTAGACTTGCATTTTCTTCAGCTACTAAAAGAGCTGCACTACTGATATCGGTGGCGGTTACACGAAGATTGGGCAACTGCTTCTTAAGGCTTATGGCGATGCAACCGCTGCCTGTACCCACATCGAGGAAGGCAGCATCGGTATGGTTTTGAAGGAAGGCAGCAGCTATGGCTAATAATTCTGCCGTTTCGGGGCGGGGGATAAGCACATCAGGAGTAACCCTAAACCTGGATCCGCTAAACCAGGCTTCTCCCAAAACATATTGAACAGGATGATGCGTTAATAAAGCCGCTATTGCAGTTTGCAGTTGGGATTCAATATGAGTATTAAGCTGCAGTTCCGGATTCACCAGCATTTGGCTTGCAGAAATACCGGCCAGGGTTTCAAAACAAAGTTTAGCGATTGACGCAGCTTCAGCTTTTGGATAAATTTCCTGCAAACGCTCCAAAAAACTACGATAAAGCAATCTGGCCTCCATTGCTGCAAACTTAGTTTATTTTTCTATGCTTAATTTTGCCAACTGGAACAGCAGCTAACATACATGAGGCGTTGCCTTCAACTGGCCTTGCTTGGAGAAGGGCAGGTAGCGCCTAACCCCCTTGTTGGTGCCGTTTTATGTTTTGAAGATAAGGTGATCGGCGAAGGCTACCATGCTTATTTTGGCGCACCGCATGCTGAAGTGGCTTGCATCCGTTCCGTTAAAGCAGCAGATCGCGAAAAGATACCCTTTAGTAAATTGTTTGTTTCTCTCGAACCCTGCAATCATGTGGGAAAAACTGGGGCCTGTACCGAATTGATCATCAAGGAAGGGATCCCTGAAGTATGGATTGCCTGTACCGATCCTTTTGAGAAAGTGAATGGGTCGGGTATTGCACGATTGAAAGAAGCAGGTATAAAAGTAATCAGCGGATTACTCGAAAATGAAGCACAGGCCATCAATCACCGGTTTTTTACTTTTCACCAGAAACGCAGGCCATATGTTATACTGAAGTGGGCTGAATCGGCCGATCATTTCATCGGAGCCGAAAACCAGGTAAAAATTAGTCACCCTTTTACTGACCGGCTCACACATCGCTGGAGGGCATCAGAAGCCGCCATCATGGTGGGAACCCAAACGGCAATGAAGGATAATCCACAGTTAGATACCCGTTTTTGGCCGGGAAAAAACCCGGTTCGGGTATTGCTCGACCGTAAAGCATCACTACCCGTTGATTTTGCTTTGATGAATCAGCAGGCACCAACTTTAATTTTCACTGAGGAAGAATCAAGGGTTTCTAAAAACCTGGAATGGATAAAGGTTAATTTTGATGAGCAATTGGTTCCCCGGATCCTGAACATTTTACATCAAAAGGGCATTTCGTCGTTGATTGTTGAAGGAGGAGCAAAATTATTACAGTCATTTATCGATACCGGTATATGGGATGAGGCTCGAGTGATCTCCAATCCCTTGCTTAGCATTGAAGATGGCGTGGCTGCACCAGCTTTAAAAGATGCCATTTGTACCGGAAAGCAAGCATTACCTCAGGATCACATTACTTATTATAAACCAAAGAAGAGCCCCATTTCTGTTGAAAACTGATCATTTTTTTACTATCGAGCGACTTTCCGTTGCGGAGTTCAAAGACCGGGGAAGCAGGTTTATTGCATATGCAAACCCTGTTGCTGAAGCGACATTATTTAGGCAATGGCTGCAACAATTAAGGAAGGAGCATCCCAAAGCGGTTCATCATTGTTATGCCTACCGATTTGGAACAACAGGTGATCAATTCCGGGCCAACGATGATGGAGAACCGGCGGGTACGGCGGGTAAACCTATTTTGGGACAAATCGACAGTAAAAACATCACCGATACCGGTATTGTTGTTGTGCGCTATTTTGGAGGATCGCTGCTTGGTGTTCCCGGATTGATTAACGCCTATAAAACAGCAGCTTCTTTGGCTTTGCAAACGGTTCCGGTAGTTCGAAAAGCCATTCTTTTAAGCTATTCCATTGAATTTGAATACCCTGCAATGAACGATGTGATGCAAATCATTAAAAACTTGAATTGTGAAATTATACAACAGGAGTCTCAGTTATTTCCACAGATCCAGTTGAGGGTTCCCTTAAAATCGGAGGAGGATTTTCTTCAAAAACTAACGGAACTGCGCAACGTAGAAATAAAAAAAATATTGTAGCATGTAGTAAAATACTGTGTTGATTTTAGTTTTTTATTAACTTTATTTTATACTTTTAGCATTCCCTAAAAGTTTTTTGGTCACTTTTATCTGCTTTTTTTATGAGAAAATATTTACTTACACTGATCTTAATCAGTATTTTTTGTACGGTAAAATCGCAGCAATTACACTTCATGAGCCAGTTTTTGCAGTACAATTCCATGTATAATCCTGCTGCTGCCGGGTTATCGCAACGCAATTTTGTGGGTGTTTCTTACCGCAGCATGTGGTCGTCGTTTCCGGGAAATCCTAAAACTTTTATGGTTTATGGTGATTTCGACTTGCCTTCTTTGAGTTCAGGTATCGGAACTTATGTATATCGTGATGAAACGGGGCCAACCAGCAGAACCGGTGTTCAATTTGCTTATTCTTATCACATCACTTCAAAAGATAAGAAGAGCAATTTCGGTATTGGTATAGAATTACGCGGATTACAATATGCCATTGACAAAACAAAACTCAGTGCAACACTTGCAAATGATCCTGCTTTAGGTGGAGCGGAAAATAAGTTTGCATTTGATGCAGGTGCCGGATTGTTCTGGACCAACAGAAAACTAAGTGTTGGAGCTGCAGTAAGTCAATTGATGCAGTCGAAACTTCAACTGGCTAATGTACCCAACTCAAAAGAGGGTGGCAAACTTTACCGACATTATAATTTCACGGCTAATTATCAGTTGCAGACAGGCGACAATATCTTCATCATACCAAATGCTATGGTTAGGTTGATTGAGAATTCACCTGCAGAATATGATTTTGGCGCAAGGGTAGATTACCAAGACAAAATCTGGTGGGGTTTGAACTACCGTGTGAATCAATTTTGGAGCTTACAATTAGGTTTGAAAATCATGCAAAGGGTTAGGATGAGTTATTCTTATGATTATTATACTGCTCCGATTGGTGTTTTCACCGATGGATCTGGTGCACATGAAATAGGTTTACAATTCGACCTCAAAAAAAAGACCCTACTTTAGTAGCACTAAACATTTTTAATTAAACATTTCAAGGATATGAAAAAATTCTATTTGGCCGGCTTGGCTCTGTTGATGGTGCTCGGCTTTCAAACGCAAGCACAGAACGGATTCAGTTTCAGTTGTACAAAAGATACTACCATTAACGGCTGTGCTTCTACTTGTATTACTTTAAAGGGTAAGATACCAAATCTACATTCTTCTACTACAGATTATGATATTAACCCCCTTTCAGGGCCTGGAGGATGTTATTCACCTTATGTATCGCCAAGCAACCCGGGAAATCCTGTTTCTCTAACAATCGACGATCGATATTCTGCTGTGATAACACTACCGTTCAGTTTTCCATTTTATGATGATGCAGCATCACCTTACAATTCCTTGATTGCAAGTACAAATGGCTATCTTTCATTTGATATTAGTGAAGCTAATAATTACAGTCACTGGAGTCAAACACCGGGTAACGTACCTAATGTGGGTTATGATAGGTCGCTGGTCATGGGTGTTTTTCACGATTTGGATCCTAGTATAACCACTTCTCCAACCCGACAAATTAAATACGATATTACTGGTACTGCACCACACCGTCGTTTTATTTTAAGTTTTTATAAAGTGCCTTTGTTCAGTTTGGCTTGTAATCCTTTAATAGAGAATACCCATCAAATTGTTTTGTATGAATCAACCGGTATCATTGAAGTGTTTGTAAAAGATATTCAACAATGTGCGGGTTGGAATCAGGGTAGAAAAATGATCGGACTTCAAAATTTCAATCAGAATAAAGGACTCATGGCTCCCGGAAGAACATCTACAGGCCCGGCCTGGGGTTCTGTAGGTTTAAATGAAAGCTGGCGCTTTGTGCCAGCAGTTGGCCCAACTCTTTACCGTGGGGTAGAGCTTTACAACTTGGCTGGCACGCTTATTTCAACGGGCGATACTACAAGCATTAACAATAGTACCTTTGAAGTTTCTTTCCCGAATGTATGCCCTGCAGGTAACACTACTTACATTATCCGTTCCCGTTATGAGCAAATCAACAATCCGGGAAATTTTGTTTTTGGTTCAGATACCGTTAATGTTATTTCAACCAATCCACTTACAGCAGTGCCTACTGTAACTCCCGCAAGTTGCGCCACTCAAGGCTTGGGAACTGTTACGGTTGTGGTTACAGGCGGATCGGGTAACTATGAATATTCTGCTGATGGAGGAACCACCTGGCAGCCTTCAAATGTTTTCACGCTTGCACCGGGAACTTATACCATAAACTACCGTGAAGTGGGCAGCAGCTGTATCGGATCTCTTTCGGTAACCATTACATCAGATCCAAACTTGCTGAACGGTACTTATGTGATTACCAACGTGGCATGTAATGGCGGCAATACAGGGGCTATCAACATCACGGCTATAAATGGTACAGGTGGATATGAGTATTCAATCAATGCTGGAACCAATTACCAAACCAGCGGAAACTTCCCCAATCTGGTTGCCAATACGTATAGCATCAGGATTCGTGATGCTGCAGGTTGCTTCAGAGATACTACGATCACCATAACTGAACCTACCGCATTAGTTACTTCAGCTACAACTTCTAATGCGTCTTGTTCTCCAATAGCCAACGGTAGCATTTTTGTTACGGCTAGTGGCGGTACACCTAATTATGAATACAGTATTAATGGCACAACTTTTCAAACCTCGCCGTCATTCACTGTTTTTGATGGCACTTATACCGTAACCATACGCGATAACAACGGCTGTGTCAGCGTTCTTAACAATCAGGTGGTAGGGTTAATCAACGATCTGGTGGTAGACACCCGCGTGGATACAACTTTATGCTTTGGTGCATCTGTAACATTAACCACTACAGGCAATGCTGCAACATACGATTGGTCTACCAGCACCGGTTCTGGATTAAGCAGCACTTCTGTTGCCAGTCCGATAGCCACACCAACTGTTTTGGGTAACAACGACTATACCGTTGTGGCTACATTAGGACAGTGTACGGCAACCGATCAGGTGCGTATCATCACCGATGCACAGGTAATCGTAACAACAGGCCCTGATGTATCGGTACTCTTTGGCGATCAGGTGCAATTGGTAGCCACCGTTACAGGCGCAACCAGTTTCCAATGGACTTCAACACCGGTTGATCCTGTATTCAACAGTACCATACTTAACCCTATTGTTAAACCAACCGTTACAACTACTTATCTGCTCACTGCAACCAATTCGATCGGATGTAGCGCATCGGGAGATATTAAGGTTACTGTAATACCGGTTTGTATAGATGTGAACAATGCCTTCACTCCAAACGGTGATGGTATCAACGATCGCTGGTCGATTTATCGCCAATACGATTGCTTGAGTAAAGTAAGGTTAACAGTGTTCAACCGTTACGGAGCTAAAGTATTTGAATCGGTTGATTACCGTAACGACTGGGACGGCACTTATAAAGGCAAACCTGTACCTGACGGCACATATTATGCGGTTATAGACTTCAGCCTCATTTCAGGTAAAAAAGTAACCACTAAAACAGATCTTACCATCATCAGGTAAACCATATCATTTTTCTTTGAAAGCCTCTCAGTTGCTGAGGGGCTTTTTTTAATTTTACACCTATGAATGCTGAAGACATACGCAATTTTGTACTCAGTCTTGGTGAAGTAACCGAAGGCTTTCCGTTTGGTGAAGTACTGCTGGTGATGAAAACCAATGATAAGATGTTTTTGATATTGCCTCTTCAAACCTATCCATTACAATTCAATGCGAAATGTGATCCTGAAAAGGCCATACAATGGCGTGAGGATTATCCCGATTCCGTTTTGCCGGGATATCACATGAATAAGAAGCACTGGAATACTGTTATCATCGATGGAAAACTATCCGTGAAACAGATCAAGGAGATGATCAAAGATTCTTACGATCTGGTAAAAAAGAAAATAAAAAAGGGCTGATTTCAAGCCGGAAATTTAAATACAGTTTATTTTTTTTCATACTTCCAATTTTTGGCTTTATTCTCTGCAATTTGCAATACGGCAGTTTGAATTCTTCTTTTGCGGGTTGATGCTGATTTCGCATCTAATACCGATTAGACAAACAATATAGTCCAATATCGGCTATCGCCTCATTGTACTATTTGTTTGATACCATCGGCATTTATACCGATTGGACAAACAATATAGTCCAATATCGGCTATCGCCTCATTGTACTATTTGTTTGATACCATCGTCATATAAGATTTATAAAATATTGGCATATTATATAAATCACATTGGTATAAGAGATGGAAGACAGTATACAATTCAGAACAATAAGCGCGAAGTGCGAGCGAACAGGATGGTCGGCTTACTGAAACGATAATACTGGATGGCCTTCCGCAGACGACTGATAGGAGTAGTTTGCAAATCACCTTATGCTGCTGCAAAACGAAAGGGTTGCGGTGGTGAACGATAAGGAAAAGCGAGA
>JAPLEF010000003.1 GCA_026391525.1 Sphingobacteriales bacterium
AACCTATCGTACAGGAGAAAATGTTCCAAAATGGATTGTGATTTTAAGAGTAGTTCTTGGTATCAGCCTTATTTACAAATCCATGGCATTCTTCAAATCTGCTTCAGAACTGCAAATCTATTTTGCAGAGCAGGAGATGCTCAAAAATATGACCTGGCTCATCAATGTGATTCCCTGGGTTCATTTGGTTGGAGGTATACTGATACTTGTGGGGCTATTTACCAGACTTGCCTCGCTGTTTCAAATACCTATACTGTTCGGAGCCGTTATTTTTGTCAATTTGAAACAGGGTTTATATGGCAGCAGTTCCGACCTTCCTTTTTCCTTTCTCATCCTCGTATTGGTGATCGCTTTTTCTTTTGTAGGAGGAGGTTATTATTCTCTAGACAATACCTACCGAAAACCTGTTCATTAACTTTTTTCCATTTGGAATTGTGAAGCATCACCAGCCTGCAACATTGAGGATATTGCTCATCATGGCCCTTGTCTCTTGGTTCATACTGATGATCAAGTTTACCTTATTCAAGCATCAATGGTATGTTATCCAAAACTATTTTAGAGATGAATTTCCTTTTTATGAATGGAAAGATGGTTGGTTGAGGGCCAATTTTGTTCCTTTCAAAACCATCTTTCAAATTATCAGCACACCCGGGATATTCGAATACCGGATTAATAACAATCTCGGCAACCTGCTAGGTTTTATGCCCATTGGATTATTATTACCCGCCCTGTTCAACAATTGTAATAAAATTTCAATTTTCATAGCTACCGCTTTTTGCATCAGTTTATTTTTTGAAAGCTTACAAATGATTACGGGTTTGGGTGTATTCGATATCGACGATCTTATCCTGAACACCATTGGTGCATGGGCAGGTTTTTATTTAATGAAACTTATTTCACGGTACATTAGGGTTAGCATTTGAAATCATAATCTAATTTTTTATTAATGACTGAAGACATACTTGCCTTTTTTTCCGGCTTAAATGAACATCCGATTACAAGAATGGGGTTTTTAATGGGCGGCCTTTTATTTTTTTGGATCCTGGAAGGGAGTATCCCCTTACATCCGATGTTTTATAAAACTACAAAAGTAAGGCATGCAATGGTCAATCTTGGCTTTACTGCTATGCACCTTATGATACATAGCATTTTGGCGCTTATCATCATACTGCTGAGTGACTTTTGTAAAGTGCATCAATGGGGCATGGTTTACTGGTTCAATACCGGTGTTTTGGGTACCATCCTGATCACATTCCTGGTCTTGGATTTCTTTGTGGGCTGGCTGGTTCATATCACCGAACATAAAATTCCTTTGCTATGGAAATTTCATGTTGTACATCATGCAGATAATAATGTAGATGTAAGCACCGGTTTACGTCATCATCCGGTTGAAAGTTTATTACGTGGTATTTTCTTTTTCATAGGGATCATGGTTTGCGGTGCACCCATGTATGCTGTAATGATTTTTCAAACCCTGATCATATTCGCAACTGCTTTTACACATGCCAATATCGCCATGCCAACTAGAATTGATCATTTGATGAGCTATATTTTTGTTTCGCCCAATATGCATAAAGTACATCATCACTGGAAACAGCCTTATACCGACAGCAATTATGGAGCGATCCTTTCGGTATGGGATAGGCTTTTGGGTACTTTTTTAAAACTTCCTCAATCAGAAATAAGATATGGATTGGATAAATATTACCCCAACCAACGGGATGAAGATTTCACCAATCTGCTGAAAAGCCCTTTCATGAAAATGGAAAATAAAACAACGGATAAAGGTATATCCGCTTCTAAAACACCCTGATCACCTTTACAAACCTTTCCCTGAAATAATTGCTCATAGAACTGATCATCACACCCTTGTTGTTTACCGAAGCGGAATGAATAAACTGTAAATCATCCTTACGCACATCCGTTAAGATGCCCATATGGCCAACTTTACCTGAATTGGCGTCGCTGCCGGTAAAAAGGATCAAATCGCCGCGCTTAGCCAGTGATGCTTTAACTGTCTCTCCGGCATTGGTAAATGAAACGGAAGTTCTGGGAACCCTGATGCCAAAATGTTGAAACACATAACCGATAAAACCTGAGCAATCGAAACCTGTTTTGGGTTCTGTACCCCCATATTTATAAGGCACTCCAATCAAAGTTTCTGCAAAATCAACCAGATCGCCAGCTTTGGTTTTTCCGGTACTGATTTTTACAGCAGCTACCTCATTGGTGATAGTAACTCTTGAAACGATAGTTTCAGAATTATTGCTTACCGTTGTATTACGGGAATGACTACACGCAGTAATGAACCACAGTGCTGTAAACAATAAATAGCATGAACTCTTTTTCAGAAACCGATCAATTAGGAATGATTCAAAAAAACTTCTTCGATGTAAACTGGAATCAAAAATACGCTTGCTCAGGAAGTCATCAAATTTTTTCTATTTTTGAGTTGTGCTCATTATTATTAATGAATCCCGGGCAAACTGTTCAGGCAGGATGATTTACTCAAACCCCCGCTTTACAATTTTGATTAAAAGTTAGGTCTAAAAGGTTTATAAAGCATTGTAAAATTTATTTCCGGATTTTTTAAAATGCGAATAACAGAATAGAATATTGTAAAAATTTGCAGACATAATTCACAATCAGTTGAATACACGGTATATTTACGGAAGATTTAGGAAAAACTCGAAGCCTTCTCTCTCTATAATTATTGTTAAGCCATTTTTCAACATTTCTTAAACTATGAGGAAGCTCCTGATTGTTCGGGATACGATCATGATTGATACCACAGCTAAAGCGGTATGGGATTGCCTCGTAAATCCTGAAAAAACAAAACAATATATGTTTGGCTGTTCAACCCGTTCTACCTGGAAAGTGGATAGCAGCTTGGAATGGATTAAAAATGAAAATGGCCAGGAGCGGATTTTTGTAAAAGGAAATGTGATAGAAATTGAACCTCCCCGTTATCTTGCGTTCACCACATTCAGGCCAGGAGCAGAAATTGAAGATAAACCTGAAAATTATCTTACAGTAACTTACGAATTGTATAATGAAAATGGCAAAACCGTCCTGACCATTTCACAGGGCGATTTTGGTAGCATAGAAAATGGAGAAGCCCGTTATCAGCTTGCCCTAAGTGAAGGTGGATGGATGCCGATACTTCAGGCTATCAAATCATTACTCAATACGCATTGATAGGTTCACGCTGCAATTATTTTGTACATAAATTATTCAGCGCATATTAGCTGCTATAAAAAAAGCTACCCGAAAGCAGCTTTTAGAAATTCACTTTTCTTTACAGTTTGACTAGCTTATAAGTATTGCGATAAACATCACCCGAAATGGTTACAAAATAAATTCCTTGTTTGTAATCATTTCCTATCTGTAACAATTGTCCTGCAGAAATCCTTTGCCTTGTTTCGATTGTTTTGCCGTTAATGTCTGTAACCTTGATGCTGAACCACTCTCCCATATTTGCAGATGCAATCCGCAAGCTAAATTGATTGGTGCTTGGGTTAGGTATAACCGAAACTTCCACCTGATTCAGAGGTGAAATTTTTTGCTGTCTGGGTGGTTCTGAAATATTCCTGGCTAATGGAGCAGCACATGCAGGGAGAGAAACATTCAATCTTCTTGAACTGGCACTATTGCCACATCCGTTTGTACCAACAACTGCAACTGGTGAATTTGTTACTGTAATCGGGTAAGTAACGTAAATACGTAGTGTTCCCTGACCCGAATCAATTACAGCTCCTGTAGGCACTGTCCATAATGTACTTATTGCATTTGCAGGCAAAGCGGTAATGGCATAACTATAACGGCGGATTGGGCAAGTGGTTGAAATGGCTGTAGTGTTTATCAATCCTGGTGTTGAAGGTAGTCCACGTACCAGATTAAGCGTTCTTGTAGAGCTATTACTGCAGTTACCGGATGCACTTACCGTTATGCTACCGGAAACAAATGAAGGGTTATAAGTAACCAATATGATGGTATCTTCCGGTCCTGCCGGATTGGGATGTATAGCAGTTGCACCAACCGAAGGAACACCCCATACATATTCAGTTGCACCAACAACTTTATTCACTTTATATACCGCAGGTGCAACACCAATAAGAGCACAAACCTCCGTTGGGCCTGTAATAATAGGTGTTGATGGAGCTGAACTACGCACAGTGAGTGACTTCACTGCACTTATACCACAGCCGTTTACTGCTGTTACTCTTATATTTCCTGAGCTTAAACCGGAAACGAAAACTACCTTAATTAAAGTGTCATTTTCACCTAATCCATTCGGATGAGTTACAACTGCCCCTGCAGGTACTTCCCAATTGTAAGAGGAAGCATTTGCTGTTTTATGAACAAAATAAACTGCAGGATTGGATGGAATAGTGAATGCACAAACAGCAGTAGGGCCACTAATGATTGATGGATTACCGGGAGCATTTCTTGTTATAAGCAAGATAGCAGCGTTACCCGTACCACAGGTTGACATTCCTCTTACAGTTATCTGGCTTCCGCTTACCACAGTGTTATCATAATTCACAACAATAACCGTATCGTTCTCACCAGGGAATCCCGGCCTTTCTACAATCGCAGCTCCTGAAGGAATATTCCATTCATAAGACGTGGCACTACTGATTTTATTAATAAAATAAGTTGCATTAACACCAGTATTTAGGAATAAACAGGCATTTTGCTGACCATTGATTTGAGTTGGAGCCGAAGGAACATCCGCCCTTAAAGTCACCGCCCGAATTCCACTATTTCCACAACCTGAAATAGATCTTACACGGATAGATTTGTCTGACCCCGTAATAAAACCTGGATTAAATGAAACGGTAATGCTCGTTGAATCAGCTGTTGCACTTAAAAGTGTTACCGTAGATGGTAATGTCCAACGATAAGTAATGGCGTTTGCCACAGGAGAAATGCTGTAAGTAGCCTGACCATTTGAATTAACCAGATTGCATACATTCAAAGGCCCATTGATAGCAACAGGGATTGCCGGAGTAGCTCTTGTAACAAGAACAGATCTTGTTACCGGTGAACCGCATGGGTTTCCAATGGTAACGATTACACTACCGGAACCAAAACTGCTTAGATAACGTACTCCAATGGTATTGGTACCCTGTCCGGAAACTATTGTTGCATTTTGAGAGATATTCCAAACAAATGATGTAGCACCGGGTGCATTAACACTATAGGTTGCAATCAATCCGTTGTCTCCCATGAATGAGCAGGCATTGGTTGAACCTGTAATCTGATCCGGAACAAAGTTGCCTGAAAGGTTAAGGTTAAGAGTAGCTATAGAATCGCATCCGGCTGCATTGGTTGTTGAAAAAGTATAAATTCCGGAAGCAATATAGGTAGTGCCATTCCAGGTATAACTGTTTCCACAGATACTGATAGTAGTAAGTGAAGTACTGGGATTCTTGATAACCGAAACCAACACGTTACTTGTTGCAGGATTTCCAACTGCACAAATTGCATTACTGATAACTACACAACTGATCAGGTCACCGTTTTGTAAAGAGGATGAATTAAAAGTAGAATTTATTGCTCCCGGAATATCAAACCCGTTCAACTTCCATTGGAATTGTGGTAAAGTTCCACCATTGATAATATTGGCTACAAAATCAATATTGGTTCCGGCACAAACAGGAACGGCAGGGTTTGATGTGATGCTAACACTTACCGGTAATAACGGATTTACCGTCATGTTCACCGTATTTGAAGTGGCAGGATTATTAATCGCGCATGCTTCGCTCGATGTGAGTTGCACGCTGATAGCATCGCCATTAGCCAAAGTATTGGAAGTATAGATGCTACCTGTTTCGCCACTTATGGGCGTGATGCCATTGAACCACTGGTATTGAGGAGCTGTTCCACCATTTACAGGTATAGCAGTAAAGCTGATATTGCTACCACTACAAATAATATTGCCAGGGTTTGCAGAGATGCTAACTGATACCGGAACATTTGGTGTAATCAATGCTGTTATTACATTTGAGTTTACGTTATTTATGGAAGGGCACTGTTCACTGGAAACCAGTTGTACATTTATTTGGTCGCCATTGGCCAAAGTATTGGAGGTATAGGTACTACCAGTTTCGCCACTTATGGGCGTGATGCCATTGAACCATTGATAAGATGGGTCTATTCCCCCGTTAACTGCTGTTGCCACGAAACTAACACTGCTTCCTTCGCAAACAGGAAAAGCAGGATCACTGGTGATACTTACTGAAGGTGTTACCGGTGTACAAAGCACCGGAGGAATAGTGACATTGATATCCACCACACTGATATGCCCGAATGCGCTATTTACTTCGGTACGGATATCAAAAACCATTTCCGTAACGCCTGTTAAAGTGAAAACTGCTGCACGGTTGAAATCGGAATTATTCGAAGCATTGTATTGCTTATAAACGGTTTCGTCGGCTCTTTTAATTTGAATGATCCTCGAATCAGCAACACCGCGTGTACCCCAGAACTTTACGGTGTAAGATTTGGTATTATTCAGCCCTGCAATTTTCCATTGGCCATTTGTAGCACTGGGATGCGAAAACGCATTATCAGTAGTTGCACTGTTTGGATAATCTCCCACATCGCCAACGGTATTGCCGCCATTAACGCCGGGGCCGGCAATATTGAATGTTCCATCAATCCTGTTAATAATCTCTAAACTGATTCCTGATGCTGTATTCCCTGTTGTAACAGCATTGCTGATCTTCACTCCGGGTAAACCATTGATAACATTATTCCAGTATTTACCTGATAAGTCAGGTGAATTGGTAAGTATACTTCCAACATCAAACAACACCCTTGTAATAACTGTTACTGCTACGGTATCTACATCTGTTACCAGTTGGTCGTCGGTTACTTTTAGTTGAAACAAATAGGTTCCTTCTGTGAGGTTGCTTAAAGAGGTGCTGGAAGCATTTGGATTTCCCAATAAAAAATCAACCGGGCCTGCTATTTTTGACCACTCATAAGAATCGATGGATCCGTCGTCATCGGTTGAAGCAGTACCATTTAATGTAGTTGAGTTGTTTGGTAAGGTTAGGGTGATGTCAGTACCTGCTCTGGCAATCGGAGGAATGTTTCCATTAACAGGAATAGCTGTTTCAGTGATATCTATTAAACAAATATGTCCAAATGCACTACCCGTTTTTGCCCTGATGTCAAAGGTCATTTCTGTTTGTCCGAAGAAGGTAAATGTTGCAGCCGTATTGAAATTGTTATTATTCTTTGCGTCATACTCCTGCCAGGTGCTTTGATCGGCTCTTTTGATTTCAATCACGCGATCATCAGGAACAGTTCGGGTTCCCCAAAACTTGATGGTATATTGTCGGTTGCTCTCCAGGCCTGTTATTTTCCATTGACCATTGGTTGCACTTGGATGAGCGAATGCGAAATCAGTGGTGGCTTCATTGCCATAATCCCCTACTATACCGGCTGTATTTCCGGTGTTAGTACCAGGGCCAGCAGGGTTGAAAGTGCCGTCGATGCGATTGATGATTTCAAGCCCGATAGTAGTGGCTACATTTCCAACCGTAACCGCATTCGTGATTTTTACACCGGGAAATCCATCACTGAAATTGTTCCAGAATTTCCCTCCGGCATCCGGAGATATCGTGTTGGTTGGTCCGATATCAATCAGGATCCGAGAGCTTACTATGATATTCACGGTATCTTTCTGAGTAATGAGGTTATCATCTGTTACGGTGAGTTCAAATGCATATCTGCCCTCAATAAGATTACTGAGTAAAGTAATGGGCTGATTAGAATTGGTTAAAGTAAAAGATGACGGACCGGAAACTTTCGCCCAGGAATAACTGGTGATTGTACCTTCCGATGTAGAAGCACTTCCATCTAAAGTAACCTGATTTAGGGGAAGAGCTATGGATTGGTCGTTACCAGCACGGGCAACTAACGTACCGGTGAATCGGTTACACAAAGAGTCAAGAATGGTTTCTCCTGCCATGCGCAAGAAAAACAGTCGATGCCCTTCATTATTAACATGAACATTATCAAAATCATAAAAAGAAACTATACTTCCATCCGGATTAGCAACATCCGTCCAGAAATCAACTGCTTTGTTTCCAAATCGAAGAAAAATCCAATCTCTTAATTGTTCTAGATTTTGGGTTTGCTGTAGTGTGATGTTATTCCTTGGTTGAGAGGTAGTAACCCATACTGGAATATTATTGGCATCAGCCAAAGCTAAAGCAGCTTCGAAATTCTCCTGCTGCTCGGAAAGGGTGTAATTGTTGACCGCATCATTCGATGGTATGTTGATGATGATGGCATCAGGATTCTGAGCCAATGCCGCTGTGATATTATTTAAAGGATCCGGTGAAGGTCGGCCTGCCGGCGGAGTATAACCTGATGGCCTGAGGTTCTGATAAGTGGTATACCCCGGTATAGACAGATTGATGATTTCATTAGCCTGATTTCGCCTTTTGATATAGGAAGTGAATTTCCCTACCCAGGAACTATCCGGTTCAGAGGCTCCGATTCCAAATGCAGTAGAAGATCCAAGCACTACTATTTTCCAGGTTTTGTTGCAATTCACAACATCAGAATCATTGGCATAAACGTTGCCTGACCAGATACATAGAATACTGATTGTCAGCGCTAGGCGCTGTAATAGGTGTAACATAATGAATGCGTTTCTTCAGTCAAGAATCTTAATCGATGGATTTGAAAAAAATAATAAGGTTAAGCAAGTAATGGAACTGAGGATTTAAAACAGGATAAGTTTGGGTAATCTTGGTGTTTCGAATCAATAATGAGAG
>JAPLEF010000126.1 GCA_026391525.1 Sphingobacteriales bacterium
AAACTAGTAATTACTTATTTATAATTTGCAAGTATTAATTAGCTCTACTTTAACAGAGGTTAATATGCAATAGCACTTGTGTTTATTTATTGTAGTTGTGATTAATTTTATATTCTTGTACCATAATAACTTCACCAAAAATCAAGTTCCTTAATTATTTTTTTGTAAAATTCTTGATTTCTTCTTCCATCATTTCTGTAACCATCATTTGTAAATCATATTTAGGTTGCCAGCCCAGCTTCGTATTGGCTTTTGTGGCATCGCCTATAAGCAGGTCTACTTCTGCAGGCCTGAAATAGCGGGGATGGATACCTACAACCTGTTTCCCAACTGGCAACTGATATAATGGATTGTTGCATTTTTCTATAAAACCTTTTTCCAGTTCACCGGAACCTTCAAATTTCAGTTCTATGCCTACATGGCTAAATGCCATACGGATAAAATCCCGCACAGGAGTGGTGACATTGGTGGCCAATACAAAATCATCCGGCTCATCTTGTTGCAACATCATCCACATGCCTTCCACATAATCTTTGGCATGGCCCCAGTCGCGTTTGGCATCCAGGTTTCCTAAAAGGAGTATGTCATCAAGACCTAATGCAATTCTTGCCGTGCCTATAGTTATTTTTCGGGTTACGAAACTTTCGCCCCGTAACGGACTTTCATGATTGAAAAGGATGCCGTTAACCGCATAAAGGCCGTAGGCTTCGCGGTAATTGATCGTAATCCAGTAACCATATAATTTAGCCACACCATAGGGAGAACGGGGATAGAAAGGCGTTTTTTCAGTCTGAGGAATCTCTTGAACCTTTCCATACATTTCAGACGTAGATGCCTGATAGAACCTGGTTTTCTTCTCCAAACCTAAAATCCGGATGGCTTCCAGTATGCGCAAAACGCCCATGGCATCCGAATTGGCGGTGTATTCGGGTGTTTCAAAACTTACCTGTACATGGCTTTGAGCGGCCAGGTTATATATTTCATCCGGCTGGGTTTGCTGGATGATGCGAATCAGGTTGCTCGAATCGGTTAAGTCGCCATAATGCAGATGAAAACGTTCTGCTAATCCCTTATTAAAGAAAAGATGATCAATACGGTCGGTATTCATCAGGGAGCTTCTGCGCTTGATGCCATGAACATTGTATCCTTTCTTGAGCAAAAATTCGGCAAGATAGGCACCATCCTGGCCGGTAATACCTGTTATAAGTGCTGTTTTCATGTAATTCTTTTGATGAAAGAGCGTAAAAATAACATTAAAACTTTAAGTTTGAGATTTTGAAGCCGATTTGCAGCATGAAACTCAGTATTCTATACGTTAATTATAAAGCTCCACGGATTTTACTTGATTCCCTTGACAGTTTGTACCAATTTGATACCCAAAGTTTTGAAATTATTGTAATTGATAACAATTCTAATGACGGAACTGAGCAGTTGCTAAAAGAGGCTTATCCAACTGTGAAATTCATCCAGATGGGCTATAATGCCGGATTTGCAAGGGCTAATAATGCCGGAATTAAAGCAGCAACTGGTGAAGTGATACTTTTACTGAATACAGATACCATTAATCTGGATGATGCTGTGAACCGCTGTTTTCAGCAATTTATCCTATCAGATGATTTTGCCTGTAGTGCGCAACTGCTAAACACCGATAATACACCCCAGATTTCAGGAAATTACGTGATGAAAGGCGGCATCAATAATCTTCTTCCACTGCCATATTTAGGTAGATGGTTGCGTTTTGTGGCTCTACAATTTTCAGTAAAGAAGCCCAACCTGCCTGAAGCAACGGGAATTGTTACAGTAGATTGGATCAATGGTGCTTTCCTGATGGTAAAAAAGGATGCCATTGAAAAAGCCGGATTACTCGATGAAGACTTTTTCTTATACGCAGAAGAAGCGGAGTGGTGCAGCAGGATCAGGAAATATGGAAAACTTTCTATTTATGGAGAATATAAAGTGATGCATTTACAAGGGGAAACAGCAAACATGGCATTCGGATCTGCTGGCAAAGGATATTTTAATGTATCCGACCGTAAAGGGCTGCAGATGATGCTGAGCAATTTTCTTCGCATCCGTAAAGAGTTTGGAGTAGGATGGTTCGTATTTCACTTTGCAGTATACCTGTTTGATGTGCCTTTAAGTTTATTTGCAGGGATGATTTCTTATGTAAATCCTTTTGCAAAAAATAAGTTTCCCTTCAGCCAATGGATGGGTTTTGCAAAAAACATGCTCGCACTATCTTACTACTTTCCAAAAATTATTTTGAACAGGCCTTATTTTTACAAGGTTTTATGAAACTCCGATTTCGTTAAGTGTAACCGCAGCTTTCTTCCCGATATTATCCCAATAAAAATATTCAAAAAAGGCGTCAGGTATCCTGCTGTTGATATTACGCTTAATGATGATCGCTTCCACAAATTGAGCGGGATCTTTATTTGGTACCAATTGCATGCTACTACCGGTTACGGTTAGCGGAATTCCAATAGCTCCGTTAATCGTGCTCACCGCAGGTAAATTATTGCCAAGTGCTTCAACCAATTTCGTTTTTATACCACCACCATCTTCAACCGGATTGATAAAAAGATCAGCTCCTTTGAAATAAAGGGAGATATCATCTACAAATCCGGCATACTGAACCTGGATTGTTTTGTATGCTTTCAGTTGATCTAATTCGGCCGGCAAATTTTTACCACAGATCAGGATAGTATAGTTGAAATTTTTCTCTAAAGCCAACCGGGGCGCTATTTCATCCAGAATGGTTAGAAGCGCCTGGAAATTGGGTGGATAATCTAAAGTGCCATTGAAGAGTAAGATGTGATGATTTTCCGGTATTCCCCATTGGCGGATCAGTACTTTTCTTGCTGCTTGCTTCTCGTTGGCTGTTGGAGGTTGATGGAATGAAAATCCATAAGTAATGGTGCTGCAGTTTTTTTCGGATAGCTTGAACTGTTGTATGGCATATTGCCGGTCTTCATCGGTAACAAAAAAGCTATGTGTTGCCCTGCGATGTGTCCACCGTTCATAATTCCATAATATGCCCCACCACCATTTTCCGGTAGATTTAAAACGCTGGCTTTCGATGTTGTGAGAGTGAACTACAAGTTTAACTCCACAAAACCACTTCAGCATTGCACCCAGCCACCCCAAATAAGGATGCTCCAAAATAAGCAATTTACTTTGGTTAGATTTGATGATCTTCCGCAATTTGAAAAACAGGAATGGATTCACATATCGCATCCTGCTTTTGGAAAGAACCGGTAAAAATTGGCTAATTTTTCCTTCAGGTGTTCCATTATTTTGAGTAGATACCAGTGTAACCGCCAACTCCTTTTCCAATGCTTCGTAAAAAGATGCAATCCCTTTTTGACCGCCCATTTTCGCCGGATAAATAGGATAGGGGGCTATGGCCGTAATATGGGTAGGCTTGAGGTTGATAGGTTTACGGTTGTGAATTTTTGGGTTTGCCAGTATCGATGATTCCTACACCTGCCACATCGCGCTTCTTCCATGCCATGAATAGCGCTGCAATCACCAGCAACATCATGATCCAGGTGCTGATATTGGCTATATTTCTTCCGGTATAGAATACAGCAGGTTCAAATTTGAAACTGATTTTGTGCTTACCTGCAGGGATATTCAATGCCCTTAACACATAGTTTGCCTTGGCTATCGGTGCCGGTTTTCCGTCGATATAGGCTTTCCAGTCTTTATAATAAATTTCACTGAATAGAGCAATATGGTTCCCGTTTGCCGATGATTCGTATTCCAGGGCATCATTGTCGAAACTCGTAAGACGGATACTGGCAGCACTATCCGCTGGCGAATATGCTCCAACGTTAGTTTTGAATGTGGCATCTATTACTGCGGTGTCGCGTGGACTGAAATTATCTAAGCCTTTCATTTCTTCAACAGGCCCGTTCACCCATTTCACTCCCTTTACAAACCAGGCATTGCCAAGCGCTTCAGGGTTTTTCATGGCTACCTGTTCTTTACCCTGACGTTGTATGATGTACTTGGCATTGAGCATATTCACCACCGAAACATTTGGTGAACCATTCAACTGATAAGTCATGAGATCGTCGTAAATGCCGATTTTGGCCGGATGATAACCACCGATGGATTTATGGTAATAGGAAGTTTTAGATTCTTCAAGGCTCGCCGTGTTGAATACCCTGAAATTGGGATCTTTATCGTCCATGATTTGTTTGTCAGCTGCAGTAATCGGGAATTCTGTTGCTTCATAACGTTCCTTGCTATCGTAACTTTTTTCGTTGAGATACTTTGTTGAAAAACCTAACAGGTCGATGGTTGCTAAAAGTGTTACGCCTCCGAGCATGATCATGCCATTGATTTTTTGGCGAAGGAATAATGCTATGAGTATCCATGCAAGCAATACGAATGCAAGGGCACGTAGGATATCTTTCAACAAAAAACCAGCCCGGTCTTTACGGAGTGCCGAAACAAATTCACGGGCACTCTTTTGGGCATTCGGATCATCTTTTAAATTGAATGCCATTCCTTCATAAAGCCGGTTATCGGTGAGGCCTTTGTATTGTTGGTCTAGATTTGCCAAAGCGGTTTCCATATCCGCACCACCGGCAGCAAATGCGGTGTTGAAAGCGGTTGTTCTTGCCTTATTTTCTTTACTGAAATCGCTACTGATATAATAAACACTTATCAACAGGAAGGCGGCTATTACTGCAAATGTGCCGAATTTGAATTTCCGCAACACATTTGCATCCTGTTGCTGCAATAATTTTTCAATAACCAAAACGGCAATAACGGGAAATAAAATTTGAGGAATCACCAATGTCATTGTAGGCACCCTGAATTTATTATAAAGAGGGAAATGATCGAACATGAAGTAGTTGAAACCGGGAAGGTGATCGCCCCATGCCAGCAAGACGGCAAAAACGCAGATTGCAAGTATCCACCATTTATGCCTGCCATCGAGATAAAACATCCCGAATAAAAAGAGGAAACATATTACAGCCCCTAAATAAACCGCTCCGTTTGTTCCGGGCTGTCCACCCCAATAAATAGCCTGACTTTGTTGAAAAGCAAAATTCACTGCCTGGTCTTCAGGAGCATTCACTTTTTCAATCAGATACTTGGCTACATGGGAATCTTCAGTAAGTTTTGGAAAGAGGTAAGGTTCTCCATCCCTTTCCGTATAATACGAACCATAGCCATTTACACCCGGGAACATCAAACTCCAGGTTTCTGATTTTCCATAGCTCCACATAAAGGCATAATCTTTACTCAGCCCTTTTGTTTTTCCGGATGATACGGCATCTTTTTCGTTAGAGGATTTGCCTATGACCAATTGTCCGCCTCGCTTCGACTCTTTACTGTAATCGTAAGTGGTCATCAATACCAGTGCATTCGAAGCAACACCTATCAAACCGGCAATCAACATCAAACCTAAACTTTTAAGCAGATGAGCAACTTCTCCTTTGCGGATGAGTTGTATCGCAAAGGCAATCGTCATGGCTGCAAGTATGAGAAACAAATAATAGCTGATCTGCTGATGGCCCTGCCCGATTTGTAATGCAGTGAGCAAAGCGGTAAGTGCAAATCCGGTAAGATATTTTTTATCGAAAATCAAAATGGCTGCACCAATCACCGATGGTGCATAGGCTAGGGCAAACATCTGCGTATTATGCCCGGCTGCTATGATGATGGGCGAAAAACTACAATAGGCAAAAGCAAGTGCACCTAAGATTGCTGCATAGGGCCTAACTTTTAAACAGATGCAAAGGAAATAAAAACTGATACAGGCCAGGAAGAAAAAATTAAGCGGCTGCGGCAGGTAAAGTTGAATAACCTTATCGATGATAGAAAGAGGCGACCATGCCCCTTCCAGAGCAATCTGGTATCCCGGCATGCCGCAAAACATACTGGTAACCCATAAAGGGAAATGGCCATGTTTTTCTTTATATTCAAACGACTGGTGGCTCATGCCCTGCCAACCGATGATATCGCCTTGTTTAAGCACAGTGTCGGCTTCTAATGAGGGCTTGCAAAAAATAACGGCCACTAGCAAAAAAATGATAATGGCAATCAGGTGCGGCATCAAAGCCTTGAAATTGAATTGTTTCATCCGGTGGTTTTGTGATGGCAAAATAAGGCTAATTTGGGAATTTCAGTTCAGGCAATTGAGTTCCGGGCTGCTTTTTACATTCATTTTAGTAAGCAGTGCAGCAATAGTAAAATCAAACCACCCCAGGAAAGTCCGAACAGCAATCCCGCTAACAGGTAAAGCCGGACCCATTTTTGGGCTTTTTGATAGAATAGTTTTTCAGTTTTTTTCAGATCGAATTGAAGTATGGAATCGGTTACCCATTGCTCAATTGGTAATACTTTGGGAAGTTCATCGGCATATTTGCTAAGCATTACCGGCAAAAGATGGATGGTTTCTGCTATGAAAACCTCCTTAAACTGTAACAATGTTTTTTCTCCCATAAATTTATATAGAAGTGGGAAAACGGTGCTGAGCTTTTCTTTCAGAAAACGGTCAACTTGTATTTCTATTTCCGGATGAAGAAGCGCCATTAATTCGGGATTTACCAGTGCTGATTTCCAGTTAGACGAATTTGAAATTGTTTGATGTAGAATTGAACCAATGGCTCCGGATTCATTTTGTTGTAGATAGGGAATGATTCCCTGAAACGGAATACCGACAAACCATCGTTGCTTTGCCGGTTTGAAAAGCAGGCGGACACTTATGTAAGCTGCCAGCCATCCTCCTAAAGCGGAAATCAATAAAACCAGAAAAATCGAATAGTTGTTCATGATCAGGAGTTGCCTGCAAATGTAGGGGAATCAAAAAGCATCAAATGTAATTTTGCCGAAGTATACTTTTTGACTATTTTTGCAAACCCAATAATATGGTGGTTGTAGCTCAGCTGGTTAGAGCACCAGATTGTGATTCTGGGGGTCGTGGGTTCGAGCCCCATCATCCACCCCAAATGGTAAAGAAGTCCCCGGTTGTCCGGGGATTTTTTATTTCTTTTTTGCCATTCATCACAAAGAAAATCATACCGTTGCTTTAACAAAACATTATTCTGAAAAGGACGTTATTAAGCTCCTGAAACGGTTGTTTTTCCGTTAATTTTACAACATGCACAAAATTGCAGATTTTATGATGAGTAAAAAGTTCATTCCGGTTATTATTGCTTTAACTGCCATCAGTTTGTTTTTTACCTATCAAAGCCAGGGTAAAAACGACAATGACGACAATCCCCGAATCCGTTATGCAAAAATTTTAAGGAATGTGGGTGTATTGCTTGAAGACGGGCATTACAGCCCAAAGAAAATTGATGATGCTTTCAGCAAGGAGATTTTGAAAAAATTCACAGAGGAGCTCGACGATGAAAAAAACATTTTCCTGCAATCAGATATCAGCGGGTTTCAACAATATGCTGATAAGATAGATGATGAGATTCATGGTGCTGAAATCAACTCTTTTTTCGATATCAATGATGTTTATCTGAAAAGGGTGAATGAAGTGTCGCAATATTACAAAGAATTGCTTGCCAAGCCTTTTGATTTTAATTTGGATGAAAATGTAATTCTTGATCCCGAAAAATCTACCTATCCCAAATCGGAAAATGAAAGAAAAGATACCTGGCGTAAGCGTTTGAAGTATGGGGTTTTAAGTAAATACGTAGACCTTCAGGAGGATCGGGAAAAGAATAAAGATAAAAAAGATTTCAAAGTTAAGCCCGATAGCACCTTAGAAAGGGAAGCAAGAGATCATGTGCGCCGTCAGATGGACCGGTATTTTACTACAAAAAAGACCAGAGAAAACATGGATGCTAATTTCAGCACCTTCGTTAATTCCATAACAGGTAATATGGATCCCCATACGAATTATTTACCTCCGATCGACCTCCGGTCGTTCAATGAATCGATGAGTGGAAGGTTTTTTGGCATTGGTGCCCAATTGAAAGAAGATGATGGTAAGATCAAGATTTCAAGTCTGGTTTCGGGCGGGCCTGCATGGAAAAGCGGCGAATTGAAAGAGAATGATGAAATCATCAAAGTAGGGCAGGGTAAGGAAGAGCCTGTTGATGTTACCGGATATGCCGTTAGTGATGCGGTGAAACTGATTCGCGGATCTCAAAAAGGAACAGAAGTGCGATTAACCGTTAAACGAATTGACGGAACCGAAAAAGTGGTGGTTTTAATCAGGGATGATATCAAATTGGAAGATACATTTGCCAAATCTGCCATCATCAAAACGGATAATAAAATCGGGTACATCTATCTGCCTGAATTTTATGCCGATTTCGATAGGCCGAATGGTGCAAGATGTGCTGTAGATGTGGCAAAAGAAATTGAAAAATTAAAGCTGGAAAAAGTAGATGGCATCATATTAGACCTCAGAGGCAATGGTGGGGGATCATTATTTGATGTGGTGCAAATGGCCGGATTGTTTATCAAAGATGGTCCTATATGCCAGGTGAAAGGCCGTGATGCAAAAGCGAATATCCTTCCGGATAAGAATTCCGGTATCTTGTACGACGGGCCCTTAGCGGTAATGGTTGATGGAACCAGTGCTTCAGCATCCGAAATTTTTGCTGCAGCAATCCAGGATTATCAAAGAGGGGTAATCATTGGAAGTTCTTCAACTTATGGAAAAGGAACAGTTCAAAGAAATATTTCGCTCACTCCGGAAGCGGAGAACAGTTTGCTGAATGCGAAGAGCACAGAAGATTTGGGAAGTGTGAAGCTCACCCTGCAGAAATTTTATCGTATCAGTGGAGGCTCAACCCAGCTCAGAGGGGTAACTCCGGATATTGTTCTTCCTGATCGTTACGATTATTTAAAGTTCAGGGAAAAAGACAGTCCGGATGCTTTGAAATGGGATGAAATTTCAAAAGCACCCTATAGCGTTTGGACCAGTACTCCTAGTAGTAACCTCATAATTACTGAGGCAAATGATGATGTAAAAAAGAATATGACTTTTGAAAAACTCCGCACCAATATACAATGGCTCGAAAAATATTACGGTAAGTCTTATTCCATCAATATCAGAAAGTACAAGGAAGAACAAAAGGAATTGAAATCAGTATCAAAGCAGATAGATGAATTGACCAAACTTCCCGTTCCTATTAAAATTACCAATCTCGATGCAGATACTGCCAATATCGTAAGTGCCGAAGATAAAGTGGAAAAAAATAAACAATGGCTTAAGTTCCGCAGCACTGATATCTACCTCGATCAATCGGTAAAAGTGCTCAACAAAATGATTATTCAAAACAATATGGCACGAGCTGAAACTACTAAACCCGAAGGAAATTGATAAAAATGGTTTCTAAAATAACTACCCGGTTTAAACGCCGGGTATTTTTTTGCCATTTCCCGGCTAATACAACATGTATGCAAATGTTGATCCATGATTTCTGCTTTGTTCATAATCGGTAGGGGACAATATTAATATCAAAAAAAGGCATAATTACCCTTATGTAAAAGAAAAATTGCCTATATTTGTATTAATAATTACGCTCAAATGAATAAAGCAACCCCAAAGCCCTATGTATTGCTTGATGAATTACCAGGGCAAATCAATGATGCTGAAATCATGCAACTGTTGTATACCACCGATATCAACTGGAAGTATGTGAATGCCATAAAAACACTTACCAATTTTAACGATACCATCCTTTCCAATTGGCTAAACATCAGTGTAAAAACCTTTCGCGAATATAAAAAACCAAAAAGTGTAGTAAAAGAAAACGTCAAAGAACAGGTACTGCTTTTGTTGTCGCTCATGAAACACGGCATCCATGTTTTTGGTACAGCCACAGCTTTTGAAGAGTGGCTGAATAAGGGTAATTTTTATTTCGATAACAAACTACCTGTTAGCTTTTTAAATACCATCACCGGCATTAAATTTATCGACGATCGTTTAACGGCTATGGAATATGGCGATAATGTTTGAGCATGGAAGTTTTCAGATTGGCTACCGCCGCCTTTTCAAAAAAATTAGCTGCTTCAGGGGTGGCTAACCGTTGGAACCTCGAAGGACAGCAAGTATTGTACACAGGTGGTTCAAGGTCGTTATCAACTTTGGAATTGATCGTTCACCGGTGTTCTCTAAAACCTTCAATTCCGTATTTCATGATGGTGATCTCATTAGCAGATGAAGATCATCTTTACCGGCAAGTGAAACTTAAGGATTTGCCTGCAAACTGGAGAACCCTTTCAGGATATACCTCATTACAAAATATGGGTGCTATTTGGTACAACGCACAGGAAACAATGGTATTGAAAGTGCCTTCGGCAGTTATCCCTTACGAATACAATTATCTGATCAATGCAGAGCATCCCGACTTCAAAAAGAAAGTACATCTGGTAAGAACCGAACCCTACTTTTGGGATGAAAGATTGATGAAGTGACTAGGATTCAACTTCAATA
>JAPLEF010000040.1 GCA_026391525.1 Sphingobacteriales bacterium
CAATATCGGCTATCGCCTCATTGTACTATTTGTTTGATACCATCGGCATTTAAGATTTATAAAATATTGGCATATTATATAAATCACATTGGTATTATATGCTAAGTAAAGGAATGACTTATATTGTATCAGACGACCTTAGTTCGCACCGTTCAGTTTCGGTAAATGGAGTTTAATTACTTATTATTGATGGAGACTTTTTAAAAAGTAAATAAGCTGAAAAACGAAACCCCACATGTTTGTTTACAGAGAAGCCCGAATTGCGAACAGCGGCTATGAAAAATTTGCGGTTCAGTGGTTAAATGAAGCTTTCCTGCTTTGTGGGGATAAGTTTCAATTGATTGACAAACGATTTTTATTCTCAGCAAAGTCTCCGGTACGGGACATTGCATATCAATTGTACTTTTATACCTGCAACGACGAGTCCCTATAGTGTTCTTATATATGTGAAGAGATTGGGGAAGGAGACACGTCTGGAAAGGATGGTTTTACCTGCTTAAGATGGATGGTTGATATCAACAATATTATTCTTAATGGCAAAAATGGCAAGGCCCACCCTGCTTTTCAAATGTAATTTTTCGAACAGTACATCACGGTAACCATCAATGGTCCTCGGGCTCAGGCACATCTTTTCTGCAATTTCCTTGTAAGTGAGTTCTGTGCAATTGAACCTGATAAATTCAATCTCCCTTTCACTCAGCTGGTAAGGCTTGTGAAGAGAATTGCCGGGCTCATCCATATGGTGTATGGCATGAACCAGTTTACCGCTTACCAATTCTGAATAGTAAAATCCATTTTTTATCAGTTCGCTGATGGCACCGCTGAGTTCGATGGGTTCACTGTCTTTCAGGATGTAACCCCTTGCTCCGGCTTTTAACATCCTGATGATAGCATTGTCGTTATCGTACATGCTCAACGCCAGTACTTTTATTTCAGGATGATTTTCTTTTAACCATTGTGTAGCTTCGTACCCATCCATTTCCGGCATGTTGATATCCATCAGTATCACTTCCGGAAGATTGTATTTTCCTATTGAAGCAATCATTTCTTTTCCATTGTTAGCCTGAAATAGTACCGTATGGCCAAGCGATTCAATTAAACCGGCAAGTCCGTTACGTAGCAAAGTATGATCATCTACTAAAACAAAGTTTGCCATGTTCATTTATATTTAGATGCTAAATCTAATTCAAAGTTGATTCTGGTGCCTTTATTTTCTGCCGTATCAATATTTAATTTTCCACCAATCAATGTTGCCCTGTGCTGCATACTCGTCAATCCCATTCCATGCGGATGTTCACGCAGTTCAAGTGCATTGAAACCTTTTCCGTCATCTTCAATTTGAAAAGAAAAATGGGCGGGCTGATAATCCACATTGATTTCAATGCTGCCTGCTTTGGCATGTTTGATGATGTTGTTGATCGATTCCTGCAACATTCTGAATACCACCATTTCTTTTCGCTTTTCCAATTTAAACGCTTCACCTTTTTGACTGAACTTGGTTCGGTATTGTCCTGAGCTTTCTATAATGGCCAACTCATTTCTGATGGCTGTTTCCAGTCCGCCATTTTCGAATTGGTTTCCATACATACTCCTGCTCAGGTTGCGCAGGTCGGTAATGGCTTTGCTCACCAGTTCTTTTGTAGTATTTATTTTTACAGACTGCACATCATCTGAAACCGGAAAAGTGCTGAGTTGCAACTTAGCTAGGCTCAATACCTGACCTACATTGTCGTGAATTTCCTGACTGATGGTTTTGAGCGTCTGTTCCTGGATTTCGATCTGGGTTTGTAAGAGTTCCTGTTGAAATTTTGCCTGCATGATAATTTTTTCTTTAATCAGCTTGTTCTTTTTCTGGTTAAAGAAAAAACTGAATACTATGATGAAGAGTGCCATTGCGATAAAAATTACCGCAACGGCATAAATGATCATTTTGATATCGTCTTCCACGATGTTGTCCGTGTGCATAGTAAACCGATTGAAATGAATGCTTACAAAATATAGATCAATTTGCTGTTTAACGATATGAACAACATCGCCCGTTGATCGTGCCGGTGGACGATGAGATAATCCATAAAAATAGTATAAGGCAGTTCACCGAGATTGAAGAAAAGTAAACCCGTACTGATCCAGAACATGGGGTCTTTTCTCAAAACCGTTTCTTCTTCCCTTTTAAACAGGTCTACAAAATACAAACAACAAAGCATGATCATCACCACATTTCCAGCTACAAGGGTATGGGTATTGAAGTTATAAAATCCTTGCGAAAAAACTGCATTGCCTATGGCAAAAACGGGGATGAACCATAAACAGACTAAAGCGATTTTCTTGAAACGGGCATCCCTGAAATAACTTTTGAACAGATAGCTGTAAAAGAAAAATTCAACCGGGATAGAAATATTGTAAAGCCACGAATTCACCTTATGCAATTCTTCTCTGATATACATGCCCGTATGTTCGATGATAACGATGAAAAGCAAAAACGGGATGAACCAAACCATCGGTTTATCCTTGATTGCCATGTAGCAATACACACTCACCATAAAGGCGATGATTTCAATGAGTATGTTTAAGGGTATGGGTAACATCTAATCGCAAACTTGTGGACAAAGATGGCCGTGGTTGGCGGCTGCTTTAATATCATAACTTTTTGGCCTAAACTTATTTAATAATTCCCAATCAGGTTTTAAAACATCACCTGTTTTTTTCCCTGGAACAAATACAAGCGTGCTTTGATAATCATAAAGCCGGTATGGCCTGGAAATATCATCTTTAGTAAAATAAACTGCGTTGTAAGCAATAATTCCATCTACTAACGTAGAATTTTGTAATAATACTTTTTGTAAGGCAGCAATTACACATGTATCCATCCAGTAAGCAGCGGAAAGTTGATCATTATCTGCACCAACTACCACATCTCCAATAGTGCGCGTTTGTCTGAAATCTTCGCCATATGCTTTGCGTAAACGTTCCGCGTCCGTTCTTCTCATATTTAGATATTCAGAACTTCCACATTCATCTCTTATAGTGAGGTCCCAACGGTCCGTATGTTTAAAACTTGCCGATGGTGGATCTACAGGACTTGTAGGTACGATAACTAAACTGGTGCGGTTCTCTTCATCTTGTGCGGCAGATTGTTTTACAATCCAATAAAACCTTACACCGTCGAAATATTTGTTTTCATCCCTGTTGAAAAAATTAAATAAACTGCTTATTACACAGGAGGGTAACCAATACTCGAGATTAAGTCCTTTGACTTCGTCGGGGCTGCCTTTTTTTCTAAAATCAATCTCGAATTTTTCAATCATTTTTTTCCCATCTTCTTCAGAAACAAAATAGTCGCATTCCGTGGGGGCATTTTTAACAGCTGGATTTGAAGTGGTTTTTTGATTTCCTTGTTGCGCAAAACCCGAACTACTAATGAGTAATGCAAAGGCTAATTTCAAATACGATGTTAAGATTTTTTTTTTCATACTTATTGATTTTTAAGTGGATTGATGAAGCAGAAAGATCAGTGCTATTTTTCTGCTGAACTATGGTGGTATCACTAAAAAAAAAGGGTGATTTCACGGTATTGTAATCCCCTTAAAATAAATATGTCAAAATGAATGTTCATCGTTGTAATTGGTTTTTTGATGCCATTTCAACCCAAGGCATTCTTTATCCGCATTTATGAAATACTGTTGTATTCCCTTTTTCATCCAGCCATGAAGCTGGGTATGAATAAAATGTATCAAAATATTTACTGATTATCAAATTGTTACAAATGTGCTTGTAAAAATAATTGCTTAATTCTTTGGATGGAATAATATATACCACCTACCTTTGCCCTCCATTTAAAAACCTTGCGGGGATAGCCGCAGGATCATCTAAAAAAAGAACAATGAGTAAATTACATTTCACCACCAAACATGCGAACGAGGCTACTGTGCAGCGTAAATGGTACGTTGTAGACGGTACTAATCAAACCGTTGGTCGTATGTGCGCAAAGATTGCGTCGGTTCTTCGCGGGAAGAACAAAGCTTATTATACTCCACATGTTGATTGCGGAGATTTTGTAATTGTATTGAATGCTGATAAAGTGGTATTCACCGGTAACAAAATGGAAGACAAAACATACCTGACTTATAGTGGTTATCCAGGTGGACAAAAAGGCGAAACAGCAAAAGACCTCCTGAAGCGCCGTCCGGAAGTGGTTATCGAAAGAGCGGTAAAAGGGATGTTACCTAAAAACCGTTTGGGCAGGAAGATGTACAAAAAACTATTTGTTTACTCCGGTTCCGAACATCCTCATGGTGCACAGCAACCTGCTTCATTAACCTTTACCAAAATTAAATAAACCATCAGCGGATTTTTTTCCGCTCTAACTATAATATACATGGAAAAGCAAAAAAACGCAGTAGGCCGCAGAAAAGAAGCGGTAACACGTGTTTTCCTTTCAAAAGGAGACGGAAAAATCACCATCAACGGGAAAGACTATAAAGTTTATTTTCCTCTGGTTTATCTTCAAAATCAGGTGGAAGCTCCGCTGAAAACGGTGGAAGCCAGTGATAAATTTGATATTCTTGTTAATGCCACCGGTGGTGGTGTAAAAGGCCAGGCCGAAGCAACCAAACTGGCTATTTCACGTGCCTTACTCGAAGTAAGTGCCGATTACCGCCCAGCCCTCAAAGCCGCAGGTTTGCTGAAACGTGACCCTCGTTCTGTTGAACGTAAAAAACCAGGTCGCAAGAAAGCAAGAAGAAGCTTCCAGTTCAGCAAACGTTAATACCGGCTGGCCATAAGGCTTTCGCGGATCATTATTTTTAAAATCTATCATTAATCAATAACAATGGAAAATAACACTTCCTTACAACAGCAACTTTTAGAAGCAGGCGTTCATTTTGGTCACCTTCGCAAAAAATGGAACCCTAAAATGCTGCCTTATATCTTTGCCGAAAAGAAAGGGATTCATATCATCGATTTGAACAAAACCGTGGAAGGCCTTCAAGAAGCAGCTTCTGCTCTTAAAGCGATCGCCCGCAGTGGAAAGAAGATCATGTTTGTAGCCACTAAAAAGCAAGCCAAAGAAATTGTACAGGAATCAGCAAAGCGGGTTAACATGCCTTTCGTAACCGAACGTTGGTTGGGTGGTATGCTTACCAATTTCAATACGGTTCGTAAGAGCGTAAAGAAAATGCAGAGCATCGAGAAATTGCTGGGAGATGGAAGTGCAGAAAATCTTACTAAAAAAGAAAGACTCACGCTTACCCGCGATAAAGAAAAGATGGAAAAAGTATTGGGTGGTATTGCACAAATAAGTCGCGTACCAGCAGCCCTTTTCCTTGTAGATATCGGTCATGAACACATCGCCTTATCTGAAGCAAAACGCCTCAACATCGGTACTTTTGGAATGGTAGATACCAACTGCGATCCTAATAAAGTAGATTTTGCGATTCCTGCCAATGATGATGCTACCAAATCGATTGCCATCATTGTTAATTATATTACTGCAGCTATCGCTGAAGGGTTGCAGGAGCGTCAGGCTGATAAGGAGGATGATGATCATTCTGATGTTGAAGAAAGTGCAGAAGCGAAAGCAGCACGTTTTGAACAAAGGCTTGATGGTGGTGACGACCGCAACAAGCGTTCACGTGGAGGAGCAGCCGCTCCGGGCAAACGCCGCGTACCCGGTCCCGGTGCAGGTGGCAGGAAGCCCGCCGGAAAATAATCCGGATAAGCATCCCTTCAACATTGTGTTGAAAAAACCTAGTTCTTGATAAAACTTTATAACATCTTAAAATACTGCCTCAACAAGCAGTTAAAGGAGGAATATCATGAGTATTACAGCAGCAGATATCAATAAATTACGCCAGGCCACTGGTGCCGGTATGTTAGATTGCCGTAAAGCTTTAACTGAAAGCAACGGAGATTTTGAAGCAGCAATAGACTGGCTTCGCAAACAAGGACAAAAAGTTGCAGCAAAACGCAGCGACCGTGAAGCCAAGGAAGGTGTTATCATCGCTAAAACAACTGCCGACAATCTTGCGGGAATCGTGCTTTGTATCAGTTGTGAAACTGATTTCGTTAGCAAGAATGCAGATTTCGTAGCCTTCGCGCAATTAATTGCAGATGCCGCTATTGCCAATAATGTGAAATCGGCCGACGAATTGAATGAAGTAAGCATCAATGGTGCTAAAGTTGCCGACCTTATCAACGACAAACTCGCATCTATTGGAGAAAAGATTGCCGTTTCTAAATTCGAAAGAATTGAAGCCCCATATGTGGCAAGTTATATCCATGGTTCCAACCGTATGGGTGTACTTGTAGGTCTCACTAAATCAGCAGAAGAAGCAGGTAAAGATGTGGCCATGCAAATTGCAGCCATGAATCCTTTGGCTGTAGATGAAACATCAATTCCTGATGATGTGATTGCACGTGAAAAAGAAATTGCTATCGAACTGGTTAAAGCTGAAGGGAAACCTGCAGAAATGGCCGAAAAAATCGCAATGGGTAAACTCAATAAATTTTTCAAAGACAATACGCTGATGGCTCAGGCCTTCGTAAAAGACGGCAACAAATCGGTAGCCGACTACCTGAAAGGAATAGACGCTGATTTGAAAGTGACTGAGTTCAAAAGAGTCGCTCTTGGATAATGAATTTTAACCCGGTTTTGCCGGGTTTTTTTATGCCTGTTCGTAACCCATATTTTTTTATTAACCTTGCATCTAAATTCTCCATATGATTCCCAAGTATAAAAGGATCCTGTTAAAATTGTCGGGCGAATCGCTGATGGGCGATAAAAGCTACGGGCTCGATTCTAAAGTGATTGCGCAATACGCACAAGACGTGAAACAGGTTACAGAACTCGGTGTACAGGTTGCCATTGTAATCGGTGGAGGAAATATTTACAGAGGCATGAATGAGGCTGAAACCGGTATCGAAAGGGCTCAGGGTGATTATATGGGTATGCTCGCTACGGTTATTAATGGGATGGCGGTTCAAAGCGGACTTGAAATGGCAGGTGTATATACCCGGCTGCAAAGTGCCATAAAAATGGAACAGGTTGCCGAGCCCTATATCCGCAGGCGTGCTATCCGTCACCTCGAAAAAGGGCGTGTTGTTATTTTCGGTGGTGGTACCGGTAATCCCTATTTTACAACCGATACGGCCGGATCCTTAAGAGCTATTGAAATACAGGCTGATGTTATTTTGAAAGGAACCAGGGTAGATGGCATCTTTACTGCCGACCCGGAGAAAGACCCCACGGCAACCCAGTATGAAAAAATCAGTTATGCCGAATGTATTGCTAATAAGCTCAGTGTGATGGATATGACTGCATTTACACTCTGCATGGAAAATAACCTGCCCATCATCGTTTTCAACATGAATACACCCGGGAACCTTATGAGTGTGGTTACCGGCGAAAAAGTAGGCACGCTTGTAAGTTAAAAATCAAATCTCAACCCCAAACGCAGCCCGGCCATATTGTATTTTTGTTTGAAAGTAAGTTCCGCCTTACTTGCTGAAGTGAAATTATACCGGTAATAGGGTTCTGCCAGAATGTGCATCCTGTCGCTAATCTTGTAATATAAGGAAACAGCACCCAGGAATCCCAGCCCGATATTCGATTTGAACTGATATGGCGATTCCTTGCCACTGCTATTGATATTAACCGGGTTCAAATCATAATCAACAACATCCCCTTTTTGCCAGCTGTGTACATTGATGATAATACCGGCATTGATATTGGCATGAAAACGGGTATTGCCCATTTCGTAACCAACTACCAGCGGAATGTCGAGCGTACGAAATTTGTTATAGGTTATTTTGTACCTGCTGCTTGATGCCGTGTAACTTCCGGTGGTATCTCCATTATTATCGGTGATGTAAATGGTTTGAATGATATTTCCGTTGGCATAACTGAATTTTTCATTCACCTGACTGTAGTTCAGGCCTGTTCGAAGACTCATCCCATTGCTGAAAACTTTGGTATAACGCATCCCGGCGCTGTATGCAAAAGTAAATTTGGTGCTTTGTTCCCTGCTTTTTGCATAAGCTGCCGTTCCGGTATCAGAGAAACTTCTGAATGCATAATCCGGGCCTGCATAAAATTCCAGGTATTGCTGGTTTCCGGAACTGTTATCTTTCTTTCCCGGGCAGGGGATATTCAGGTTCATTAATTTTTTATCTGTTAAGCCGGGTTGAAAATTGCGTAGGTTCATCAATAAATCAGCATTAGTAACCATGCTGCTTAATGCAGTTTGATCAGTAGTTTTTTCTTCTCTTTCGTTTTGGCCGGTTGCAAAATCAGCCTCGGCCCATCCGGGAACGATGCTATGGTTACTGGCTGCTTTACTGCGAAATTGTTTTTTAGTTTTTTTGTTTACTAAGGAGCTTGAAGAAGTTTTAGTTTTATCCGGATTTGATTTGTTGTTATTTGTAGTAACCCAATCTGTTGTTGCTACTAATCCCTTATCTATACCAGCATTGAGTACTGATTGTTGAATTGCATTTTTCTCGTCTTTTTGAAATTCATCTGCCTGTTTATCATTTGCCGGAGATACGGGGTTTAGGGTTTCCTGATTGGATTGTTGAAGCGATTTTTCAGCAGGGAAATTTGATTGAGCATGCAGATTCGGGTCCACCGATGTAGCAACAGATTTTTTTTCAGCCATAAAATGCCGGGTTACAAGTGTGGCAGCAAGCAACAGGATTAAACCCAAAAACATCTTGCCAACCGGTTGTTTAAACCAATAAAACAACACGGGCCTTTTGGTTTCTTTTCCTGCATTGATTTTCGACCAGATATGAGGAGGCACATCCGGACTATAATCCTCCAGTTGTTTTTTAATATGGTCGTCAAATGGTATGTGTTCGTTCATACAGCTACCTTTTGTGATGCGATAATTTGTTTTTGTAGTAACAGCCTTGCCTTCACCAATTGGCTTCTGCTGGTACCCGGTTGTATGCCCAGCATTTGGGCAATCTCTTCATGTGGGTAACCTTCCAGAACGTATAGATTAAAAACGAGCCGGTATCCATCAGGCAAGCCATTAATCATTGAAAGCAGGTCTTTTTCCGAAATATGAGAATAGGCGGTAGGGTCTTCCAATGTATGGTGATTGTCTGCCACTTCCACTACCTGCAACTCTCTGCTATATCGGGTTAGGCTGTATTTTTTCAGGGCGGTATTCACCATGATTTTTCGAATCCAACCTTCAAAAGAACCTTCAGCTTTGAATTGTTCGATTTTTGCGAAAACTTTAATGAACGCATCTTGCAGGATGTCTTCTGCATCAGCCGTATTGCGGGCATAACGGTAGCATACACCAAGCATACGGCTGGCATAACGGTCGAATACCGCTTTCTGGCTGGCTGATTCACCTCGGATACAGCCCAGGATGATGTCCGCTTCGGTCAAAATAAACCTGTTTTACACTTTCCGTATGGTATGAAGATACGTTGAACTGGCCTTTTGCTGCCTTTCAACTGGTAACTTCTGCTTTTTAAAAAGCATATTTGGGTAAAATGATTACATTTAATTGACTATTTTTTTATGTTACCAGAACACATCATCCAGCAACTTAAAAGTGAAAATGCCCTGTTGCACGTTCAACTGAACGACCTTGATGAATTGATCCGGATCCGGGAGGAAGAACTTGAAATCTTACGCACTAAAGCTGCTCAGGTTGCCGCTTTACAAAGTAACCTGGATGAAAATATCTACCAGCTTGAACAAATGCAACTTTTTTTAGGCGATCAGGAAAGGGAAGTAGCTGGAGCAAACCGCAGAGAGCTATCAATGGAAACTGAAATGATTGAAAGTTTGCAGATGGAGAAAGATTATTATACCTTAAGCGACAAACTCAAAAGCACGAGGGCAGCGTTGGAGGATGTCAGTGAACAATTTGCTGAAGCTTCCGCTCTTTTTCGCGAAGTGGCTACGCTCAAGTCAACCATTGCAGAACTGGAAAGCAAATTGGAAATTGAATCGCTAGACAATCAATTTTTGCGCGAAGAATATGGGAAACGATAACGATCCCGCTATACATTTGTACTTCAACCTTTCACATGACAGACATCGCATCTATCCGAAAAGAGTACCGTTTGCAAACCCTCAACGAACAGGAAACAGATCCGCATCCGATCCGCCAGTTTGAAACCTGGTGGCAGCATGCGCTGGATAGTGAATTGGATGAAGTAAATGCAATGACTCTGGCCACGGTGGATGCAGATGCAAAACCTGCAGCAAGAATTGTTTTACTAAAAGGGTTCAGTGATGCCGGCTTTATTTTTTTTACTAATTATGAAAGCAGCAAGGGTAAACAAATGGCCCATAACCCTAATGTAGCGTTATTATTTTTTTGGAAAGAATTGGAGCGGCAGGTTAGAATTGAAGGGTTAGTAGAAAAAGTAAGTGCAGAAGAAAGCGATAATTATTTCGATTCCCGCCCCGAAGGCAGCAAGATTGGTGCCTGGGTTTCTCCTCAAAGCCGGGTGATCAGGAGTAGGGAATCACTTGAAAAAGAAATGGAGGCACTTACGTTAACATACGCCGGAAATCTGATTCATCGGCCACCTCACTGGGGTGGATACCTTGTAAAGCCCGTTGCTATTGAGTTTTGGCAGGGAAGGCCCAATAGGTTACACGACAGGATTTTGTATGAAGCTGTTGGAAAACAGGAGTGGAAAAGGAGCAGGCTTGCCCCATAGAGGAGAAAGATAAGTTGACCGGAAAAAACCAATCAACTTGCCCGTATTATTATTTTGCATCTTTTTTTACGGCAGCTTTCTTGGCAGCTACTTTTGATTTTGCCGGTCTTGTTTTGCCAAAGCTTCCTGCAAAAGTTTTTCCTTTCTTGGTTTTGATATCACCACGTCCCATATGATTAATTTTAGTTGGTAAAGGTAGCATAAAAAAGCAAGGCGCTTAGGCGTCTTGCTTTTAAATTTTTTTCCTGCAAATTAGATTTTAGCAGAGAGTTCTTTTCCTGCTTTAAACTTCGCAACCTTTTTTGCTTTGATTTTGATAACAGCACCAGTTTGTGGATTGCGTCCGTTACGTGCAGCTCTTTTAGAAACAGAGAAAGTACCGAAACCAACCAAAGTAACTTTATTGCCACTTTTTAAGGTTTTAGTTACTGCTTCGATAAAAGAATCTAAAGTAGCGTTTGCTTGGGTTTTGGTGATGTCTGCATCATCAGCAATTTTTGCGATTAATTCGGCTTTGTTCATAATTGAGTTTTTGAAAATGTTAACTACAACAAATATAGAAGGTTTTTACATGCAACAAAATTTTTTTTGACAAAATTTATTTTTTGTTGAAACGGCTGCAAACCGCATTTGGATTGACTTTAAGGAGAACTTGGCATCATAATAATATCCTGCATAGGTGGGTATAAATTAATAAAATCCTTTACAGTAAAGGGTTTCAGCTTGTGTTAGTAGCAAATCCTTTGTTTATGCGGCTTTGGGAGGAATCGTAAAAAATATGTTTCTGCCATTTATTTCTATTTTATTCTTTTGCACAATTAGTTCACAGCTTCCATAATGGAACGGAAAGCGATGAATTGATCGCCCCATTTGTTGAAAGATTTCTGCCTCATACCATTTGCATGCAATTCAATATACCGATCGTAAGCAGCCCTGTTTTCAGCCATATATTGAATGGCAAAACTGGGCCCTTCGCTATCATCTATATCAAGAATCCGAAGGATGCGGGCATTGCTGAAACAACCTGTGGCCAGCACTTCTGGCACATGCTCGTTTTTCAGCCATTCCAGCCATTGCAAAGAAATTGCATTGGTAACTTTAATGGTGACGTTATAAAGAAACATGGTTGGATTGCATTTAGGTTGTTACTTCAAATTTAGTTGGAGATAAACAGGACAATGATCGCTGTGTTTGATATCAGGGAAAATAGTTGCATCTACCAACTGTTTACGAAGCGGTTCTGTAACACAGATATAATCTATACGCCAGCCTTTATTGTTCAGCCGAACACTTGGGAAGCGCTGGCTCCACCAGCTGTATTGATGCGGTTCGGGATGAAACACTCTGAAAGTATCCACCCAGCCCGAATCCAGGAATTTTGTCATCCAGGCCTTTTCTTCCGGCAGGAAACCCGATGAATTTTTGTTTCCCTTAGGATCATGGATGTCTATATCCTGATGGGCGATATTGTAGTCGCCACAAAGGATGAGTTTGGGATTTTTCTTTTTTACTTTATCGAGCCAGGAATAAAGTTCATCGAGCCACTGGTACTTATAAGCTTGTCGCTCTGCGCCGGATGTGCCAGAAGGGAAGTAAGCATTGATGAGCTTGACATCACCAAACTGCAGTTCTATGATGCGCCCTTCAAAATCGCTTTCACTAAATCCGTTTCCTGTTTTAAATGCTGTAGGTTTTATCTTGGTAAAAACGGCCACACCACTATATCCTTTTTTTTGGGCACTAAACCAATGATGGGTAAACCCAAGTTTTTCAAGTTCAGCGGTATCTATGTCATCTTCAGTGGCCTTGGTTTCCTGCAAACAGATTACATCAGCGGGATTGGTTTTCAACCATTCGATCAACCCTTTCTTGATGGCTGCGCGAACACCATTCACATTATAGGAAATAATTTTCATGCAATTATTTTGGTAAATGTACGCAACGTGATGGTAAAACGAAATGGATATAGTTGGCTAAATACCGGCTGAGCGTTGAACTTAGGAAACGATGGTAGTAATGAATTTTTTTCGTCATTTGAGCACAAAGATCTGTTTATTCCTGTAACTGATATTTCTTGATTAAATGCTCAATTACAAAATCGGTCCCAACCATTTCTTTGCTTCCTCAACCGGCATATTTTTACGTGAGGCATAATCGTGCAACTGATCCTGATCTATTTTGCCTACTCCGAAATACTTGCTTTGCGGATGAGCAATATACCAGCCACAAACCGAAGAGGCAGGATACATCGCTAAAGATTCGGTAAGGGTAATTCCCGCATTTTTTTCAGCGCACAACAAATGAAAGAGTTTGTATTTTTCTGTATGATCGGGGCAGGCAGGATAACCCGGGGCCGGACGAATGCCCTGGTATTGCTCTTTATTCAAGGATTCTTTACTTAGCTTTTCTTCTTTGGCGTAGCCCCAGATTTCTTTTCTTACTTTTTCATGCAAACATTCTGCAAAGGCTTCTGCCAGCCGATCGGCTAAAGCTTGCAGAATGATTTTATGGTAATCATCCAGTGCGGTTTCAAAGTTCTTGATATGAGGTTCAATACCATGAATACTCACAGCAAATGCACCTATATAATCTGTTGCATCCGGGTTGATGAAATCTGCCAAAGAAAGATTGGGTTCTCCGGCTGCTTTAGTTGTTTGTTGGCGTAAAAATTCAAGCGCAATGTACTCAGTACCATTTTGCACAGTTACCGTGTCGGGGCCGGTTCTTTGAGCTGGCCAGCAACCGGCCACACCTTTGGCAGTGAGCCATTGTTCTTCAATGATCTGATTGAGCAATATTTTAGCATCAGCGTAGAGTTTTTTTGCTTCAACACCAACAACTTTATCTTCCAGAATTTCAGGAAAGCGCCCATGCATTTCCCAGGCAATGAAAAAGGGCTGCCAATCTATATACGATGCGATTTCAGCCAAATCATAGGATTCATAAACTTGTAAAGATTTATATTTCGGTTCTATGGTATGATAATCTTTCCAATCTATAAGGAAGCTTTTTTTCCGGGCTTCCGCTAATGGCAATAATTTTTTTGCATGATGCTTTTGTACGAACTCAACTTCCAATTTCTTATATTCCGCCTGAATGCTTTCCACAAAAGCTGGCTTTTGTTCCGGATTCAATAAACTACCGGCAACGGTTACACTGCGGGAAGCATCCAGAACATGTACTACCGCATTGTTGTATTCCGGTGCAATTTTCACTGCGGTATGCATGCGGCTTGTTGTAGCGCCACCGATGAGCAGGGGTGTTTGCATTTTCAGGCGCTTCATTTCACGGGCAATATGTACCATTTCATCAAGCGAAGGTGTGATGAGTCCGCTTAATCCGATCAGATCTACCTGATATTTTTGGGCTTCCGTAAGTATTTTATCGGCAGAAACCATCACGCCCAGATCGATAATATCATATCCATTGCAACCCAATACTACCCCCACAATATTTTTGCCGATATCATGAACATCGCCTTTAACTGTAGCCAATAATATTTTTGGGGCACCTGAGCTTTCTTCATTAACAGTTCCGGCCATCAAATGGGCTTGCTTACGGTCTTCTTTTTCCTGTTCAATGAATGGTGTTAGTACAGCAACAGCTTTCTTCATCACTCTCGCACTCTTCACCACCTGGGGCAGAAACATTTTCCCGGCTCCAAACAAATCACCCACGATGTTCATACCATCCATTAACGGGCCTTCAATTACATCTAACGGTTTCGGGTATTTCAATCTGGCTTCTTCAGTATCCGCATCAATATAATCTGTGATGCCATGAACAAGGGCATGAGCTATTCTTTTTTCAATAATAGCTTTGCGCCAGCTTTCATCTTTTACAGTTTCTTTGCCTTTTGCCCGAACCGTTTCTGCGAATTGGATGAGCTTTTCTGTGGCTTCATTATTATCGTTATTTCGGTTAAGCAATACATCTTCACATAGTTGTTTCAGTTGTGGTTCAATATCATCATAAATCACCAGTTGTCCGGCATTTACAATCCCCATATCCATACCGGCTTTGATGGCATGATAGAGGAACACACTATGGATGGCTTCCCGAACATGGTCATTTCCACGGAATGAAAAAGACACATTACTCACACCGCCACTGATTTTAGCGAGGGGCATACGCTCTTTGATGATCCTTGTTGCTTCAATAAAATCTACTGCGTAATTGTTATGTTCTTCAATACCGGTTGCTACCGCAAAAATGTTGGGATCGAAAATGATGTCTTCCGGAGCAAAACCTATTTTTTCTGTTAGGATTTGGTAGGCTCTTTCACAGATTTCCACTTTACGGTCACGGGTATCTGCTTGCCCGGCTTCATCGAAAGCCATTACAACTACTGCTGCACCAAAGCTTTTACAAGTGATAGCCTGTTCAATGAATTTAGCTTCCCCTTCTTTTAGAGAAATTGAATTCACAATACATTTGCCTTGTACACATTTTAAACCTGCTGCGATGATTTCGAATTTACTGCTATCAATCATCACCGGTATTTTGGCAATATCGGGTTCAGCTTGTAAAAGATTTAAGAAGGTAACCATAGCTTTTGCACCATCTAACAGGGCATCATCCATGTTCACATCCAAAATCTGTGCACCACTTTCAACTTGTTGCCTTGCCACAGAAAGGGCTTCTTCGTATTTGTCTTCACGAATCAGGCGTGCAAACTTCTTACTCCCGGTAACGTTAGTACGCTCACCAACATTGATGAAGTTTGTTTCAGGGCGAACCACTAAGGGCTCTAATCCACTTAGCCTTAAAAAAGGTTTAATTGTTATGGGTTCATTCATGCTATGATAGCTTTTTGCTACGCTAAACTGGTTTCTAAATGTGGTAAAATACGTGGCGGATATTTTTTCACTTCTTCAGCGATGTGCCGGATATGATCAGGTGTAGTGCCGCAGCATCCACCCACTATGTTCAGAAAACCTTCTTTTGCCCATTCCTCGATGATATGTGCGGTTTCGGAAGGCTGTTCATCATATTCACCAAAGGCATTGGGTAGCCCTGCATTTGGATAAGCAGAAGTGTAGCAGGTTGCCAACCCCGACAATTCTTCTATATGGGGCCGCATTTCCATAGCACCTAATGCGCAGTTTAATCCGATACTTAATGGGTTGGCATGTTTTACAGAAATATAAAACGCTTCTAAGGTTTGTCCGCTTAAAGTTCGCCCACTCGCATCCGTTATGGTACCACTGATCATTATGGGGAGTTCGGGTTTGCTTTGTTCCCTGAAATATTTTTTGATGGCGTAAATCGCAGCTTTGGCATTTAAGGTATCGAATATGGTTTCTATCAAAAGCAAATCGACGCCTCCATCAACCAAACCTTTTATCTGTTCTTCATATGCCATCGCTACTTCATCAAAATCTACGGCACGAAAACCAGGGTTGTTTACATCGGGCGATAAAGAAAGGGTTTTATTCAACGGACCGATGGCGCCGGCTACGAATCGGGGTTTGTTAGGGTTTGCAGCGGTGTATTCATCAGCAGCGGATCGGGCACATTCGGCACTCGCAACATTCAACTCATAGGCAAGCGATTGCATGTCGTAGTCTGCCTGTGCGATGGAGGTACTGCTGAAAGTATTGGTTTCAATGATATCGGCACCTGCATCTAAATAGGCTTTATGAATAGCCGTAATGATATCGGGCCGGGTAATACTGAGCAGATCATTGTTTCCCTTCACATCTTTATGCCAATCTTTAAATCGCTCACCCCTATAACCTTCTTCACTAAGTTTGTATTGTTGAATCATGGTACCCATTGCTCCGTCGATGATGAGGATACGATCTTTTAGGGCTGATGTTATGTCTTTCATTCCTGTTTGTATTAAAAATTACTTGATCTTAACTTAAAAAGATCACTGTAAACATGCTGACAAAAAAAGGAAGAAAAACGAGTTACCGATCCTGGTGAAGCGATGAGAATGGTTTCGTTTATTAGTTCAATTTTTGTAGCACATACCGGGATTGAACAATAAACAAATCCGCCCCGGTGAAGTTGCAAAGCTAATATAAGAATGCTATAAAACAAAATGGTACCTGTAAGCGGGTTTACTATATCAGGAATAATGGTGTGGAAAGGGGTTAACCGGTTGTGGAAATATATTGCTCAACAGCAATCCGGTTGCTGATACTTTTGGCCAGGGTCATTTCATCAGCGAATTCGAGTTCCCCTCCAAACGCAATACCACGGGCAATGGTAGTAATTTTTATAGTTTCGGTTTTGAGTAAGCGACCGATGTAGTAAACAGTGGTATCACCCTGAATATTGGGATTAAGGGCAAAAATAAGTTCTTCAATATCGCCGGCTTTCACCCTTTTAACCAGTTGATCAATATTGAGTTGGTCCGGACCAACGCCATCCAATGGAGATATGATGCCACCCAATACATGGTAAACTCCATTAAATTGCTGGGTACTTTCTATGGCCATCACATCGCGGATGCTTTCTACTACGCATATCATTTCCTTTTTCCGCAAAGGATTGCTGCAGATATTGCATTCTTCCTTATCCGAAATATTGAAGCAGTTGCTGCAAAACCTTATCTTACTTCTCATTGCTGCGATAGCTTCGCTAAAACGTGCTGTTTCAACAGGTTCTTTTTTTACCAGATGCAGTACCAGGCGAAGTGCAGTTTTTTTACCGATACCGGGAAGTTTTGCAAATTCATTAACTGCATTTTCCAATAAGGCGGAAGAGAAAATCATTTGGCAAAATTAGGTATTCGGGTAATTAAGCCGGAACATTTATAAAGGGTATTTGGTAAGTACATCATAGCTGGATATCTCTCTCATTATCCCAATCGGCCCTGATATTGAGCTTTTGGGGAAGACTCAATACTTTTTCGGGTTGCTTCCTGTTTTTATAGTTTCCCGGTGTCCATTTACCACTCTCATCTTCATCATATAAGATGCGCAGTTCGTATTCACCAGGATTAAACCGGTTATTGTTGTATGTTGTTCCGTTTATGGCAGCACTGAAAGCCAGTTCGTTATTTTGGAGGAATTGAATAACTGGGTGCTTTTCCGTATCCAGATTGGTGAAACGAAGCAAGATCCTCCCATATTCCTCAATGGCTCTGGTGCTGAAACGGATGGTATCCGATTTGAGGTTGCCATTCCCCAGGGAATCTTGTACAGCGCCGGCAGGTAAAAGCAACACATGAAAGAATTCGGGCTGCCAGTTATATGCAAACGAAAGTTTTTGACGAGTACTGTCTACCGTTAGCTTAGCATCTTTCAATGGCATAAAATTCGTATCACAGAGCAAAATGGAATCGGATGCAATTTTTTTAAGCGGGTTATTGAAACTGAGTTCCAATGGTTTCAACAGATCTTGCCGGTTGCTGTTGATATTGATTTTATAGCGCAATTTCTTTTCAGGAGTTTTCTTTTCTCCTGAAGATTGTTTTTCCACCTCTTTTTCGGCGTAGGCATAAAGCAAAGGTTGTGTAATGTTTCCCGGAAGTTCAATGCTGGTATCCTGAAAGGCAAATAATTCCGTTGCTGCATTATAGGTTTTACTGCCATCGCCATCTTTAAGTGCATAAACCTGATAAGTGCCGGAAGGCAAATGATAGAAATGGAAGTTCCCTAAGCCATCGAGCCGGGTAATATAATCAGGTTTCGAATTTTGTATAGCGGTATCTGCTGCATTTCGGTACAGTAAAACAAACAAGGTACTGTCTGCAATTCCCGTTTCAGCTAGAATCACTTTCCCGGAAAGTTCAAGAGAGTCGATAAAACTGCCGGTAGAGAAAGTGTAAGTGAAATTTTTCAGGATATTCCCTTCATTCACATCCTTTATGGCATTGCCAAAATGAATGGAATAGGTTGTATTGGGTTTCAAACTGTCTTTGAAACGGAAGCTGAGTGTTTTGAGATTACTGTTAACTGAAGGGTTAGATTGTTGAAAAGGCGATACCAGTACATTCTGCGAAACATCTTCAAGTTCTATGTACTCATTAAAACTGAGTACTACTTTATTTCCGGTGAAATTAAGTTGTCCATCTTCAGGTATCGCTTTTATCAAAACCGGTGCGATCGTATCTCTTTGACCTCCGGTTGGAGTTCCTATTTGTGCACAGCCCATCCAAAGTAAAGAATTGCAACAAAGAGAAATGAGCAATAATGCAGCAAGGATCTTAATTTTTTGCATGTACCGGATTTGGCTGTGAAAATGAATAGTTCAAACATTTATAAATCTTCCTGATCATTGTTATCATGCAAAACGATTGCAAGGTCGTTTGTTTTTACAAAATTGCAATATTCGCAATCTTTTTTACCGCAGCCTGTATAAAATTCCCGTGCCTGGATTTTTTCCCAACTCTCAGTAATTTGAGCGGTAACGGTACTGATATCTTCCGGTGTTGTAGTGATTTCGTGTTGCCTGAATTTCTTCTTCTTATCGGGCTCAATAAAATCGAATATGGTTTTTTGAGCTTTCCAGTTTTTTCCGGATACCTGATCTACCAATATTTTATAAAATGCGGCCTGGCGCCAGTAATCGCCACCGTTAGGATCTTTTTCTGTAGGCCCGTTTATTTTTTTTCCGCCATTTTCCGGATCGCCGGTTTTGTAATCTATAATATGTACCATCTTACCATTGAATTCAAGTTTATCGAGCTTTCCTTTGATGGGGACACCATTTACAACTCCTCTCAAACTTTGTTCCACTAAAACTATTTTATGAAATGAGTTGATGTTTTGATCATAATAGTTGCCTAATATTTCAGGTCCATACTCTAACCTTCTTTCAAATTGCTCTTTGGTAAAGCTTTCACGGTGCTTGTGCATATACCATTCAAAATCTGCAATGAATGCTGCTTTGTCTGGAAATTTTTCCGTTTTTGATTCCTGCATCTTGCGGAATAACTTTTCAAGGGCAAAATGAACAGCGGAACCGAATTCAAGACTTTCATTTTTTGATGAAGGGATACGAAGGATATTTTTGTAATAAAATGAAAGCGTACATCTCAGGTAATTGTTCAGTGCAGTTACATTCATTACGAATTTTTCCAGTACACGGTTGATGTAAACCGATTCATGCTTTTCGATTTCCGGCGAAAGTGTATCACTCAGGCGCAGCGTAGAAAACCGCGAGATGAGGTCTTCCTCAAGGATAATTTTTTCGATAGTGATACCGCTCGAAGCAGTGAGTTCAGCAATAAACATGGAAGGTTCCAATTCTTTTCCATCGGCTTTGAATTTGCAATAGGAAATATTCAATGCCGATTCGGCCCTGGTTAGCGCTACATAAAATAACCTTCTCAATTCTTCTTCTTCATTATGGCCATGGGTACTGTTAAAAATGGTATCAGGGAGCGTATAACCCTGTGAAGGTTTCTTCTTTTTTTCCCAGCGTATCGAATTACAATCCGCCAAAAAGATATGTTCAAATTCCAATCCTTTTGCACCATGTGCTGTGAGGAGATTGATTCCTTTTTCAGTACCACTCACTTCAACAATCGGTAGCGGAATAGTTTCGTGTTCCATCAAGCTGATGATATTCACCAGTTCCTGCAGGCCTAGCAATGGATTGCGTTGCGTTTCATCTTTGATGAAATCGAATATGCCAGTTAGCAACTGCAATTGCCAGTGTTTATCCGGAGATTGTAAGATTTGATTCAACACGCCCGCTTTTTCCAAAATCATTTCAAACAATTGTTGCAGCGTTACATTGGGTACAGCCGCTAAGAGCGCTTCAATGGCATTCGCAGCGGTTTTCAGGGCAGGATGAACTTTAGCACTGAAAAGGTCTTTGGGAATATCTGCCGCCTTTTCACTGATCAACTGGCGAAGTGATATTGGTGGTTTTTCGTACTTCTTATTAGAAGCCTCAATGCTCAATTCTGCTATCAGCAGGGGGGGTATCCCGAACCAATCGAGGTGGAGCACTTGGAAAAGCATTTCATCGCCACTGAAAGAACGGTCGTGTTCTGCGGCAAGATATTTCAGGAGAAGGGTGATTTTGATGCCCAACGGAAGGGTAAGGATATTCAAACTGCGTTTACTGTATACCGGTATATTGAGCATTTTGAAATAATGGCTCAATTCCTCCCCGTATTTGTTTTCTTTGTAGATGATGCCGATGCGCCCTTCAGGAACTCCCTCCTGCAGAAGCTTTTGAACTCGCGTCACTATGCCAATCATTTCCTGCCGTTCTGTTTGGTACTCAAAAATACGCGGCTTGGTGGTTATCCCGAGATGTTTTGGGTTTGCGGTATTCAATAATTTGGTAAGGCCCGGAACACTATGTATCAGCCTTTCTTTATTCCTTTCAATTAATGCGGTAGATAAATCAAGGATGGGTTGTATGGAACGATAGTTGCTGCTAAGCACAACGGTTAGTAAATCTTTTTCATAGTTTTTCCTGAAGGTTTCCATATTTTCCACATTGGCACCCTGAAAGCGGAAGATACTCTGATCATCGTCGCCAACAACAAAAATATTGGGGGCTTCCCAATACTGGATAAGCAAGGATATCAGTTTGTTTTGTGTGCCGCTGGTATCCTGATATTCATCTACCAAAATATATTGGTATTTCTCCTGATACTGGCTGAGCAGATTTGGGTTTTCTTCTAAGGCTTTGATCACCCAATTGATCATGTCGTTGAAATCATAGCGATTCCTTTTGCGCATCAGGCTTTGAAACCGGTCGAATTGCCCGACAGCGGCCCGCAATTTTTCCATTTTATCTTTTTCCGCATTGAGCTTATTAATGTTCACATCTCCGGCTTTGAAATCACCCTGTTTACGTTTGTAGATGTAATCGTCACGAGTAGGGAGATCGTTGAGGTATAAATCAATTTTAGTATTGATGAAATCTGGCGTCCATCCTTCCTTTTTCATATTGTTGAAAAGGGTATCGAGGCTTTTGATTTCGTAGTACACATCGCCCCGGTATCTTTTGAGTGGGTTGTTTTTGGGAAGGGTATCGATGAGTTCTTTGAACAATTCGATTTTTTCCAGATCTGAAACCGCATCAAGTACGGTTTTTTCAAAAAGGTTTAGGTTTTCCTGTATGATTTCATTGCAAAATGCATGAAAGGTGAAGATATTTACTTTGTAAGCATCGGGGCCGATAAACCGCATCAGCCTTTTGCGCATAGCCACGGCTCCTGCATCGGTATAAGTGAGGCAGAGGATGTTATCAGGGTTGGTATCTGTTTCAAGTAAAATCTTCCCGATCCGGCTGGCGAGAATCTGTGTTTTCCCGGTTCCCGGGCCTGCAATTACCATAACCGGCCCTTCAATATGGTCAACTGCTAAACGTTGTTGCTCATTTAGCTGATGATAGGCTTCTTCGTATTTCTGTTTAAGGGGTTGATGGGTTTGGGGCATACTCAAAGATACGAAGCCACCGCAGAACAATTTTCCCTTGCTGCTGTTTTAGTGGCATGAGTAAAGTGTATAGTTTAAAAACAGTGCAGACCATTCCTGTTTCAATGGATGAGGCATGGGCATTTTTCAGCGATCCCGGAAATTTACAAGCTATTACGCCTGCAAACCTGGGTTTTAAGATCATTTCTAAACATCATGGAAATAAGATGTATGCCGGCCAGATCATTGAATACACCGTGAAGCCCTTATTAGGTATTCCATTATATTGGATGACTGAAATCACACATGTGAAGGACGATGCTTATTTTATCGATGAACAGCGTTTTGGTCCTTATTCACTTTGGCATCACCAGCACCATTTTAAACAAACTCCTGCCGGAATTGAGATGACAGATATCGTACATTACAAATTGCCTTTCTGGTTTTTGGGAGATATCGCCAATACGTTATTTGTAAAAGCGCAACTGAAAGGGATTTTCGATTACCGTTTTGCTGTTGTAGAGAAAATGTTTGGAAAAGCGAAGTGATCATTTTTTCTTATCCCGGCATGCGAGTGATGTACTTTTCAATTTGTTTGATCTGATCAACAATCTGTGGTGTGGTAGCTTTGAAACTCTTCGCTTTTCTGAAATATTCTTTCGCGGCACGAAATTCGCGTTTGTTCATCATGATAGAGCACAACTGCAGGTAAGCGGCAGCATTATTCTCATTATCGGGTAACCCGGCGCGAATGGCCTGACGGATATAGGCTTCTGCCTGTTTGATATCCCCTTTTTGCATACTGAGCATACCGAGTTGTAATTTATTGGGCCCTTCCGCCTGTTTGGTAAGGGCACCACCACCCAAAGCAAGCCCTTTTTTCATCATGGTTTCTGCCTGGTCATAATCCTGATTTACCATAGCGAGATTGCCCTTTAAGGTATAATAAACCGAACGGATGGGTTTGATGAGCAGACCAGGGAATTGTATAGAATCAACAATTTTTTTGGCGCCTTCCATATCACCGGCTTCCATAGCGGTTTGGATCAGCCGCATAGGGCCAAACAGGAAATGCCCGATTATTAGCAGAATGGCAATAAAATAGATGATAAAGGATGGCCAGAAACTGGTTTGGATATTTACAAAAATGGCAACAGCTAACAATCCTAGCCCTATCCAGAGTCGGTATTTGATGATGACGTTCATCCACTTCATAATGCATCAATTAGGCGGCAAAGATAGGGTTTGAAGGATAAATTAAGGCAGTATTCATTGAATCGGGTTGTGAAAAGGAAGAATGCCTTATTTTTGCGTTCCGAAAATAGACTGGGTTAAGATGTTCTAATTCAACATTCGGTGTTCAACATTCCTTGTTCAACATTCCTTGTTCAACATTCAGTGTTCAACATTCAGTGTTCAACATTCCTTGTTCAACATTCCTTGTTCATTATTC
>JAPLEF010000107.1 GCA_026391525.1 Sphingobacteriales bacterium
GTCCAATCGGTATAAATGCCGATGGTATCAAACAAATAGTACAATGAGGCGATAGCCGATATTGGACTATATTGTTTGTCCAATCGGTATTACTTTATGATTTCACCATATCCAACCGAATGGCCATCCTTTTATACTGCTACTATATTTAAATGGTATCCGCTGCTCAGTGATGATAAATATAAAGAAATAATCCTTGATAGTCTTCGCTTTCTTTTTAATAATAAACGAATAGAGCTAAGTGCATTCGTCATTATGAGCAATCACATCCACTTAATCTGGCAAATTCAACCTGCATCTACCCCAACATCCGTTCAATTGAGCTTCATGAAGTTTACAGCCCAGCAAATCAAATTTTCTTTGATAAAAAAAGACCCCGAACTTCTAGAAAAATTTAAAGTAAATTTATTTGATTGTAAATATCAATTTTGGAAACGGGAACCTTTAAGCATTCAACTATTTACCCCTAAAGTATTCGAACAAAAGATAAATTATATACACTACAACCCGGTAACTGCCGGCATTTGTAAGCTTCCTGAAGACTACTATTACTCATCCGCTAAATGCTATCATGATGGAACAAGTTCGTTTGATATGCTTACGAATTATATGGGGTAGGTTTACTTGAATGATAATGTAGAGTAATGTCTTAAAGTCGTACACCAACTAAAGGCCGCTGGTGAAAAACACCGGGCGGCGGAAAAAATTAAGGTGAGAAGACCTGCCAAAATGCATTGCGTTCGTGAAGACACGAACGCAGGCGTGGAAAAAATTACCGGAACTGTAATGGGTTGCTCGGTGGGTTACGATAAGCGGAGGGATAAATATGGGATGAGAAAAGGGAACACTCTTAAGGTTGATGTCGTTGGTGAGAACACCAAACGACGGCGTCTGATGGTTGTGAAGTTGTTTTTGGGGAAATTAGTGAATAACAACAGCGGCGAAACAGCGGAACACCCACGGCGGCGAAAAATGGATGATCAGCAAGCTGAATTATACAAGATCATTCAGAAAAATACTTAGGGTGTTGCAACGCTGAAAACAAGACAGGTGATACACGTTTTAGCTGCAATGTGGGTTAACACAAAAGGCCGTTTCGATGAAGAAACAGCCTTTTTGAGCGCTAAATGGCAGGGGTAATTATTTTACGATTTGTATTTTATGGAAGCTGCGCTCCCCGTTTAATCGTGTTATGGATAATAGATAAATGCCTGCAGGCAAATGACCGACCTGCATTTGAACAATGGGTTGGCCGCTGCGGGTTTGCAAAACCCTTCTGCCGCCGGCGTCATATAAGTTGATTTCACTATTGTTTTGCAAGCCGGTTATTTGAAGCAGGTTCCTGGTTGGATTTGGATACACTTCAATCGCATTTGCATTATCAAAGTCCACCGTCCTAATCTGGCTGTATTCAAAACTGCCATCCTTATCAAATTGCTTTATACGGTAATAAAAGTTTCCTTTACCGGGTGCAGCATCTGTGTAAATATAGGTTTGTGCAACCTGGCTGTTTCGGCAACTAACAGAACCAATTTTTTGGAAAGTTATTCCATCGCTGCTTCGTTCTACATCATATAGATTGCAATTCTGTTCCTGTATAATGCGCCATACTAATTGTGCATTTGCATGTTGGCGGCTAGCAGTGAAACTTAACCAGGTAACGGGGAGCGTATTGCCGCCACCTGTTTTATTCGCCAGCACAAAATCGCTGAATCCGTTAAAAGTATTGCTTTGAATGCTGCCTGTTGAAGTGCCGGTTGGAGTGCCGCCTATATCGAGCCATGCCCCTGCTCCATTATCCTTGGCGATAGTAAGGTTTGCAGGATCGGTCACGCCATCGTCGGCGCCGTATGGTATGGTAATTTTAAAATCAGTACCGTTGCTGCCAACGCGGGTTATGCGATAATAGCGCACTTCAGAAACCTTGCTTATTCCGGCAGGCAAGGTTCTTGCTGGAGGCGGTCCCAAAATAACTTCAGCCATAAATTTAGCTGAATTCGAGCCACAACAGTTATTGTCAAGCATCACCGGGCGATACAACCCGTTCTTCCCAATCGGGAAAAGCCGGTTGCCACTTCCATCGCCTATATCCACCGTTAAAGGTCCGTTTACATACGACCCGGGGTGCCCCATATTTTCCGGAGTTGTTTGTCCGGTAAGTGTCAGCATATTTTCACTATCTGTTTTTATCAGTCCATTTACAAAGCGGAACCCCTGAACCACTTGATCGCTTCCCATAGTAAGCCCTGCCGGATTATTGATGTGCAATCTTTTCATTGAACCAGAAGCGCCGCTGAAATCGCCGAGTATTTGTGGAGCGGTTCCATTGAATACTACACTGTCAAAATCAATTTGCCCGAAATTATTCAGCCTGCCAGGTACGATCATTTGTCCGTTGCTCCCACCTATACTTACCCGTGGGCTAATGTTTAGCGTGCCTTTTACAAGAAATTCGGGCTGCGGTACCGTTTTATATGCCGTCATGGAAATAAAGTTGAGAGATGATGGGTTTTCAAGACCAAGGGTGGCTCCTTCTTCTACCACAATCTGATCCATGGGTGTTGATATGTTTAGGACTATATTGTGACGTATATAAACACTGTCGTCACCTTTGGAAGGCGGGCGAAGCGCAGGCAGATAATTACCACCCGGCACTTTGCGTTCCCAGGTAGATGGGCTTATCCAATTACCATTTCCAACGGTCCTGTAAATTTCTGGTGTATGGCAAGTAAGCCCTGCCCACCATCCGCTGGAAGTAAATGAGCCAATGTTATAAAGGATCGTAAGGATACCGCTTTCATGCGATGAAATAAAGGTGCGGATCGTATTACCATTTTCGGTATTGGATAACGCTTCAATGCGTGGAGAAGAAGTAGAAGGTCCATCAAAAATAAATAAGCTGGCATTCGTAGCAAGATCAAGTTTGTAAATGGTTAATTTCATTTTTGTACCCGGAGTAGATGGGGTAAATGTGCGGGTAAAATTGTTACCTGTAAGGCCAACCGGGCCGTTGGCATCATAATAGGAACTATCACAACCCGTGAGGGCATCGTTTGAATTGTGCAATACGCCAGGGGCATAATTGTAAGTAAGGGTATCGGATATATTACTGCATCCATCAGCTATTCGGGTATAGACCGCCGCAATTTTTGCATTTTGCATACCCGATATTTGGTTTAGAATTAAAGCGCTGTCACTCGCAACGATGCCCAATCCCCCCAGCCATTGAATGGTATGACCAGCCAGTTTTTGTACACGAACCGTATCCTTAAATTCGTTTCGGTGGCTTAGTATAGTATTGCCAAACAAGAGGGCTGGCCTTGGGGGTAATCCATCGCTCTTAACTTCAATGATTATGCTATCCTGTAAAACACAGTTGCGATAATCGGTACCGGTAAATTTTACAATGGTTGTTTGTATGGGGGTAACCACCTTTGTAGTACCTGAACTGATTGAACCATCTACGTTCCATTGAAAACTGGCCAGATAGGTTGGCCCGGTTAAGGTAACGGTTGTAAGCGGGCAAACAGGGTTAGGTACAGAACGGGTAACCGGTATGCTGTTGTTAATAAAGAAGGATAGGCTATCGTTACCATTTTCTGTATCCCCGCTTAGGTTTGTCTTAGCGCTTATCCGGTGAAAGCCACGACCTGTATAGTCGTAATTATTCAAAACGGTTACTTCTTCAATGGCGCCCGGGGCAAGTGTCCCGCTGTTTTTGGGGATGGAAAAAGGGAACTCGGCACCTGCAGGATTAATCATTTTTCCGGTAATGGTGGTGGGTGTAGCAGCAAAATCAATGGAACCGGCCGAAAAATTCCGGAGGGTAACTTTCACATCGGCATTTGTAATATAGTCGCAGCCTGGTGATGTTAATGTTTCAATGCCAATATCCTGGCCTTGGCTTTCACTGTATGCTTCCGCCATCAATTCCCAGGGAGGTTCGGTAGCTTCAACACTCCAGGTGGCGCCGTTATTACTGCTGTTGAAATAGCGGTTGTTGCGAATGGGCGGGTTTAAAAAAATACGCCATTGCATATTGGTAGAAGTAGTTTGCTGAACAGCAATAAAATAATCACCATCCACTGTAACGGTATCCCCTAGCGGAACAATTATAATGTTTTCGGAAGTTGTAAAAAAATTGGTGCTGGTGAATAAAGGGGATGAAGATGGACTTCCGCCGGTACCTCCATCTTCATAAATCCTGACGTTTACAATATTGCGGTAGGAGCCAAATGGAATTCTTACCTGTCTTATTTTTCTCACACCGCTGCCATACATTTTTACAGCTGTTAGATTATTAGTGGCGCCTGTAAACCCAAGCCCAAGGGTACTACTGGTGGAAAAATCGATGGTTTGGGTATGACTTTGAGAGATAACCTGATTAACCGCCAATTGATTGTTTCCAACTCTTTCATCGGCTGCAGCTGCTACAGATACCTGCACATTTTGCTGCCCTTTGTTGTTAAGATTGTATGTAGGAAATGTAACCCTTTGCGATGCCCCTGCAGCAAGACTTGCAATGTTTACCGCATCGGTATGCACATTGGCACCGGTAATGTTCAAACTAACCCCAATGTTATTTATCGGGGCGGTGCCTTCATTTACCACCAATGCTTCTATTCGGCCTGCTGTTTGGCTGCCAAGTGGAGCTATACTATCGTAATACACTTTTCCCACATTCACATCGGTAGCAATTTTTCCAAAAAAGCGATTTGAAAAACCGGAGCCTGGCATTACATCTTTTCGAAATGGGTAAGAAGCAGGTAGACGACCGTGGTTAGTGGGATTAAAAACTACTGCCTTTTGGTAGGGCATGGCAGATTGGATGCGGTATAATCCTTGAAAAGCTGTGCTGCTTGCCTTGATGCCACTGGCTGCGCCACGTCCCAACGCGGTGTTGGCCGATGGGGTGAAGGTGCCGTACACAAATTCAATATCATTGCTGGTTTCGTAGAGTTTTACCTGAAATTCAAGGTTTGAAAACTGGTGCTGCGTGCTGCCCCCTGCGTCGTCGGCATCTCGAAGGTTTTTCCATTGAATGGTGCATACCCGGCTTGGTGCTGTACCGGACGTAAGTACGTGAAACTCAGGGTTGCCGGCGCCGGCAACTAGGTTGGTAAAAAAGGGTAGGATTATGTTTTGAAAATTTGCAGCGGTAGAGGTAAAAACAGCGCCATAAACCTCCGAGTTGTTGGCAACAATATCAGTAGCAGCACCTGGAGCGGCAGACCCCAATCTCATGATGCCATCGGCATGAATCATGAATTGGGTAAAGGCGGTTCCATTAAAATTAATTGAAAAACCTAATTCCTGTGCCACGGTGCTGCTTCCCGAAACATTATCCGACATGGGGATAGTTGTTCCGGTGCCACTGATATCCGTATAGGTGCTGGTTCCGGTTCTGAAATTGGTTTGAGAATAATTATTTTGAGCGGTAAGCTTCCCTGAAAAAAGGATTGACAGGATAAGTGCAGGAAAAATTCTGATCATACATTTTAAGTTTTGAAATGAAGATTTTCTATTAATAAATGGATTACTTTTTACTTTGAATAGCTTATTCTAAATGCCGGTAGTAATAGGCAATAGCTTCGCCCAATGATTGCACATGCAATTTTTCGTAAATATTTTTTGTGTGGGTATTTATGGTATGAAAACTAACCCCTAATTTATCGGCTACCATTTTATAGCTAAGGCCCTCTGCAAGTAAGGTAAGCACTTGTGTTTCTCTTTTACTTAGTAGGATTTTTTGCTTTTTTGGATGAAAAAATTCCAATACTTTTTGTGCAATACCTGGGTTCATTACAGCACCGCCTTCGTAAACTTCGTTGATAGCTTGCAGTATTCTATTAGGTGTATCCTTTTTTAAAATATAGCCACTTGCACCATTGCGTATGCTATTAAAAATGTTTTCGTTGTCATCAAAAACCGTTTGCATCAATACTTTTATATGCGGGAACATTTTTCGTATTTGTATCAAACCTTCAAGTCCATTTACGTTAGGCATATTAATATCCATCAGCACCACATCGGGCATAGCGAGGGTCATATCTTTTTCTATATGGCTGCAATCAGCTGCCTGGCCAACAAATAATAGTTCAGGATTAAGTTCTAGCAAGGCTTTCAGGCTATCTCTCCGTGCATTGTTATCGTCGTAAATAAATACTTTTATAAACATATACAAATTTAAAATTATTATTTGTGTTGCTACATCCCTATTATTAGTGAGTAGGTTAGTTGGCAATTTGAAGTAGGCATTTGGCAAAGCGCAATTGATAAAAAAGAGAAAGCAGATTTTAGCTTTTTCAACTTTTCTATTCAAACAGCCAACTAATCAACGTTTTCTTCTTCTTATACCTCTTAATCATTTCTTGCTGTGCTTTTATTACTGCTGTTGTAGTATTTTATTTTTCATGGAAAAGCCGGTGTTAAGTAAAAAAAACTCAATTAATACAGCAACTTCAAAAGGATAGTATATGAGCAAACTACCTTCTCCCATATTTGGTAAAAAAAAGCCCAGTATTGGTCCACAGCTGCCGCCAATGCTAATTCATAAGCTGCCAGATACCAAAAAATATTGAGTAAGTTTTATTGCATCAACAAATCAACAATTACAAAAGTGGCCAAGGTTACCAATATGAATGTTACAACTAAATAACTAAGTGATGAATTGTAATGGTTTAATTTTAATGGA
>JAPLEF010000026.1 GCA_026391525.1 Sphingobacteriales bacterium
AAAAAAGCCGCATTACTGCGGCTTTTCTATAAAACATATTCAATATTATCTGGCCATATTCACTGTATACATAGTAGTACCAAAACAGCCCAATGGTAATAAACAAATCCTCATTTTCAAAACCAAAGTTTGGTTACAGATAGAGAAAGTACCTCTTACACCGGGGAAAGAAGTTGCACTTGGGTTAGTAACAGTTACGGTACTGATACCTGCATATTGCGGATTTACGCTACCACCATCGGCGATATTATCTTGCTGCAATAAACTGGTTACACGTGCAGCAGGATTCGTCCAATCCAGATCAATCGTAATTGGAGCCCAACCATTATCCCAGATATTGGTAACTACAACAGAACCTGTAGTTGCACCTGGTAATTGGCTTACACTGCTAATGGTAGTTATGTATGGGCCATAAGGTGAGTTACCAAATGTTTCATTAGTGTTGGCATAAGTACCCAGGAATTCGGTAAGGTTTACATCTCCTTCAAAGCAAGCACCACGGATAGCTACGATTACAGTATCCAGAAAAGTGGAGGGCTTCAATGATGGTTGTTCAATAGTAAACATCAAGGTATCGCGTTCACCGTTTGCAAATGAAGCATACGTTGCCTGTAAAGGAATGTTTGCAGTAGCTTGTCCGGCTAAAATGGTAACGGTACCGGTAGTATTACCGGTAGCAATGCTATAATCCGTTCCCGCTATAGCATTTGAAATAGGCGTTACTTTATAGGTAACGGTACGGTCTACCTTGGCTACATCTGTTGTACCTACAATTACATTGAAAACAGGAGTTGGGTTATCGGCTGCAGAATAATTCACATTTCTTTCGTTCACAAAATGTGCTTCCGGTGGAGCCACATCAATATCGTAAGGCTTGGTTTTATCGCAACCTCCCAGAACAAATCCAAAGGCGGCTAAAGCCAGTAGTGTAATGCGGTTTGAAGATTTCATTTTATTATTTTTTAGGTATGTAATTTAAGACAAATTTATTATTAATAACCATCGTTTTGAACCATTTGCGGATTAGCAAGAAGCTCATCATTTGGAATAGGGAATACAAAGCGGTAATCGCCTGCAGGTAAAGTTTGCCAGGCAGCACTGGCATCGGCAGCCAAACGTTGCACCGGTAAATTATTGCGCTTCAAATCGAAAATCCTGAAACCTTCAAAGCAAAGCTCTTTAAATCTTTCCTCAATAACAGCATTGAATAAATCAGTAGCAGATGCAAATACCTGATTGGCATAACCAGCGATGCGGTTGCTCCGCAATAGGTTTAAATCGGCTGCACCTAAAGTAACATCCGGAGAAGCTTTTTTGGCATAGGCTTCTGCACGGATCAGGTACATTTCTGCCGTACGACAGGCTTTCATGTCTACGACACGACCACCGCGTGAGGAACTATAATATTTACCCACACACCTTTTTGCACCATTGATTGTCTGACCGATATATGCATTTAAACGAATATCGTTAGTTATATAACTATTAACCAATTTATCAGAAGGCGCAATATAAACATTGTCGCCAGTAGTTGTCCACAAGCCCCCAATAGCTGTACTGGTTTCATAACGAATTCGGAACAACACTTCATTATCAGTATCATCAGTCCATATTGCCTGAAATTGAGGACCAGAAACCAATGGTTTAATACCCGAATTGATTACTTCAGAAGCAAAGCCAATCGCTGCATCATAATCACGCTTATACAAGGCAATACGTGCCTGATAAGCCGCGATATTGATTCTATTCATTACGGTATCCTTAAAATCAGCAGCAGTTACGGCAGGAAGTAAAGTTTTTGCTTCGGTCAAATCTGATTCTATTTGTGTAATCGTTTCTGCCATTGTGTTTCGTGGAGGATACGCCAATGGATTTGAAACCAGCATTACAGGAATACCACGTGTATCAGCCGCATCATAATTTTTGCAATAAGATTGTAAGAGACCAAAATGAGCAATTCCTCTTAGTGCCAACAATTGCCCTTTTAAGATATTACGGCGAGGTTCTTCGGCGGGAGTAGCCGTTACAGTGGGAACTTTTGGCAAAACACGGTTTATCTGATCAATCATGCTGTAATAACCATAAAAAGCACCGATTACATCGCCACCTGTTGTTCCATCTGATGCATATTGATATCTATAAGTAAGTGCACCTTGTCCCGAATTATCAGGCCCCAAACGTGCTTCGTCAGAGGTTAACGCACTAGCATATATATCACTGGCGTAAGCACCATAACGACCATAGGCGCCATTAGTTCCTCTTTGAACATCGTCCATCGTAATGAACGCATTTGCATCACTAAATAAGTCGGTGGGTTGTTGATCAAGTTCTTTTTTACAACTACTGAAACTGCTTAGGGCAACCAGCAGGTAAATCATGTATTTTGTATGTTTCATTTTCTTTCTCGTTTAATTTGAATTAAAAAGTTACATCAATACCTGCAGTAACGGTGCGTGGATTAGGGAATTCACTCAGGTTGATGTTAGTATTTCCAGCTTCAGGGTCACGGCCTCTCCACTTGGTCCAAAGGAAAAGATTATTTCCTTGTACAAAGAAGTTTAGATTGGAAATCCATTTCACTTTATCCAATGTTGCTCTCGGTAAAGTGTATCCCATCCTCAGTTCTCGTAAACGGAGGAAAGAAGCGTCGTGAATGATTTTAGAAGAGAAATTAGTTCCATAAAGTGGACTTGGGGTATTCACGATATCACCGGGTTTTTGCCAGAAACGCAGATCTGAGGATTGGTTGTATCCAACGGCAAGGAAACCGGCTGGATTTTCTACAAAATATTCCAGGTTGTCCACTTTATTAGCCCCACTCTGCCAACTGAACAATACACTCAAATCAAAACCTTTGAAACGGACACTGGTTCCGAAACCACCTCTCCAGGGCGCTTCCCAGGTTCCAAAATCCTGCACACGGTCACCAGCACTGTAGGTAGTAGTGAGGTTTCCGTTTAAATCATAATACAATGGCCTGCCGGTTGCTGCGTCTACACCAGCCCACTTCACTTCAAAATGGCTGCCTAATGGAAGACCTTCTTTAATCAATTCTGTCCCATCTTCATATGGCTGTAAACCACCAAGGCTGAGTACTTCATTCTTATTATAAGAGAAATTGCCAAAAATAGTCCAAACAAAATCCTTTCTACTAATTACATCATAATTCAAACTTACTTCTACTCCTTTATTTCCCAATTCTCCGGCATTAATATCCAATGAACCAAAACCTGAGACTGCAGAGAGTGGTTTCCGTACGAAGAGGTCTTTGGTGCGTTTGTCATACAAGTTGATATCCCCATATAACCTGCGATTGAACATTTCAAAATCAATACCAAAGTTTAATGTATAAGTTGTTTCCCATCTCAAATCCGGATTACCAGGATAAGTGGCACCAATGGTATTCAAACCTGAATAGGCTCCGGCACCATAAGTTGCTTGGTAGGGGTAATCACCACCTGGGAAATTATCTGCATTTCCAGCACTACCATAACTTAGTTTCAAACGGAGCACATTAAGTGTACGGTTGTTACGTAAGAAATCTTCTTTAGTCGCGTCCCAAACACCACCAATAGAATAGAAACCTGTCCACCTGTTGGCTTCTGGTAGTTTGGATGATCCATCCTGACGATAGGAGCCTGTCAAAGTATATTTTCCATCTAATGTATAACGTAGAGAAGCAAAGCCTGATACTAACGCATTTTGGGATTTTCCACCACCTACAGATTGATACAATTGATTTGCGGCAGTGCCCGGTACCACTGCAGCAATGGTATTTGGCCTTTTGGCATCGGTAACATAACCACGGGCACTGAATGATTTGGCAAACTCACGGATGTATTCTCCATATACGGAAACCTCCAAATCATGCCTGTCTTTGAACAAATTCCTGTACGTAATGTTCGGACGAACATCTGTTCTCAAGAAACGTGTCAACCCTTCCAAAATAAAACCTTCTCTTCCCGTAATAGAAGTAGAGGTCGCTCTAAGAAAGGCCTGCTTACTACCATAGTTGGTGTTTTGTGTTTCCCTGAAATCAACACCTGTAGTTATGCCTGCAGAAAAATGCTTGGCAAACCGATAATTTAATACAAAACTTAATGTTCCTTTAAATTGGTTGTTATAGTTCTCGTCATATTTGGTTAAATCCAGCTGATTGGCTGCTCCATAAGAGTTACCTACACCTGTAGCATAACTACCATCATCATTAAACACTTTGGCATAAGGAACATTTACTGCAGAAGTTAAGAATGGATTACCAAGGCTTTTACCTACAGTTGATTGTTGAAAATTACGTTTGGTATAGGCAAGATTGGAATTAACTGCCAAAACAAGTTTATCATCTGCATAATCCATATTGTTACGCACCGTAACCCTTTTCATGTCGGTACGAGGCGTGATCCCTTCTTCATTGTATAAGGCGATGCTGCTGTACAAACGGGTCTTGCCTGTTCCACCGGATAAGGTGATCTGGTGGTTGCTGAAATTACCGTTGCGGAAGATCTGATCGTTCCAGTTGGTATTGATTCTTGAAATGGAATCCAATAAACGGGCATTCTCAACCTTTTCACCTGCTGATAAGGCACCGTAACGAGGATTGTTAGGAGAATAGTAAAACCCGGGAATGTTCAAATCATTCGCAGTAGGACTGTTGGCATTGCCCTGGGCAACTACTTGACCATATTGATCCTGTGCCCTCAACAATTCTTCTGTAGTCATGGAACGGAATGCAAAATCAGGTTTAGATTTTACCCCCATTTGACCGGAATAGCCCACTCTCATTTTACCACCAGTACCTCTTTTTGTAGTCACTACAATAACACCTGCTGAACCTCTTGAACCATATAAAGCAGCGGCAGAGGCATCTCTTAAGATATCAATAGAAGCAAAATCGTTTGAGTTGAAACCCTGAAATACTGAGGCCTCTACCGGAATACCATCAACTACATAAAGCGGTGTTGATCCACCCTGAATTGAACCGCTTCCTCTGATGATAATATTAGATGGAGAACCCGGAGCACCACTACCAGTGAGTGAGGTTACACCCGGTACCCTACCTTGTAAAACCTGTTCAAATGAACCCACCGGCTGGCTCTTCAATTGCTTTTCATCCAGTTTGGTGGTTGCACCCGTGTACTGCGATTTTTTTACTTTACTGATACCGGTAACTACCACTTCGCCCAACTCTTTAGCTTCCGTATTTACCAATACCGGCGATAAAAGCACTTTGTTACCAATAGTTGCCGTTTGAGCTTCAAAACCCACCGAACTAAATTCAAGCACCTTGCCATCGGCAGGCACTACAATAGAATAGGTGCCATCGGCAGCAGTTGATGTACCTACCGCAGTACCTTTAACAGTTACAGAAACACCAGATACCGGCTTTCCATCAGCATCCGTTACTTTACCGGTAACGGTCTTCTGTGCAGATGCACTAAAAGCTAATGCCATCGAAACCAGTAATGATAAAATTACTTTCTTCATATGAGGTTGTTTGATTGATTTGTGCAAATATAGCAGCGAATTAATTAAATGTTAAAAAAGTTAGACAAGTTTGTAGAACTTTTTGCTGCACATACCTTCTATATGGCTGAAAAATAAAATAAACTAATGAAAAATTGACAAAATCATGACTTTTCCCCTTTTTTCGGGTTGAATATCAACAATAACACCGGAAGCAGTACCAGATTGGTGATGGTGGCTACTAAAAGCGTTACAGAAGTTAACCAACCGAGGGCAAATGTGCCCCCAAAACTGCTGGCGCAAAAAATGATAAAACCCGCCGTAAGCACCAAAGAAGTATAAATGATACTCAAACCGGTTTGCTGAACGGTATTCCGCACCGCCTGTTCTACATGAAACCCGGTTACCGGTAACTCCTGCCGATAATTTACCAGAAAGCGTATGGTGATATCTACAGCAATTCCCAATGCCACGCTGAATACCAATACGGTAGATGGCTTCAAAGGCACACCTGCCCAACCCATTACACCAGCCGTAACCACCAATGGCACCAGGTTGGGAATCAGCGAGCAGATGAGAATCCTAAACGATTTAAACAGGTAAAGCATGCACAATGAAATCAATAAAAAAGCCCATAAGATGCTTTCCTTTAATCCATTGATGATAAACCTGCTGCCTTCTAAAAAAGTGATACTGGTTCCGGTAAGGGTTACTTTATACTGGCTGCTATCAAAATATTCACCGGCCTTTTTTTCTATTGTTTGTAGCACCGGCGGTAAGGCTTCTGTTCCGATATCGGCCATGCTCACACTCAAACGGGTATAACGGCGGCCGCTATCAATAAAGGATTGCAGCATTTTAGCAAAGTTATTCGAACCCGTACTGTCGGCCTGCTTTTTCCCGGGTTTCAGATAATCGCCTACGAATGCCCCATCAAATGTATTGGGCATCAGATACTGAGTTGAATCATTATCATAAAATCCCTGCTTGGCAAACTTCAACCCTTCGGCTACACTAAGCGGACGGTTCATCGATGGCATGCTACTGATAAAACCAGCCAAAGAATCTACTTTTTCATAAACAGTAAGCGCTTTCAATCCGGTAAGCCCGTTCCGTTTTTTCGTGTCAATCACTATCTCCAAAGGCATCACCCCTTTGAAATGCGTTTCAAAGAATTTAAGGTCGGTATAAATCTTATCCGTTTTAGGCAGGTCATCTACTATATAGCCAACCGATTTTAATCGCAATATTCCCGCAACAGCAACCAGCACAACAATGCTGGTGATGGCGAGAATGCTTTTCCGATGACTAAAAACCCAACGTTCAATCCTGTCAAGAAAAGCGCCAATCCAACGGTTATTAAGATAAGCAAGTTGTTTTTGTTTCGGTACCGGAAGATAACTGAGCATTGCAGGAAGCAGGATAAACGACACCAGAAAAATCACCATGATACTTAACCCGGCCACCACCCCGAACTCCTTCAAAATCGCACTACGGGTGAGGGCAAAAACGGCAAACCCAATAGCGGCAGTGATATTGCAGAACAGCGTTACAATACCCATCTTACTCACCATGGCAACAAGAGCGGCATTTTTTTTAGCTAACGGCTCGGCATAATCGCTATTAAGGTAAGAGGTATGGTACTTGTTGATGAAATAAATGCAATTGGGTATGCCGATCACCACTACCAGTGAAGGAATCAATGCGGTAAGTAAAGTGATTTTATAACCAAAAAGATAAATCAATGCTACTGTCCAAATCACACCGATCACCACTACAGCAAGAGAAAGCAAAGTTGTACTGATGGAACGAAAGAAAAGGAATAAAATCAATACGCTGAAAGCCAGTGAACCAAAAAGGAAAAGTTTCATCTCCTTTTGTATACGGGAGCCTACAACTGTGCGTATCAATGGCAATCCACTCAATTTAGTAGAGGTACTTGTAACCTGTTCAAATTTTGTAGCGGCTGCGATAATACCATCTACCACTTTCACCCTATCAGGAGAATTTAAAATTTCTTTATTGATCCGTACACCAAGAAGATAAGCGGATGTTTGAGGATTGTAAAGCAACGACCGGTAAAAGGGCAGGTTAAGAAAAGTAGATTTTGCTTCATCCAGTTCTGCCTGATTATTTATCGTTTCAGGAAAGATTTTTTGGGCAGTTAATTTTTCTTCCAGACTATCTTTCACCAAACTAACTGCACCGGGTACACTGATCACATCTTCTACGCCGTTAACTTTTTTGATTGATGCCTGCATTTCCCGGTACGCCTTAAAATGTGCCAATTGAAAAAATGCGGGTGTTTGAACCCCAACCACCAGCAGGTTGCCATCATCACCAAACATTTCTTTAAACTGCAGGTAATCGCGGTAACGGGCATTATCAGTTGGAATAGCCTTCGAGAATTCATAACTCAGCTTCACTTTGGAAGCGAAGTAGCCCATAACCAGTGTTCCTGCAAAGAGTAATGATAATAAGATGAGCCGGTGCCTGATGACGAATTTTCCCAGGTGTTGCCACATAGAACCAAATATTGAGGTGAAGGATCGTTAATTTGCACAAAGAAAGTTTATTTGTGAAGAACGGCAAGAAAATAAATAGCCGCTTTTCAAACCACCCATGACACATAAAACCAGGGGAATTGTTTTGCGAAATGTAAAATATGGCGACAGCAGCCTGGTGGTTACTGTGTTTACAGAACTTTTTGGTATCCAGACTTACCTTGTTAATGGTGCCAGAACTGCGGGTAAAAAAGGGAATACTGCAGCATTGTATCAGCCTGCATCTATCTTACATCTTGAAGCATATCATCATCCGATAAAAAATATGCAGCGGATCCGTGAAAGCAGCCGTGCCATCTTATACGAGCATGTTCAAAGCAATGTGATTAAAAACAGCATTGCTCTTTTTGTGGTGGAAATGCTGCACAAGTTGCTGCGTCAACCTGAAAAACAAGAAGACCTGTATTATTTCTGTGAAGACTTGCTGGTTAATCTTGATCGCGCCGTGCCTTCTGTTGTGGCTAACCTGCCCTTGTTTTTTTGTCTGCAACTCAGTCCTTTCTTCGGCTTTCGTTTGCAGGATGCAACACCGGGAAGAATGGGAACAGAGGAAGTTTACCTCGATCTGGAAGAAGGTTGTTTTTCGGATACACAACCCGGTCATCAAAACTATTTATCAAATGCACTAGCCCGTCAAAGCATGGATCTTCTAAAGGTTCAGCATCCGGATGAACTGGCACAAATCCAGTTAACACAACAACAAAGACGAAATTTATTGAAAGCCTATGTTAGCTTTTATGCCATCCATATTCCGGATTTCACGGCACTTAAATCGATATCCATTTTAGAAACCGTATTGAACGTCGGTTAAGGATTACATGATAAAGTATATTTCGAAATTATATCGCAAATTACCTGCCCTCAACTTTCCCAATTCCTTGTTCCTTATTCCTTGTTCCTTATTCCTTGTTCCTTGTTCCTTGTTCCTTGTTCTTCATTCCTTGTCAATTATCAATTATCAATTATCAATTGTCAATTATCAATTGTCAATTATCAAATAATCCTATTCGCTTTCCCCCCCCACACCTGCACCACCCCCGGCGTTTTCCCTTTATCAAAACTTCCCAATTGATTGTCCATGCCCAGCGCGATAGCACCATTTAGGGTTGCCCACTTGAAAAGTTTCTCCCAGGGAATTGCAGGAAAACGCTCATGTATGATTTCTAATTCATGATAAATGTTCAGCTCATCATTCGAAGCCAGACTATCGGTACCGATTACCAGCGGTATTCCCGAATCCGAAAGCATCGGTATATTGGGTAATTGGTTTGAAATATAAAGATTGGCTCCTGCACAAATGCAAAAACTGGTTTCACATTCTTCGAGTGGACGTTTCTTGAGTAACCATTCGATGTCATCGTCATGAGTAGCCAGATTGTGAACAAGCATCAAAGAGCTTTCCGGTTTAAAATGGGGCAATACCTGTTGCAAAGAGGAATTAACGGGTAGATTCCCGAATGAATGCTGGATACCCAAAGCATCATAAAGCCTTTGAAAATCTCCTTTACCCGTCCTAAAAAGTTCATTCTCGGCTTGTGTTTCCTGATTGTGCATACAAAGCCGTTTATTGCCCGGCAGAGATGTGATCATAGAAAATAATTCCGATGAAACCGAATAAGGAGCATGAGGCACTATACTGTTACGGTAAGGCGTGTGCGAAAACTGATGATACACTTCAAGCGCGTTGTTAAAACGTTTTTCAGCCATTGCTGGAAGTACGGCATTAGTTTCAATAAAATTATGATACTTTAGCCGTCCTTTTTGTTTCTGTAATAAGGTATCGGTTTGGTTACAGATATCTCCTACGGCAACGATACCGTTTAGAATCATTTCCTTTTCTGCCTTTTCAATGGCTTCCTGTATCACCAGGGAATCTGTGTTTCTGTGTTGCAATACGCCCATTAAAAAATCAACCAGTCCTGTGTGCCTGGGAATGACGCCTTTCAGATGCGAAAGTTCCAAATGGCAATGGGCATTAATAAATCCCGGTAACAAGGTACCCGGATAATACACTACTGATTCGCCAGCTTCATGAATGGGAACAGTATCTATTATTTTACCAACCTCATTAGTGATGAGCACCCAATCTTCGCCAAGAAACTCATGGCCTGTAAATAACTTTTCTGCACGATATTTTCTATTCAATGGGATTGATTGATATGATGTAAATTTACAGCCCTTTACAGTACAGGTGATTTTTTGCCTGATGGTAACCTGCCTGAGCTGGAAAAGAGCGGCTTTTCTCTGTTCAGGAAAAATAAAAATACGTTATGTTAGATAAACTGGAAGCCATCAAAGCGAAATTCGACGATCTGGGTGTTGCCCTTACCAATCCTGAAATTGTTAGTGACAATAAGAAGTTCAGTTCCCTGAGTAAGGAATACAGAAGTTTGGGTAAGATTGTAGACGTTCGTAATGCATATGTTTCACTGTTAGAAAACATCGGCTTCAATAAGGAAGTACTGGAATCAGACGATGAGGAAATGCGCGATATGGCCAAAACCGAACTCCCCATCCTGGAAGAAAAAAAAGAAGAACTCGAAAAGCTGATTCGCAATATGCTGATTCCTAAAGATCCCTACGACGATAAGAATGCCATTCTCGAAATCAGGGCCGGAACCGGTGGCGATGAAGCCTCCCTTTTTGCAGGCAACCTGTTGAGAATGTACCTTAAATACTGTGAGAAAAAAGGATGGAAAACAGCCATTCTCAGCGAAAGTGAAGGCACGGTTGGCGGTTACAAAGAAGTTCAGGTAGAAGTTACCGGGGATGAAGTATATGGAACACTCAAATTTGAAAGCGGTGTACACCGGGTACAAAGGGTGCCGGAAACAGAAAGCAGCGGCCGGGTTCATACGAGTGCGGCAACTGTTGCCGTAATGCCTGAAGCGGAAGAGGTTGATTTTGAACTCAAAGAAAGTGATGTAAAGATGGAAACGGCAAGAAGTGGCGGTGCCGGTGGCCAGAATGTAAACAAAGTTGAAACCAAAGTTTTCCTTACCCATAAACCAACCGGTATTGTAGTAGTTTGTCAAACAGAAAGAAGCCAGTTGGGCAACAGGGAAAAAGCGATGGATATGCTCCGTACCAAATTATACGATGAAGAAGTGCGCAAAGCGGAAGAAGCCATATCCAGACAAAGAAAAAGCCTCGTAAGCACGGGGGACCGCAGCGCTAAAATCCGCACCTACAATTACCCTCAGGGCAGGGTTACTGATCATCGCATCGGACTCACCGTTTACAATCTCGATTCGGTGTTGAATGGTGAAGTACAGGAATTCATTGAAGCACTGCAGTTTGCAGAAAATGCTGAAAAACTCACCACTCAGCAATAAAGTATTTCAAAAAACATCAATAAAGGAAAACTTTTTTCACTCGGGATTGTTTTTATCTTCCCGGTAAGGAATTAAATGATTTGTTTTTGCAAATCATTAACGTCACCGGTTATAGAATGGCATTGATATTGCCACATTGATTTTATCAATTGTTTTTTTAATTTTCTCATAAGCAGTTAGTTTTGGTAAACGGCCCCTGTTTCTACAGGGGCTTTCCTTTTTGAGCAAATCAATTTCAACAATCGGTTAAAAGATAAAGGGAGAGGAACGTTACCTTTGCAGTTCAACTACTAACGATTTGGCCACCAGCGTACAAAATAAAACCAGCTTTTTAAGCAAACTCAGCAGAACCGGCGAAAACGGTCAGGCCGAAATGAGTTTTATGGATCATCTGGAAGCGCTGCGCTGGCATATTGTGCGTGCCCTGATTGTGTGGTTAATAGTTACCGTAGCGGTTTTTATCAATATAGATTGGGTTTTCGACCATGTAATATATGCTCCGGCGAATTCAAATTTTATTACCTACAGTGCCTTGTGCAGCTTCGGGCATTGGCTTCATATCGGCGAAGCCCTTTGCATGCCGCCGGTTAGTATCCCTCTTCAGGGTAATACCATCAGCGGGCCTTTCATGTCGGCATTGTCTATTTCCATGATTTCAGGAATCATTATCGCATTTCCATACTTGTTCTGGGAACTCTGGAAATTCATCAAACCTGCGCTCTCTCCTAAAGAAATAAAATATTCAAGAGGCAGTATTTTGTGGGTTTCACTTTGTTTTTTTACCGGTGCTGCATTTGGTTATTTCCTGTTGGCGCCTTTTACTTTCAACTTCCTGGCCAATTTTACCCTGGGATCTGCCGGAGCATATAAATATATGCCAACCCTTGATGATTACATTGATACGCTGAACCAGATTGTGCTGGGTTGCGGCATTGCATTCGAATTGCCGGTGCTGGCCTATGTGCTGGCAAAAATCGGATTGATTACAGGCAGCTTTCTTAAAACCTACCGGAAATATGCCCTTGTAGTGATCCTGATCCTTGCAGCGGTGATTACTCCTTCGCCCGATTGGACGAGTCAGATCATTGTAGCCGTTCCACTTTTGCTACTGTATGAGTTGAGCGTAATCATTGCAAGCAGGGTGGATAAGGAACAATCAAAACGTTCAAAAGAATGGAGTTAAATAAAACTGAAAACTATTGCCTAAGCCGGCAGATAGAATTGATTTCTATTCGTTGATTTGATAATTTTACAAAGCAATAGCTTAATCAACCAACTCTATATTTTCTTTACAATCATTTTAAATCCCTTCTTTATGTATGCTTTTGATTTAAAAAAACCCATTGCCATCGGATGTGATCATGCCGGATTCGATTGCAAAGAAGATTTGATTTCATTTTTAGAAGGCGAAAAAATGGTTTTTAAAGATTATGGTTGCTATTCTAAAGATTCAGTTGATTACCCGGATTTTGCACATCCTGTTGCACGCGCTGTAGAAAGTGGAGAGGCCGCATTTGGGATTTTGCTTTGCGGAAGTGCCAATGGAGTTGCCATCACAGCAAACAAACATGCCGGTATCAGGGCTGCCATCTGCTGGGGTGAAGAACTGGCAGAACTTGCCCGCAAACATAATGATGCCAATATCATCTGCATTCCGGCAAGGTTTGTAAGAGATGGCGATGCTGAGAAAATGCTGGATACTTTTATGAATACCGCTTTCGAAGGAGGCAGGCATCAAAATCGCATTGCTAAAATTTAGTCTAAAAAGATTTTGCCATTTATTCCAATTTCAAAAAAAATTACCCACAACTAAAATGATGACGGTTACAAAGAATATACTCTCCTTACTGTTGCTTACCATTTCACTTGCAGTGCAGGCTCAGGAAAATGTTCCGGAAAAATATGCTGAACTGATAACCATGAATGGATTGCAATCGAAACTATCCATCCTTGCTGCAGATGATATGGAAGGCCGGGAAACAGGCACCCGGGGCCAGCGAAAAGCAGCTGCATACATTGCAAGTACATTTGCAAATATTGGTCTCCAAAAAGCAGCTACCCTTAGCAGTTATGAACAGTTTTTCCCGCTTTACCAGGACAGTTTGATTAAAACAAGCATTTCCCTAGACGGTGTTGCCTGGCAAAATACAATGGATTTCATTTTCCCGTTGACGCAAAATGAAAGCGGGTCTTTTGAAAGCAACCGGATTGTTTTTGCAGGTTATGGCATATCCGATTCAGCTTACGACGATTATGAAGGATTAAATGTGAAAGGCAGTATAGTGGTTATTTGTTTGGGTGAACCCAAAAAAGAAGACAAGTACTTCATAGCGGGAGAAAACAAAGCTTCAGCCTGGACCTTTCCGGGATTGTCAAAAAAAATAGCATTGGCTGCAAACAAAGGAGCTGTTGCCGTTATGCTTATTAATCCTGCCACGAATTTGTTTACACAACGTGTGAAAGAGAATAGCATTAAATCGAATCTCTATTATCCGTCGGATAAAATCTCTAATACCGCGCTGCCCTACATGATGATCTCCCATGCAGCTGCACAAAAATTGTTTGGCGAAAAAATTTATGATCCAATCAGCCGGGCCAAAACCAATGAGATTTTTCTTAAACATTTTATCGCAGTTGAAAAAAACATAAAAGGCCAATTTGAAAAAATAAAAAAGCGAACCGATGCAAGCAATATTATTGGCATTGTGGAAGGAACGGATAAAAAAGAAGAATACCTTTTTCTAACTGCCCATTATGATCATTTGGGTATCCGTGATGGAAAAATCTATAACGGCGCAGATGACGATGGAAGTGGAACGGTTGCCGTAATGGAAATGGCTGCTGCATTTGCCCGGGCAAAAAAAGAAGGCAAAGGGCCAAGACGCACTGTTGTATTTATGGCGGTGAGTGGTGAAGAAAAAGGATTATGGGGCAGTGAATACTATTCAGATCATCCCATTTACCCGCTTGAAAAAACAACTGCTGATTTGAATACCGACATGATTGGCAGGATAGACACAGAACGTACATCAGCCGACTCATTGAATTATGTATATGTAGTTGGCCATAATAAAATCAGCAGTGAACTGCCCATCATAAATGAGGGTATTAATGCGGCACATACAGGATTGGTGCTCGATTATAAATTTGATGACCCCAATGATCCTAACCGGATCTATTACCGCAGCGACCATTATAATTTTGCACGAAAAGGAGTGCCGGTTTTATTTTTTTATGATGGGATGTTGAAAGCTGATTACCATAAACCCACTGATGATATTGAATGGATCAACTGGCCCTTATTTGAAAAACGTGCTAGGATGATTTTTTATACGGCATGGGAAATGGCGAATAGGGAGAAGATGTTGATAAGAGACATGGAATTGGCAATTGACAATTGAGAATTGATAATTGACAATTGACAATTGACAATTGAGAATTGATAATGGACGATTGATA
>JAPLEF010000159.1 GCA_026391525.1 Sphingobacteriales bacterium
GATCGGTGGAACAAAACTTTCTTTATTCTTTATATTCCATACTTCATCACACTTTTTATTGTTAGTACCTTAGCTACAAAGAAAGTTTCATTCCTCTTTATCAATAGTGCCTATAGTAGTTTTTTCGATGTTTTTTTTACCATTATCAGCTACCTGGGTGATGGGCTTTTTATCATTTTGCTCTCATTGTTGCTTTTCTTTCTGAAACAGAAAAAACTGGCAGTGGGTTTGATGTTGAGTTACATTATTTCAGGGATTATCGTACAAGTGATAAAACCGATTCTTCATTTTCGGAGGCCGGCTGGCTTCATCAGTCCGGAATTACTTATCCATCATGCAGCATGGATTTCACTATATCATCAGAATTCATTCCCATCTGGGCATACTACAACGATATTTGCTGCTGCTGTGATGATTTCATTATGTACTCAAAAAACAACTGTAGCGATTTTTTCTATGATCATTGCTGTTCTGGTGGGTTATTCAAGGGTTTACCTTGGTCAGCATTTTATTGAAGATGTTTGTGCGGGCTCTTTTATAGGAGTAGTTATTGGCACCCTGAGTTACCTCCTGTTAAAAAAAGTTTGGCAGAAAAAACATAATTCACCCTTAGTTCATGAAGTAAACTAGCTTTGTCATATTGTTTTTTCCAGAATATTCCTGCAATTAAAGTCCGGTTCTGCCATCCCTTACGGCACCTTTTTTACCACTATTTTTCTTTTCCCATTCCAGCATTTCAGGGGTTTTTTCAACTTTTTTGGGTTTATCAAGAGATGCACTTTCAGGTTTAGGAGCATTGGGATTAACCAGGTTGTTGCGCTCCCATTTTTCCGTTCTGAGCAACCTGCCCGATCCGGGTTCATAATATTTCCATTCGCCATGCTTAACACTATAAGGTTCGGCCTTTACAATTTTGTAATCAATGATTTCACCACTTCCTGTTCCATACACCGCCACTGTATCATAAGGGGCGTCGGGATTATACCCCCTCCAGTTTTCTTCCTGAACTAAATCGCCGAGCGGAGAAAAATACTGTTGCAACCCGTCTTTTCCTCCCAATATGTAATTTTCAACAGCCAGCAAATCGCCTTCAATGGAATACTTGCGCCAGTATCCATCCTTATACCCTTTTTTATAAATACCTTCTTCCACATAACCGGGTTCACCCCTGATTTCGGCAACTTCTATCACCCATTTGCCTACTTTTTCTCCCTGCTGATTGATAGCATTGATGGTATCCCCTTTAGGATTAAGTTTGTAGGTTTTGTACTGTGCAAAAGATTCATTGAGCAGAATGGAAAAGAATAAAAACAGGATGCTATAAAAGGATATTTTTTTCATCGCTTAACATTTACAATTTGATGCCATTCCTGCTTCAGGCGGAATAGCTTAATTTGTATTCAAATTTACAAATTTCCTTTGGGTAAAACTTGTTAATTGTAACGGTTAATGTAAACTCATGAAAGATTTCAAAAAATATTACATCGTAGGCGCCGACCCCGAAATGGTTTATAAGGCGCTCACCAATGCAGCTACCATCCAGTTATGGAGCGGGTCGCCTGCAATAATGGAACCGGATGCAGACACCGAATTCTCTTTATGGGAAGGCAGCATATGCGGCAGGAATATTGAATTTATCCCCTTTAAAAAAATTGTTCAGGAATGGTATTTTGGCGAACAGGAAAGCGTTTCCATTGTAACTTTTTTACTTCATGAAGATAAGAAAGGCTGCTCGGTTGAACTAAGGCATACCAATATCCCCGAAGAAGATTATGAAAACATAACAATAGGCTGGACGGAAATGTATTTTGCATCACTCATCGGTTTTTATGCCGACTAACAGGTTGATGAAAATATGTGGCTAATATTTACCTTACTTTTTAAAGAAAGAAGTTTGTTTACCCTGATCAACATCATCAGGCAACTTCAAAAACAACGGAAGTTTCTGCGCCATGAAGTTTTTTCGGTATTAAATGAATCCATGCACAATAATGATGGTTCGTTAGAAGAAAAAGATCTGGTAAAAATTACCAGCTATTATGGTCTGGCTGTACCTGCCGTACTTGGTGAAGCATTTGCCCAATTGCATCAGGTACCCTTCAACATCCGGAACAGGGAGTGTTTTACCGCTTTAGGTGCTATGACCGGACTCTTCGACGACTTTTTTGATCAGGCTATGCTCAGCAACTCAGCCATTGCAGCATTGATGGAAGGCACCAATCAACCCCAACGAAGCAATGAACAGCTTTTTCAATACTTTTTTAAAAAGGCCATTGCAAGTTCGCCAAATTCAAACCACCTGATCAATACCCTAAAATTGGTTTATGATGCACAGGTTTGCAGCAAATCGCAAACTGATGAAACCTTATCCCTGCAAAGAATTGAAGAAATCACTTTACAGAAAGGAGGTTATTCCCTTTTATTCTACCGTTCGGGCATTTCACCCCAACCCCATCAACAGGAAAATGAAATCCTTTTCAGGCTTGGCGGACTCATGCAATGGGCAAATGATATTTTTGATGTATACAAAGACCGTGAAAGCAAGGTGCGCACCCTGATCACTTCAACAACCGATATGGAAGCGATGGAAATGAAGTTTAGTGAGGCACTCCAAAATGCTTATCAATACCAACATTTCAATGGATTTAATCGGAAGGCGGTGAAGCAATTCCTGGGGCTCCTTTCTTTGGCTCTTTTCAGCCGTGCCAGAGTTGCCTTGCATCAATGGAAATCGTTGCCTATAGAAACCGAGGGAGTGTTCAAATTACATGCATACAAGCGAAAACAACTTATATGCGATATGGAGAAAAAAGAAAACCTTTTCATGGCCTTACAATACCATGTTCAATTGATGAAAAAGCTTCAATAAAAAGCGTTACTTACAAAGAGAACTACTAACTATTTCACTTCTAATTTCAGCAGACTCGCACCTTCTAAAAAGGCTTCCAGTTCGTCGCCAACCACACACTCTCCTACGCCGGCTGGTGTGCCTGTGAAGATTAAATCACCGATGTTTAAAGAGAAATAATTAGAAATATGTGCGATGATGCTATCAAAACTAAAAATCATTTTACCGGAATTACCCTGTTGAACCGGTTCGCTGTTCTTATTGAAAGAAAAATTGATATTTTTTTTGTTCATATCAGGGGTGATATCAACAAATTTTCCAACCGCTGCTGAATTATCAAAGGCTTTTGCTTTTTCCCAGGGAAGACCCTTTTTCTTGCATTCATCCTGAATGTCGCGGGCGGTAAAATCAATACCAACAGTAATGCCATTGTAATAATTGGAAGCATGCCTTTCCTGAATGTATTTCCCATTCTTGCACACCCTCAAAACCAGTTCGCACTCATAATGAAGCTCATTGGTAAATTCAGGATAATAAAATGGCGTATGCGCCTGAAGTAAAGCACTTTTGGGCTTCATAAAAATAACCGGTTCGTCTGGTATTTCATTGCCAAGTTCTGCAGCATGATCCGGATAGTTCCTTCCAATACAAATTATCTTCATAGCACGTTTGTTAAGTCAAGGGTCATGGTAAATCAGAAGGCGAAAATAAACAAAAAGGGATGAAAAACCAATATGTATACTATTTATTATCTGTTGCTAAAGCTTAGCGTATTGTAGAGGCTCATTGTTTTGTGCATACCGATACTTGCATAACTTTCAATGATTTCGATGCATTTTTCAATTTTATAGCTAACAATCGGCCATTCATCCGGAAGCCATTTCCCCAATACAAACTCGGCCTGCAAACCTTTTGGGAATTGGTTGCCGATGCCAAACCTCAACTTCGGATAGGCGTCAGTACCCAAAATAGCCTGAATATCCTTTAACCCGTTATGCCCGGCATGGGTACCCGAAGCCCTTAACCTGATCTTATCTATCGGCAAGGCAAGATCGTCTACGATAGTAAGGGTATTATCGAGGGGGATTTTTTCTTTATCAAGCCAGTATTTGAAAGCACGGCCGCTGAGGTTCATATAAGTGGTTGGACAAATACAAACAAACTGATGACCTTTCCATTTCACTTCCGAATGATATGCCAGCCGTTCAACCGAAAATGTTCCACCCTGCTTTTGTACAAATGCCTGTACCACATCAAAGCCGATATTGTGCCTCGTGTGCGCATATTCTTCACCGATATTACCAAGGCCGATGAGGAGAAATTTAGGCATAGGTTTTTTTTTCGTTTCAGGTGTTTAAGGCGTTTAAGACGTTTAAATCGTTTAAGGCGTTTAAATCGTTTATGGCGTTTAAGACGTTTAAGGCGTTTAAGACGTTTAAATCGTTTAAGACGTTTAAATCGTTTAAGACGTTTAAATCGTTTAACGTGGTACATTATTGTTGTGAAGCACTATTCACAAATCAACTAATCAACTAATCAACCAACTGTCAACTATCAACTATCAATTGTCAATTATCAATTGTCAATTATCAATTGTCAATTATCAATTGTCAATTGTCAATTGTCAATTGTCAATTATCAATTATCAATTGTCAACTATCAATTGTCAATTATCAATTTTCTCAACCTATCCCATATTATCCAAATACATTTGCAAATCTGCATCGGTTTTAATCAACACATCTCTAACCTTACTTCCCTGGCTAGCGCCCACAATGCCAGCTGCTTCCAGTTGATCCATCAAACGGCCTGCCCGGTTATAACCCAGTTTCATCTTCCGTTGCAAAAGTGAAGTGCTTCCACTCTGGCTCATCACAATCAGGCGGGCAGCGTCTTCAAACAAAGCATCCTTGTCATTTACGTCAAAGTCTTTTCCATCGGCATCTTTACCGTCAATATATTCAGGCAGCATAAAAGCCTGAGCATATCCGCGCTGTTCGCCAATGAAATCTACGATCTTATCCACTTCAGGTGTGTCTACGAAAGCACACTGTAACCTAACGATTTCGCCATTAAAGCTGATGAGCATATCGCCCTTGCCAATCAATTGCTCAGCACCACCGGCATCGAGGATGGTACGGCTGTCGATTTTACTGCTCACTTTAAAAGCAATCCGTGCAGGGAAATTCGCCTTGATGGTTCCTGTTATGATATTTACTGAAGGGCGTTGTGTAGCAATAATCAGATGAATACCCACTGCCCTTGCCAACTGAGCCAAACGGGCAATCGGCATTTCCACTTCTTTACCTGCAGTCATGATCAAATCCGCAAACTCATCTACCACCAAAACGATAAATGGCAGAAATTGATGGCCCTTTTCCGGGTTGAGTTTACGGGCAGCAAATTTTTCGTTGTATTCCCTGATATTCCGGCAACCGGCTTCCTTCAGCAAATCGTAACGGTTATCCATTTCAATACAAAGCGCATTAAGGGTATGCACCACTTTTTTGGTATCTGTAATGATGGCATCTTCCTCACCGGGTAATTTGGCCAGAAAATGCTTTTCGATCGTTTTGTAAATACTGAGTTCCACTTTTTTGGGATCCACCAGTACAAACTTTAATTGAGAAGGATGTTTGCTGTATAGCAGCGAAACCAGGATCGCATTCAATCCAACAGATTTACCCTGACCGGTTGCACCTGCCATCAGCAAATGCGGCATACTGGCCAGATCGACAATGAAATTCTCATTGTCTATTTTTTTACCAATCGCAATTGGTAATGAAAAACTGTTCTTAGAAAACTTGTCTGATGATAACAAGGTTTTCATGCTCACAATGGTTTTTCTCGCATTGGGTACTTCAATACCGATGGTTCCCTTACCAGGAATCGGTGCGATGATCCTGATGCCCAAAGCTGCAAGACTTAACGCTATATCGTCTTCCAGGTTTTTAATGCGGGAGATACGAACCCCGGCTGCAGGAATGATTTCATATAAAGTAACGGTTGGACCAACAGTTGCAGAAATTTTCTGAATCAGGATATCATAATTCTTAAGGGTATTGATGATCTGATTTTTGTTGGTTTCCAACTCGGCCGGATCCTGAACAATCCTTTCACTGCCATGATTTTCGAGTAAATCAAGAGAAGGGTATTTATAGTCACGAAGATCAAGTATAGGATCGTAAGGTTGTATGCTGATGGGCTTGTCGTCCTTTTCATGAGCATCATCTTCCGGTTCCAGTTCAGCAGTTTTGATTTCCAATTCAAGTGCCGAAGGCGTAACCGGCATATCAGCAGGCTTAATAGGAGGTTTGGGTATGGAAGCGTCTTCTATTGGTTCTTCAGGTTTTTCCTTATCTTCTTTTTCAGTAAGTACAAATTCGAAATCATCCTCCTCTTGTTTTTCAATAACAGCTTTGATTTCCTTATTTTTCGGTTCCTTAGGTTTACTGGCAGGGGCAACCTCGGTTTCAATAATCAAAGTAGCTTCCTGTTCTGTTGTGGGAAGCGGCACCTGCTTTTTCATACCGAATGAAGGATTAAACCGCCAGATCACATAGGCCAGAAATGCAATGATGATAGCTGCGAAAGCACCAATTTTACCGAGGGTTTGATAAAGCCAATCTTTACCCAAATCGCCTACAGCGCCACCCCAGGCAAAATCGCTATTCCCCATGAGCACAGATGCGGTAATACTGATCAGCGGTAACCCAACAATGATGTATTTGAGATTTCTGGAGATAGAAAAAACCTTTTTGCCAAAAAAGAGGTTTACTCCGATTACAAAAAATAAAGAACAGATCAGGTATGAAGCGATTCCGAATCCTTTATAAATGAAGAAGTGAGAAATAAATGCCCCGAATGTACCCATAAGGTTCGACACTTTCGTATCCGTTCCTAAAAGCAACCGGTATCCTTCATTGAAAACTTTATCCTGATCTTCATCCCAGGTAAAAAGATAAGAGGTAAAAGCTATAAATAAGAGCAAGGAAAACAACAGGAGGATACTACCGGCAATTTTGTGGGTACGTTCATCCTTCAGAAGTTTTTTTACTTGTACTTCTTCAATTTTTTCTTCTTTGAGTGTAGTTTTTTCGGGTGTTTTTGATTTTGTAGACTTGGCCATCGGAAACAAAGATATTAATTCCAACTGCTGTTAACAAAAAGCGTAATAAGTTCATTCTTGCTCTGCCTCAATCTACTAATTTATAAAATTAGTTCGCTTGCGGTTTATCGGCCTTCCCAACACCTAATCCTAAAAAAATCCATCCGGCAATGAAGGCAGACCCGCCAAAAGGAGTAATGGCTCCCAAAAAACGATATTGCGGTGAAAATAAGGACAACAGATAAAGCGAACCACAAAACAGGATTATGCCTGAAATGAATAACCGGGTTGCCCAAACCAGGTAATGATGGGGATAAGTTTGGTATAGGATGCCGGTGATCAGCAGGGCAAAAACATGATAAAACTGATACCTTACTCCGGTTTCAAAAGTTTGTAACATTTTTTCATCCAGTATTTGCTTTAAACCATGTGCGGCAAAAGCACCTAAGGCAACAGAAATGGCACCCATAATACAGGCCGTAGTTATTATTTTTTTATGCATCCGAATAAATTATTGTTTATGCCTCAAGATATCATGTATCGATTTTTCATGTAAAGTATCCACTGGCAAATGAATTCGAGCATTCAGGTAATAAGGAAGGCGCTCTTCCAGTTTTTCAGCGATATAACCATGAAGTTCATCGGAATTCAACCCCCTGAGTAACGGCCGCTCATGAGTTTGTAGCAACAATCGTTCACACAATTCATCTGCGGTTGACATCAGGTAAACGGTTGTGCCATGAGCGTTCATCCATTCCATATTGTGATGAAAGCAGGGTGTTCCTCCACCGCAAGCAACCATAGCGGCTGAAGCCAGGGGTAAACGTCGTAACAGTTTAGCTTCCATTTCCCGAAACCCTTCCTCACCCGAATTTTCAAACAATTCAAGAATTGATTTCCCTTCCTGAATTTCGAGCAGCTGATCCAGATCAAAAAAATCCATCCCTTTCTCTGCCGCCCAAATTTTTCCCCAATGAGATTTTCCCGAACCCATAAATCCGATTAGAAAAATAACCATAGCCAAAGTTACTATTGTTGGCTGAGTTGAATATGGGAAGTGCCAATTTTTAGTAGAAAAACGCAGGCAGATAAAATAATAAGATGCAAAATGGGGCTACCCAATTTCTTAAATTGTTAAGCCTGAAAATAGCTAATAGCTCTTCTTCTTAAAATCTCCTCTTTTCCACGATTTGATGAATTCGTTCCAGGCAAAAGGATTGAAGATATTCTGAGGCGGTATTTGTCCGGAATAATATAATTTACTGGCTCTTTGCCGCATATATTGGTTGGATGCTTCCCTTCCATCTGCAGGCAATGTAGCCATCAATACTTTACGAGTGGCCACATCATTATTGCTTCTCACAATTTCAATATCATCGTCGGGCACTTTCGTGTTTACAAAATCACGTTCAAACTGTTCCCTGCTAGGCCTTTGCCGGATGATGGTTGCAGGAAGGAACATGGTGTCGGTTACCATCAGCTGAATCAAACTGAACTGGTTGCCCTTGATATCCCGCGGAATATCTACCAGCTTTCCCTTGAACCCGATACTGGTAAATTCTACCTGATCGCCCTTGAGCACCACAATACTGAAAACCCCCTGATCATTCGTGATGGTTCCCCTGTTTTGCCCTTTTACCACAATACTCACTGCGGGTAAGCCTTTCAAGCTATCCGCAGTCATCACTACCCCGTAAAGCTGAACCACCGAATCCTGAAAGGTTTCAAATTGTGCTTTTGCCGCAACAGGTAATAAAATAAAAGAAAGAAAAAAGTATGGTAAAAATTTTCTCATGCCAATGGTTAATGCTTCATCAGTTTACTACTTCCATGGGTTTCGCTTATGCAGCAACTAGCAGACAAAAGTACTAAGAAGCAGTCAATTTCCCGATTAAGGTAACAAAGTAAGGCCATCAATGGTTAAATTTGAATCCTGAAAATCTTTTTAACAAATAATTGAACGATGACTACTGAAGCGATCTTACAGGCATTGAGTAATGTACAGGAACCCGATTTAGGAAAAGACCTCGTAACGCTGAACATGATAAAAGATATCGCCATCAATGGTGATCAGGTTTCTTTTACGGTAGTGCTTACTACCCCTGCCTGCCCGATGAAAGATATGATCAAAAATGCCTGCATCAATGCCATCACCTTACTGGTGAAAAAAGATGCAAAGGTTACCGTAAACTTCAGCAGCCAAACCAGCAGCAACCGGATGGATCCTAAAACTGTTCTCGGATCCGTAAAAAATATCATTGCCGTTGTGAGCGGAAAAGGCGGCGTAGGCAAAAGCACCGTTGCTGCTAATCTAGCCATTGCACTCGGTGCTGGAGGAGCTAAAGTTGGGCTGATGGATGCAGATATTTACGGGCCCAGTCAGCATATCATGTTCGGCATCCGCGGCGAAAGGCCCATGATGCGTGAAAATGAGGAAGGCAAAGGCCTGATCGTACCCATCGAAAAATTTGGCATCAAAGTGATGAGTATCGGATTGCTGATTGATGAAAAACAAGCGGTAGTTTGGCGTGGACCAATGGTGAGCAGCGCCATCAGGCAGTTTGTAAGTGAGGTAGACTGGGGTGCACTCGATTACCTGATCATTGATATGCCACCCGGCACCGGCGATATTCACCTTACCATCGTACAATCGGTTCCTGTAACGGGTGTGATTGTGGTTACCACTCCTCAGCTCATCGCCCTTGCAGATGCCAAAAAAGGAGTGGCCATGTTCAGCCAGGCACAGCTTAAAGTTCCGATCATTGGTTTAGTGGAAAACATGAGTTATTTCACGCCCGCCGAATTGCCGGATAACAAATACTATATTTTCGGTAAGGATGGAGGTAAAGATTTGGCAGATGAGTTTGACCTTCCTTTCCTCGGACAAATACCCCTGGTGCAATCCATACGTGAAGGGGGTGATCAGGGCATTCCTGCAATGGCTGCCGATGATGCCATCAGCCGTAAAGCATTTGAAGAATTTGCAGGTAATGCTGCAAGAGGAATCGCTATGCGCAATGCCAATCTGCCTGTTTCGCAGATACAGGAAATATTGGTGTAAATCTCATACCATCCATTAACCTACCGTTTATGTATATACGCTTTCTGCTTTGCCTCTTATGCTTTACGCCGGCCTGCAAAATGACACAATTAGAAAACAAAAAAACGGTAAGCGAAGAAGCCATGAACAAACCCATTTTACCCGTTTTCGATAATGAAGGCCATCGGGGCTGCCGGGGTTTGATGCCCGAAAATACCATTGGCGCCATGTTACATGCACTTGCCATGGGTGTAACCACGATCGAAATGGATATTGTTATCAGTGCAGACGGAGTACCGGTTCTTTCGCATGAACCTTTTTTCAATCATGAAATCAGCCGCAAACCAGACGGTAAGCCGGTTACAGAAGCTGAAGAAAAATCTTTGAATATCTACCACATGACGGTAAAGGAGATACAGTCTTATGATGTAGGCACCCAATACCACCCCCGTTTTCCCGATCAGTTGAAAATACCAGCCGTGAAGCCTACCTTGGCTGAAGTTTTTGCCGCTGTGAAAGAATATATGATGACAGCTAAAAGGCCCTTCCCTTTTTTCAATATTGAAACCAAATGCCAGCCCGAAACCGATAATCGCTATCACCCCGAACCCGAAGTTTTTGTAGATAAGATCATGGAAGTAGTGAAGGCCTACCAACAGGAAGAACAAGTGATCATCCAATCGTTCGACCCCAGAAGTTTGCAAGTGCTTCACCGCAAATACCCTGCTATCAAAACTGCATTGCTTATTGAAGAAACCACCGGAGGCGATCTGAAGAGTCAATTGAAATCACTTGGGTTTACTCCTGATATTTACAGTCCGGCATACGCACTCGTTACCCCCGAACTAATCCGTTCCTGCCATGAAAAAAATATCGCCGTCATCCCCTGGACGGTGAATGATACGGCTACCATAAAAAAACTGAAACTGATGGGTGTAGACGGCATTATCAGCGACTATCCTAACCTGTTACTTCAATAAAGCGGCTTCCGGAATTCCCAGCCATTCCAATGCATTGCCAAACATCAGTTTGTTATTCAGCGCTGTACCCAAATTCAAATTTTCAATTAGCGATCCCGGCCTGTGCTCTCCTAACGGAAATGGATAATCGCTACCCAAGCAGATCTTATCGCTGCCCATCAAATCTAAAATGAAACGGAACGCTTTTTCATCATGTACCAGGCTATCGATCCAGAACCTTCCGATATAATCCCTCGGATTTACAGGATTATCGATGGCTACCAAATCGGGACGAACAAGGAATCCATGTTCAATCCTGCCAATAGTAAGTGGAAATGAGCCTCCACCATGTGCGAAGGCGATTCGCAGTTTTGGAAACTGCTCAAATACTCCCGAAAATATCATCGAACAAATGGCCCGTGAAGTTTCTGCGGGCATGCCCACCAGCCAGGGCAACCAGTACTTTTGCATCTGCTGTTCCCCCATCATTTCCCATGGATGAACCAATAGCGCACAACCCAATTCCTCAGCACGTTTGTAAAAAGGGAAAAAAGCCGGATCGCCCAAATTCAACCCATTGATATTGCTACCAATCTCCAAACCGGGCATTCTTAATTCATTCACACATCGCTCCATTTCACAGATGGCCAGATCTATATCCTGTAACGGAACCGTTCCTATGCCCAGAAACCTTTTAGGATGCAAGGCTACCACATCCGCAATATGATCATTGAAAAAACGGGAGGTTTCATAACCGTCTGCGGGATTTGCCCAATAATTGAACAGAACCGGTATGGTAGACAACACCTGTAAATCTACCGCCGTATCATCCATTTCAGTAAGTCTTGCAGCAGTTTCATAACAATTCGCTTCCACTTCTCTAAACAAGCGGTCGCCCTTCATCATGCAAGCCTTGCAATTGCGGTGTTCCAGATGGATGAATTCGCCATACCCGAATTTACTCACCCAATTGGGCATCGTCTCGGGCATGATATGGGTGTGGATATCTATTTTCATATGAGCGTGATCAACCTTTCTTTATGGGCGGGGCCATAACCGTGCCACACTGGGTGCAGGTTCGTTTCATTTCATCGGCGTAAAACCCGTTCATCACCGGAGGCAACTGGGTAACGATATCGGATACATGCAAATACTCTTCATACATTTTATGACCACAATTTTCGCAGTACCACAAAAATCCATCTTCTTCTGTCTCTCTCACTTTTTCTATCACCAAACCCACAGTGCCGGGTCCGCGTTGTGGAGAATGCGGTGTTTTAGGAGGCAACAAAAACATATCCCCTTCATGGATGTGTATATCGCGTGGCACGCCCTCATCAATAATCTTCACCACAATATCCCCCTCCAGTTGAAAATACAATTCCTCCGATTCATTATAATGATAATCTTTCCGGGAATTGGGCCCGCCAACTACCATCACTATAAAATTTTCTGCATCCTTATACACACATTGGTTTCCTACCGGAGGCTTTAAAAGATTGCGGTGTTCATCAATCCATTTTTTCAAATTGAAAGGGGCTGAAACAGGCATAATATCAAATTTAAGACTGTAAGATAATTTTTTTTAGGTTTCCGGCATCAGTCCATTTATCAGCTTTGGTGGCGTCGCACCCTTCAGCTTTTCCGCTTTATTCTACTATTCGCAAATAAATTTCAACAGCAAATGATTTACCTTTAGGGCATGCAATTGGAATGCCCACAGCAGTTGGAGAATTTTATCGGCGGTACCTTCATGGCTCCTATCAATGGAAATTACATTCAGAATACCAACCCCGCAACAGCGGGATTTTTGTGTGAAATACCCGATAGTGATGCGGCAGATGTGGCACTTGCCGTATCAGCTGCTCAAAAAGCTTTTCCCGATTGGTCGCAAACCTCTGCCGAAGAAAAGTTTCGGTTGCTGAACCGCATTGCCGACCTCATTGAAGAAAATTTAGAAGCACTGGCTCTGGCAGAATGCAATGATTCCGGTAAACCCCTTTGGCTTTGCCGGGAAGTGGATATCCCAAGAGCCTCATCTAATTTTCGCTTTTTTGCTACCGGTATCATGCACTTCGCTTCCGAAAGCCATAGCATCGAAGGGAAAGCTACGAATATCACGTTACGGCAACCCGTCGGCATTGCAGGATGTATTTCTCCCTGGAACCTTCCACTCTATTTATTCACCTGGAAAATTGCACCCGCACTGGCTGCAGGAAACTGTGTAGTAGCCAAACCATCGGAAGTCACCCCTTCAACGGCTTATCTGCTTGCCAAAATTGCCTTGGCTGCGGGTTTACCGGAAGGCGTATTGAATATCGTTCACGGTACAGGACCTTGCTGCGGTGAAGCCATCGTTACACATCCGTTGATCAAAGCCATCTCATTCACCGGAAGCACCCGTGCAGGTGAAAGAATTGCGAGCCTGGCTGCGCCAAAGTTTAAAAAACTTTCTCTCGAATTGGGTGGCAAAAACCCTACCATCATTTTTGCCGATTGCGACTGGGAAAAAATGTTGCCAACAGTGGTACGGTCTTCGTTCAGCAATCAGGGACAAATCTGTTTGTGTGGCAGCAGGATTCTGATTGAAGCCAGTATCTACGAAAAATTCATAACAGATTTTATCGCTGCGGTAAAGCAATTGCAAATCGGCGATCCGCTTGTAAATACCAGCAACCAGGGAGCCTTATCAAGTAAGGTTCATTTCGATAAGGTTATGGGATGCATTTCCGCTGCGATTGCTGAAGGTGGAAAAATTTTATGTGGTGGAAATTCCGTTCACCCCGAAGGGAGATGTAAAGATGGTTATTTCATTGAGCCTACTGTAATTGAAAACCTCGGTCCAAATTGCAGTACCAACCGCGAAGAGATCTTTGGCCCCGTAGTAACCCTTCAACCATTTGATTCTGCTGATGAAGCTCTCAAACTGGCCAATGATGCTGCTTACGGACTGGCAGCAAGTATATGGACTCAAAATATAGGAACAGCAAATAAGATGGCAACAAAAATTGAATCCGGTATTGTTTGGATCAATTGCTGGATGCTCAGAGATTTACGAACACCTTTCGGAGGTGTAAAAAACAGTGGCGTGGGCCGTGAAGGTGGTTGGGATGCCCTACGGTTCTTTACAGAAACCAAAAATGTTTGCACTCAATTTGAATAAATGAAAAACGAGATCATCAATACCAGCCAGGCAGCTAAGCCTTTAGGAGCTTATCCTCATGCGCGTAAAGTTGGCAACCTGCTCTTCCTATCGGGTATCGGTAGCCGAAGTGCGGCTGACAACAGTATACCAGGTTTGCAATTAGATGATTCCGGACAAATACTATCCTATGATATCGCTGCTGAATGCCGTTCGGTTTTTGCCAATGTAAAAGCCGTATTGGAAGCAAGTGGTAGTGCATGGGAAAATATGATTGATGTTACCGTATATCTTACGAATATGAAAAAAGACTTTCCCATTTATAACCGGTTATACGCTGACTATTTTGCTGGCGTGAATGCCTGCCGAACCACAGTGGAAGTGAAAAGCCTTCCAACCCCGATTGCCATCGAATTAAAAGTTATTGCTACTATAGATTAAATCATTTCTCATGGATACACATATTGGTCTACCGGTTGAATTTAAAAATACATTGGATTATGCGCAATTCCTGGATGAGAAAGACCCTTTGCATTCTTTTCGCGAAAAATTTTACATCCCGCTGATCAATGGCAAAGAAGCCATCTATTTTACCGGCAATTCATTAGGATTGCAGCCTAAACATACCCAAGACTATGTTCTCAATGAACTGGAAGATTGGGCCAATTATGGCGTGGAAGGACATCATCATGCCAGAAACCCTTGGGTAAGTTACCATGAAATATTTCCTCCTCTTTTGACAGATATCGTAGGTGCCTTGCCGGAGGAATTGGTGGTGATGAATCAGCTCACGGTGAACTTGCATCTGCTGATGATCAGTTTTTATCGGCCGACAGCAAAACGGCATAAGATCATCTGTGAAGCGAAAGCGTTTCCTTCCGATCAGTATGCCATTCAATCGCAGGTGTCGTTCCATGGCTTCGATCCGGAAAAAAGTATTATTGAAATCGCGCCTCGTGAAGGCTCGGCAGTGATCAACACTTCCGATATCCTTGATGCCATTGCCCTGCATGCAGATGAACTGGCACTCGTGATGATTGGTGGCGTTAATTATTATAGCGGCCAGGTATTTGATATGAAAACCATATGCGAAGCAGCCCATCAAGCCGGCGCTTACTGTGGTTTCGATCTGGCTCATGCAGCCGGAAACATTCCCTTATCGATGCATGAATGGAATGTGGATTTCGCCTGCTGGTGCAGCTACAAATACCTGAATAGCGGACCCGGCGGGGTTGCAGGTGCATTTATTCATCAACGTCATATAGCTGATCCCGATGTGCATCGCTTAGCAGGCTGGTGGGGCCATGATAAAGCATCCCGGTTTAAGATGGATAAAACTTTCCTGCCCATCCCTACTGCTGAAGGTTGGCAATTGAGTAATGCTCCTGTTCTGAGCATGGCAGCTCATCATGCTGCATTGGAAATTTTTGCTGAAGCAGGCATGGAAAATCTGGCAGTAAAAGGCAAGAAGCTCAGTGCTTACCTCATCCATATCCTGAAAGAAATCAACAAACGATTGCCCGATCCCCTTATTCAGATCCTTACCCCGGAAGCGGAGAACGAACGGGGTTGTCAGGTTTCGATGCTGATGTTGGATAGGGGAAAAGAGATCTTTGATGCCTTGCTGAAAGAAGGCGTAATTGCCGACTGGCGCGAACCCAATGTGATCAGGGTGGCACCGGTACCCCTTTATAACAGATTTGAAGATATATATCGTTTTGGCGAAATCATACAATCCTGTTTACAAAAATAAGTCACACCTAACCGTTAGTTTAATTTATGAAAAAGGAAATCACCATCATCGGAGCCGGATTGGTTGGCTCATTGCTTTCGATATATCTTTCCAAAAGAGGATATCGGGTAAGTATATACGAAAGAAGATCCGATATGCGGAAAAACAGTATGAGCGCCGGGCGTTCCATCAACCTCGCCCTATCCGACCGGGGTATCAAAGCCCTTGCTGAAGTGGGCATTCTGGAAGACATCCGTAACATTTCCATTCCCATGCATGGCCGGCAGTTGCACCATGTGGACGGCACTGAGGCATACCAGGCTTATGGAAAGGAAGGACAATACATCAATGCTGTTTCGCGTGGCGAACTCAACCGCAAATTGATGGATTTGGCCGAAGCGCATAATGTGAAAATTTTCTTTCAGCACCGCTGTGATAACATCAACTGGAAAACCAATGAGATATCATTCAGTAATCTTGAAACCAACGAAACGGTTACTACAAAACAAGACCTGATTTTTGGCAGTGACGGTGCTTTCTCGGCAGCCCGCATGGCACATCAGTTGCAACACGACCGCTTTCAATACCAGCAATACTATATCGATTTTGGATATAAGGAATTGACCATACCAGCCGGGCCTAATGGAAGTTTTCTGTTAGAGAAAAATGCCCTGCACATCTGGCCCCGCGGCAACTATATGCTCATTGCCTTGCCTAACCTCGATGGCAGCTTCACCTGCACCCTTTTCTTTCCTTTTGAAGGCGACCCTTCTTTCGCCAGCTTAAACAGCAAAGAAAAAGTGCGGCAATTTTTCAACGAAACTTTTGCCAATGCCGCTGCACTCATGCCCGAGTTGGAAGAAGAATATTTTACCAACGCCACTTCCTCTTTAGTTACGGTGAAATGTTTCCCATGGATCAGGAATGATCAGTTTGCCCTTATCGGTGATGCAGCGCATGCTATCGTGCCTTTCTTCGGACAAGGCATGAACTGTGGATTTGAAGACTGTTCGGTGTTGAATAGTCTGATGGAAAAATATGGTGAAGATTGGAGCAGTATTTTACAAGAATATCAACTACTCCGTAAACCGGATGGAGATGCGATTGCCGATCTGGCCATCAACAATTTTGTTGAGATGCGCGATAAGGTTGCCGATCCTGTTTTCATCCTGCAGAAAAAAATAGAAGCCGCATTCAGTGCCAAACACCCCGATAAATGGACACCAGCCTACAGTTTGGTGACATTCAGTCCGGAAGTACGCTACAGCGAAGCCTTGCGAAGAGGGCACCTGCAACAGGGCATCATGGATGAAATCATGCAAAAGCCCGGTATCAATGAGAACTGGAACGATAGCAGTATTGAAACAACACTTCTTGAAAAAATAAAATCGTTGAACTGATCTCCCTGAATTGAAATAAAATCTCATGCACCGCAATATCCTCATTGAACAAATCCGAAATAAAAAATCATTCCTCTGTGTGGGATTAGATACCGATGAAAACAAATTACCTGCGCATCTCAAAGGAACACCTGATGCGATGGTACATTTCAATAAAGCTATCATTGATGCTACAAAAGATTATTGTGTTTGCTATAAAATCAATACCGCATTTTATGAGGCCCTGGGTGCCAAAGGCTGGGAGATCATGGAAGAAACGGTTAATTACATTCCACCCACCCATTTAAAAATTGCAGATGCCAAACGTGGCGACATCGGAAATACTTCCAGCTATTATGCCAAAGCTTTTTTTGAAACCTTAGCGTTTGATGCCATTACAGTAGCGCCTTATATGGGTGAAGACAGTATCCGCCCCTTTCTGGAATATGAAAACAAATGGACCATCGTACTCGGGCTTACAAGCAACAAGGGTGCTGCCGATTTTGAATTGCTGAATCTAGCTGCCCCATATGAAACAGAACGTTTATATGAGCGTGTATTGCATACCGTTAGCCGGTGGGGCAACAGCAATAACCTGATGTTTGTAACCGGAGCTACTCAAGCCAGCGAATTGGCTGCTATCCGAAAAATAGTGCCGGATCATTTTCTGCTGGTACCGGGTGTAGGCTTTCAAGGTGGCAGTTTACAGGAAGTGGCGAAATATGGCTTGAATAAGGATATAGGTTTACTGGTGAATGTTTCCAGGGGAATCATCTTCGCAGGTAAAGGGGAAGATTTCGCACATGAAGCCGGAAAGATTGCGGAACAGTATCAGGTGGAGATGAGTGGGTTTGTAGGATGAATGGGTGGTTAGTTTATTAGTTCATTAGTTGATTGGTTGATTAGTTGATTGGTTGATTAGTTGAATAGTTGATTAGTTCATTAGTTGATTGGTATGCTTTTCAAACGAGTCTCCTTCCCAAATCTCGCCATAATGTCTAAAGGAATTTATAGGGACTCGTCGTGTAAAAGAACAAATCAAAACGTAAACTTCACCGTTGGTACCGGAAAAAAACCTTGCTGATACTGATACACGATGGAATTGGTCCTTCTGTTGTACTGGCGGATAAACACATTTTCGTTATTCGTTACATTCTGTAAATCTACCGATACCTCTAAAGCCGTTTTCTTAAAATTCCTGCGGTAAAGCAATTTCAGGTCTAAACGAAAGTAAGCCGGCTGGCGCTCACTGAATGCTTTCGATTCATCATAAACTGCTTCTCCTTTAATAGAACTAGCCGCTTCATCAATCGGCGTAAGATAACGCCCACCCTGGGTACTCAAACGAATATCCGTACCGAGAACTGCTTTCTTTTTTCCCACAATCCACTCCTTACCCATTAATAGATTGGCCACGTAACCGGTATTGAAAGCGGTATTCCGCTCAACCTCATCGCTGCCTTTATACTTACTGTTGAAAAACGAAGCCGTTGCCAATGCATAAAATCCTTTATGAAAAGATCGTTCAATAGTAATTTCAACGCCATAATTGCGGCCGGTTCCTTCATTCACCAGACTATCGGTATTATCAGGTGCAAAATCATTACCGGTATTGAGTGCGGAATAAGAACTGGATCTTAATTCTACAGGAACATCAAAAAGATATTGATAATAAGCTTCTGTTTTGATACGTGTTCGGGTATCAAATGAAAATTCGTAACCTAATACCCCATGGTGGCTTCGGGTGAAACCGAGTTCCTTATTGGTATAGGTAAAATTATTTACTGTGGGCGTTTGTACAAAGTAGGTATTCAAGCTTTGCATCTGGCTGTGTAATCCATATCCCATGGTAAATACACTCCGCTGATTCAGCTTATACCGTAAGCCTACACGGGGTTCTATGGCAAAACTGTTGTTGAGGGTAAGGAATTGAACATGCAAACCCGTATTCAGGGTAAGGCGGTTGTTGAACCGGTGACGAAACGTAGAATGGGCCTGGATAAGCTGGGTTTGATCGGCATTATCGATATTCACTTTTTCAACGGTGCCGGCATTGTAAATTTCTTTATTGAAAAGATCGAAAGAAATGAAATCTGCAATTACGCCAGAGGTTAAACTGCTTTTGGAATTGAACTTGGTACTATTTAACACATTCAACGAGAACTTTCCTGTTTTCAGTTCAGATTCACCGCTCGGGAATTCTTCCCTGGTAACGGTACTGATACTGTCGCCATTAAATCTCTCGTTCGTAGTGAAATAACCCAATGAAATTTTCGTATACGCCTTGCTGTTGTGTTGATGCTGCAAACTCATCCCGCTCATAGTAGTGAAGTACTTTACTTTGGTATTTTCATTTTCGTTGCCGTAAAGATTTTCATTCCCGGCAGAAGTATCGGCTTCATTTCCTAAAAAATCAACCTTGCTGGTTCCTCCAATGGTAAAGAAGGAAAGGGTAGATTTTTTATTTAACGGCAAGTTGAATCGTGCCGTCCAATCCTGATAATAAGGCGTTGCCTCTCCAGTTGCCGTAAAACCAAGTGCCTTGAATAAGGCTAAAGTACTGTATCGGTAATTCAGCAGATAAGACGATTTCGATTTCTTATTGATCGGCCCTTCTGCACCCACTTCAATTCCATTAAAGCCCATTTGGGTGATGAACTCATGTTTATCGGCGTTACCGTTTCGTAATATCAAATCGAATACACCTGCAACGGCATTGCCATACATGGCCGGAAATGCACTGGTAAGGAAATCGCTTTTCTCCAGCACATTATTGTTCAAAATGCTTACCGGTCCACCTGTTGAACTCAACGACCCAAAATGATTGGGATTGGGAATGTTCAGGCCTTCCATCTGCCACAACAATCCTGCGGGAGAATTTCCGCGAACCACAATATCATTTCGGCTATCATTGGCACCACTAACCCCGGCAAAATTTGCAGCCATGCGGCTGGGGTCGCCAAGGGAACCTGCATAACGTTTGGTATCTTCTGCATTAAAACTTCTGGCACTTACCACAGAAAGTTCATTGTTTAACCTGTTCCTGCTGCTCGCCGAGGTTACTACAACATTGTTTAATAGCATCACTTTTTCGGTCAAACCAATTGTGATGGATACTTCCTTACTTGAGGTGACGATGATATTAGCTAATACCTGTGACTCATAATTTACCTGACTAACATTAATTTGTACCCTGCCCGTAGGTACACCGGCTATTTTAAAACTCCCGTCTTCCGAGGCAACTGTCTGTAACTTACCCCCTTCAAATTCAATACTGATGGTGGCTCCTGCCAAAGGAGATTTCGACACTTCATCGACAACTGTTCCTTTTATGGTTTGTACAGGTTGTGCAAATGCACAAAATGCAAACATCAGGAAAAAACTAAAAATTAATATCTTTTTCATCGGTATAATTTTGATGGCTTATTTACCCAGCAAAATTGGCTTAATGAAAATTATTAGCCATTAACCCACGACAAGAAAGAAGTTGAAAATGCTTAACCCTGGTTAAGATTTGGTAGCGAGGCGCTTTCGTATCCTACTTAAAGATTCAGGCTGTATACCCAGATAGGCCGAAATTTGCTGTTGAGTCAATCGCTTAAGCATGATGCTATCTTTGGCAATAAGGCGCAAATATCTTTCTTCAGGACTGTAAAGTTTATTTTCCACCTCAGCATTAACGGTTTCGGCAAAGATGAATTCGGCAATCAACCGGCCAAACCTTTCGAAGCGTGGATTTATATTATAACTCTCCTGAACATCATCATAATGCAATAAAAGCAATTCGCAATCTTCAATTGCCTGCAATGCCTGTAAAGCCGGGCTTTGCAAGATAAAACTTCGGTATTCGCTGATCCAATTATTTTCAAATACATACATGGCATTCTTTTCCTGTCCTTCAAGCAGATTAAATAACCGTAAAGCTCCTTTGTTGATGAAATAAACATGCCGGCAAATTTCTCCTTCCCTGATGATCGTTGATTTTTTGGGATAATTTTTCACCTGAAGCCTCAAACAAATCCTGTCAAGGTCTTCATTGGTAAGTGAAGGCACAAACGAACTGAAACTTTTTCGGATAAGGTTATACATAAATAAAATTAGAACAAAGGTATAAGCAGGGTTTATTCAAAATTTGCAAATATCATTTTTAAAAATGGATATATTATCACTTCATCAATCATTCTCCCGGCTTAATGCTGCATCAAGCGATTTGAGCCCTGATAGCATTAGCCAGTTGATCTGCCCACTTCGCATACTCTTTACCGGAAGGATGCAAGCCGTCAGCTGCCAAGAACCCTTCTTCGCAGCTGTTTTCTCTTTGAGATTCAGTGATATCGATAAAATGACAACCCTGAGTAGCTGCTTTTTCGCAGCACACTTTGTTATAGGCATCAATTTGTTGGGCAATCAATTCCGGATTCCGGGTTGCAGCAAAAGGAGTGACACCCCAATCAGGGATGCTCAATACAAACAAATGTTGAGCATGGCCACCTGCAAATTTTATAGCCTTTTGTAAAAGTGCCGAAAATTCCTGTTCAAATTCTTCCACATCCCTTCCCCGGTATTGATTATTGACGCCCACCAGAAGGGTAACAAAATCATAATCTGGCAAAAACCGGTTAGCAACTATGGCATTAGAAAGTTCATCTGTAGTCCACCCCGTTTGGGCAACAATTTCAGGAGCTAACCAAATGTTTCTTTCCTTACTTGAATCATCGGATCGTAAAAATTGTATCAGTTGATAGGGAAAAGAATCCCGGATCGGAACTTGTTCACCAATGGTATAACTATCCCCAAGAGAAAGCAATGAAAAAACAGGCATGGAATGAGGGTTTATAAATGCTTTTTCAAAACTACGACCAAACTCATGAAAAAACTCAAACTCCGGGGTTTGGAAATCGTATTCAAAAAAATGAGCAAATCAATACCCTATGGCCAGTTTTAGTTTTCCCCAGAATTCATTATCAAAACTTGAAGGGCCGAGTGTAGGTGTTCCGGCAGCATCACCAAGCCTCACCACAACAAGATTCAAGGAAGGCACAACATAAATTTTCTTGTCATCTTTCCCCAGGGCCATGATCATATCGGCAGGGGCATTAGATGCTAAACTGCCCGGAAAAACAGCCTGAAGGGTTGGCACCATATAGGAAGATTTACCATTCAGCCACCACAAGTAACCGTAAGAGTTATTAAGTGTTTGTGAGCTATTGATCATCGATGCATAATAATTGGAGTCCTGCAAAATAGTTACCCCATCCCATTTGCCCTTCTTCAGAATAAGGGAGCCGAACCTGGCCGCTTCTCTTGTGGTACAATACATCACACCATCGAACCAAAAACTTTGAGGCATACCAATCTTGTCGAATAATTTTTGTTTGGCATACTGATTGAACGTTAATCCACTGGCATTGGCCAATACATTATGCAACAAGAGATAGGGTGCGTTGTAATAAGCCCATCTGGTTCCGGGGGCAGCAAGATAGGTAAGGCAGGCAGGTGTAGTACAGTTAGCATCAGGCACATTATCATTTAAACCTGTGGTCATGCTCAGTTGATGCTTTACAGTAATGAGTTGCTCTTGCTGTGAGGTGAGTGAAGTCCATCCGTTTCCCAAATAAGTAGCACTTGGCGCATTGATGTTTAATATCCCATCCTGCTGGGCAATCCCAACCAAACTGGCTACAACCGACTTTCCCGCTGAAGCGATAAAATAACGGGTACCCTGGTTCCAACTGTTCCAGTATTTTTCCTTGACAATTCTGCCATTTTGTAAGATGATCACCCCATAACTGCTTCGTGCACCCGCGTAATTGAGTGCTTCTTCCAGCTTCAGGGAATCCCAGGATAATGAAGCCACAGTTTTGGTTGTCCATTCGCTTCCGGTTAGAGGTGGATAATAATAAGCTTCCGGAACAGGTGTGGGAATATTGGGTGCTGCTGTTTCATCTTTACTACAGGAAAGGATGCCGAACACCAGAATTAAGGAAATAAATAACTTATACATTTTTTCAGTTTTGGTTTAGACCTTAATAAAAGATAAAGTTTAAACCTGATCCACTTTCATTTTGTAGAGCAGTTTCAACGAAAATAGCCAAAAACCAAGCCACAAAATCTGCTCTGAGCAAATAAGCCAGTATATTTGCATCGCATTCTGAATAACAAATATCGTTCCTGTTCGTTAATGGAATCAACAGGAAAAAATAGTGCTTAATCATCAATTTATCATATGGCAGTAAAGACAGACCTTTTCCAATCACCCGATTACTTTGGGGTAGATGAATTACTTACTGAAGAACACCAACTCATCCGCGAAACGGTTCGCAATTACGTAAAGAAAGAAATTTCGCCCATCATTGAAGATTTCGCCCAAAGGGCGGAGTTTCCGGTTCATATTGTTAAACAGCTTGGTGAATTGGGCTGTTTCGGGCCAACGGTTCCCGAACAATATGGTGGTGGCGGTTTAGATTATATTTCTTACGGACTGATGATGCAGGAATTGGAAAGAGGCGATAGCGGTGTTCGTTCCACAGCATCGGTTCAGGGCAGTTTGGTGATGTTCCCTATTTATCAATACGGAAATGAGGAACAGCGCAATAGATTTCTTCCCAAATTGGCCAGTGGCGAATGGTTGGGCTGTTTCGGGCTTACCGAACCCAATCATGGCAGCGACCCAAGCAGTATGCTCACGAATTTCCGGGATGCCGGAGACCATGTGATTTTGAATGGTGCAAAAATGTGGATCAGCAACGCTCCCTTCTCACAGGTAGCAGTTGTATGGGCCCGCAATGAGCAGGATGAAATTCAGGGTATAATTGTTGAACGGGGTATGGAAGGATTCAGCACCCCAACCACCCACGGCAAATGGAGCTTACGTGCCAGCGCAACCGGAGAACTGGTTTTTGATAATGTAAAAGTTCCAAAAGAAAATATTCTCCCCAATGTAAAAGGATTAAAAGGTCCGCTGGGATGTTTAACCAAAGCCCGTTATGGTATTGCCTGGGGTGCCATTGGTGCTGCGATGGACTGTTATGATACTGCCTTACAATACAGCAAAGAGCGCATTCAATTCGGCCGCCCGATAGGTGGTTTTCAGTTGCAACAGAAAAAGCTGGCCGAAATGATTACCGAAATCACCAAGGCACAACTGCTTAACTGGCGTCTTGGGGTACTCATGAGTGAAGGAAAAGTAACCCCGCAGCAAGTGAGTATGGCCAAAAGAAATGCCTGCGAAGTGGCAGCTAATATCTGCCGCGATGCACGTCAGATGCTTGGAGGAATGGGTATCACAGGCGAATATTCGGTGATGCGCCACATGATGAATCTCGAAAGTGTGATCACTTATGAAGGCACGCACGATATCCACTTGTTAATCACAGGGATGGATATTACCGGCTTCAATGCATTTAAATAACCTTTACTCACTACAACGAATAAACGCAATTTAGCTGTTTTGTTTGTTTTCTTTTGATCTTTTTATTCCGCTATATAAAATAATAGGTTATGATTCAAACCGTATCGGTGATTGGTGCAGGAACCATGGGCAATGGCATCGCACACGTTTTTGCCCAACATGGCTTTTCAGTTACCTTGGTTGATGTGAACCCGGTACAGTTATCCAGGGCCATGGATACGATCGGGAAAAACCTCGATCGTCAGGAAGCCAAGGGACTGATTGATGCAGCACAGAAAGCAGCAGCCTTAGCCAATATCCAAACGGTAAGCAACCTGAATGAAGGCGTAGCAAAGGCTGAACTGGTAGTGGAAGCCGCTACCGAAAACATCGACCTCAAGTTAGACATCTTCAGGCAGATGGATCAGGCTGCACCTAAAGGATGTATTTTAGCGAGCAATACTTCTTCCATTTCCATCACGAGAATTGCAGCAGTTACCAAGCGCCCCGACTTAGTGATTGGCATGCATTTCATGAATCCTGTTCCGGTGATGAAGCTGGTTGAAATCATCAACGGATATGCCACTCAAAAAGAAGTATCAGAAAAAATTGTGGCCCTCAGCAGGCAATTGGGAAAAGTACCTTGTGAAGTGAACGACTACCCCGGGTTTATTGCCAACCGCATCTTGATGCCTATGATCAATGAAGCCATTTACAGCCTATACGAAGGTGTAGCCGGTGTTGAAGAGATTGATACAGTTATGAAGTTGGGTATGGCTCATCCCATGGGGCCTTTACAACTGGCTGATTTCATTGGTCTGGATGTTTGCCATAGTATTTTGAAAGTACTTCAGGAAGGTTTTGGCAATCCGAAATATGCTCCATGCCCATTACTCACTAATATGGTTTTGGCTGGAAAATTGGGTGTGAAATCGGAAGAAGGATTTTATACCTATGCTCATGGTTCAAAAGAACTGATGGTAAGCTCCAGCTTCAAGAAATAATTAATCTTTCAATGAAAGATTATTCTCAAATACACAGGTTACTTTAAAACCCATCGGTTCATAATATTTTTGCAAGGTGGCTTGAATATTTTCCTGAGCAAATTTTTTATACGCCTCATTACCGGCAAGTTTTTCTTGCGCCTGAATGTACATCCTGTTTTCCGCTTTCACCAAATCACTGATTGAAGCTGAAGCCAGAATGCCTGTTTCGCTCATCGTTTCTAATTTATCTAACCGCAATTGCAAACTCAGTAAAGTGCATGCAGGAAAATACAAAGTTACTTTCCCTGATTTCCGATCCACTTTCATTTGTTGCTTGCTCATATCTACCCCAAAACGGGCATCAAAAGGTATGGTAACCTGTAAAGTGTTCTCCACAAAATAATCTTTAAATTTTTCCCAGGTGCCATCTCCCCCGCTATTGGTAACTTTCAATTGGGTGGTACCCGATACTTGCAATGAAGATAGTTCTGCAATCTGTTTAACCAAGGCAATATTTTCTATCATCGTGGTTTTGGTTTGATTGCTTCCATTCTTCTTACCCAAAAAATAAAACGCAATGGCAATGGCAGCAACCAAAATGAGGATCAGTAAATTATTCCGCATGAAAAAAATTGATTTTTGAATTTAGCAAGAATAACCAATTTTTCTTACTTTTCTACCGGAATCCATCATTTCATATCCAATTCAAAGGCAACATCATGGCAGGAAAATATTCCAATATAGATGACTACATCAACGCCGCCCAGCCTTTTGCAGAACCCATCCTGAAACATCTCCGGGCACTGGTTCACAAAGCCTGCCCGGATGTGGAAGAAAAGATCAAATGGAGCTTTCCACATTTTGAATATAAAGGCCCAATGTGCCATATGGCGGCGTTCAAACAGCATTGTATTGTGCTTTTGGATTTTGGAAGGCAGCGCTGATGACCGACAAATCGCTCATTGACAAGGCAGCTACTGAAGAAGCGATGGGGCACTTCGGAAGGATAACTTCGCTGAACGACCTGCCATCTGATCGAAAGCTGAATGCCTATATTAAGGAAGCTATGGCACTTAATGAGGCAGGTATAAAGGCGCCGCCACCAAAAAAAAACAATAGCGAAAACCCCTGACATGCCGGAAGACTTTGAAAAAATGCTGCAATTGAATGCCAGGGCCTGGGGAGTTTTTCAGGCATTTCCTCCTTCGCATAAAAAGGAATATATCCATTGGATTTTATACCAATGTGATTTATATAATATGCCAATATTTTATAAATCTTAAATGCCGATAGTATCAAACAAATAGTACAATGAGGCGATAGCCGATATTGGACTATATTGTTTGTCAAATCGGTATAAATGCCGATGGTATCAAAC
>JAPLEF010000039.1 GCA_026391525.1 Sphingobacteriales bacterium
AAATTCAAACAATTCAGATACAGTAAGTTGAAATACTATAAATTTATCTTTTTCAATCTTTTGACAGCCTGAACGATTTTTTTAAATGCTAAATTGCTTAATCGATTTTCGTTTGGTTATGAAGTATCTGTTTGCTTTTATTTTGATGGTTTTTACCAATTGTGCTGTTGCACAAAAATGGATGGCAGAATTGATGCTGGGCACCTCCGGTTATAATGGCGATCTTACCCAATCTGCTTTATCTGCCAAAAGCCTCGGGGCTTGTGGCAGTTTTAATGTCATTTATCAATCTGGATCTTACTGGTCAATTAGAACGGGGATTAGCTATGGGCGTATTTCAGGTGATGACATTTACAATAAAGATGAAAGCCTTAAAAGCAGGAATCTGAGTTTTAAAAGCCATGTGATTGAATGGAACATCTGTGGCGAAATTTCTGTTGTTGATCCTGAAATGTATTATTCGTATCCTTATTTTTTTGGAGGGGTTGGCTTGATGCATTTTAATCCTTATGCTTTTAATGATGAAAATAATAAATTATTCCTCCGGCCATTGAGTACAGAAGGGCAGGGGCTTATCGCTTATCCCGACCGTAAAAAATATTCCCTTTACCAGCTATGCATCCCTTTTGGGCTGGGCTGGAAAGTGAAACTGAAAAACAAATGGGAAATCAGTTACGAATTCGGCTACCGCATTGTGTTTACTGATTATCTTGATGATGTAAGCACCACTTATGTATCGCTTAAAAATTTATCCGAACTGGTGAGTGATGAAGCAGCGGCCATGTCGTACCGGAAACAAAGTCCTTTTATGGAAGAAGGGGAGGCGAGGGGAAACAGTAAGGTAAAAGACATGTATTTTTTAACCGGGATAAAGCTTGCTATTCCTATCGGAAAACAAAAACCGGTGAAGGTTATTCAAAATGATTAGTACGAATTTTACATAGTGTTTTTTCATAACAGATGATCACAACAGATATCAAATTAGCAGCCAGCTTCCTCACTGCCGGTGAAGTAGTAGCCATACCAACCGAAACAGTGTATGGTTTGGCAGGAAATATTTACAACGATGCCGCATTAGAACGCATATTCCGGATCAAGAAAAGGCCAATGACCAATCCGCTGATTGTACATATTCCTAAACTTGAAGCCATCGACAGGATTGCAAAAGATATCCCTGAAATGGCCTGGAAATTGGGCCGCCAATTTTGGCCGGGTGCGCTCACAATGGTGTTGCCTAAACAATCGCATATATCCGGTATCGTATCAGCAGGCAAATCAACCGTTGCGGTGAGAGTGCCCGATCACCCGGTAACACAGGAACTATTGGGCATGCTGAATTTTCCTTTAGCTGCACCGAGTGCAAACAGTTCGGGTTATATCAGTCCAACCACTGCACTTCATGTTTACAACGATCTAAACGAAAAAGTACCTCTCATACTCGATGGCGGGCCATGTAATAAGGGTATCGAATCTACTATCCTTGGTTTTGAAGATGGAGAGCCGGTGGTATACAGGATGGGAAGTATTCCGGTAGAAGCTATTGAAAAAGTTACCGGAAAAATAAGGCGGAAGGTAAGCACTTCAAATGTTCCAATTGCCCCGGGCATGTTCGATAAACATTATGCACCACATACGCCATTTGTAATCACAGATGATATTCATAAGACGCTCTTTTCCTTTGCAGTCAAGTTCGAACATATCGGACTAATGATTTATGGAGAATTGCCGGAACTGACAGACCATAAGACAGCTATCATTTTTCAGCTATCCCTAACCGGTAGCATGGAGGAAGCAGCACAGCGTTTATATGACGGGATGCATCAATTGGATGCAATGGAATTAGACCTGATCATCGCCTTACGTTTTCCTGAAACAGCATTGGGGAATAGCCTGAACGATCGATTGCAAAGGGCTTCATTTCAACATGGGTAATTGGTTAGATGGTTATTCGCTGCAGGTCGTGAGTCTATGCAACTGCGTAGAATAATTTGCTAAGTACTTGCGTAATCTGGGCAAAGTTTAGCGCATCTTGTGTGCATATCCGTTCAATAGCATAAAGATGCTGTATCTGATTTAAAGCATAGCCGGCACGTTCCTTATCATTCTCCAGGGCCTCATGGAACATACGCCTGGCATGATCCATGTAATGAAACAACTCAATGCCATCTTGTTTGTTTATAATGTCATAAACAACATACCTATCACTTTGCAAATAACCTTTAAAGTTTTCCAGCATGCCTTCCCTACCCCGGGTCTCCTGATAATCAAAACAAACAAAACTAAGGGCTCAGATTAGATGATGCAAGATGTTGTTGGACGGAGGGATTTTTATGCTTCGATTTATTATTTTCTTTACCTACTATACAGAAATACAGCGTAATATAAAAAGCAAGGTTTATGTAAAGAACAACAAAACAGGTTTTGGCACAATAATTGTTATAATCTGAATTATGTTCAAGTACCAACTGAACATTCCTAATCCACTTACCCCATC
>JAPLEF010000136.1 GCA_026391525.1 Sphingobacteriales bacterium
GAGTTCAGTATAGAACGTTCGGAAGTAACCAATCAAACAATCCTTATAGTAAAAGATTTTGCTGAAAAGAAAGATATTAAAGACCAGAGCCAACTCTGGGAATACCAGGTTAAAGAGCTTTTTCATCGCCTGGGCAGCTGATCAGGTTCAATAATGCCCTTGCTCCGTTACTCAATGATGCGGGGAGTTGATCCCAATTTTCAAAACCGTACTTTAATGTGATTTTTACAAAAGGATGTGATTGCAGCAGGTTTGTTAATGTTGTTTCTCCAAGTTTTTCTGTGGGAATGAAGTTCTTTGCTTCAAAATGATGCTCCCATGGATTTTCATGGATGCAAATGAAAAATTGATGATCCTTATTCATCAATAGATTGACCAAATCGTTCCGGAAAAAAGAACGGTATTTTCCTGAAACCTGGAGGTTGATACTGAAGAAATTCCCCCACCAAAAAAAAGTTCTTAGTGCAAATACGTCTTCTTTTCCAAATAGGGCAGGATAATCTAACATCAAATAAGGAAGCTGACGATAATTTTCTCCTTTTGAAATGCGCGGCAAACCTCTGGACAGTTCACGCGAAAATGAACTATGATCAGAAATATGTTGTTGTATATCCTTGCTCAAGCTACCCAGGATTTTGCTGATTTTTTCAAGAATCTGATGTTTAGTTAAAATCCATTCCTGATCAGCTACGATTGAAAGTTCGTGAGGGGAAAGCATTACTTTTGTTGATGGAGTCATCTTAATAAATTGATCAATTCTTAATAGTTTGGATTGAAATCCGCGGTATGATTAAAAAACTTGACAAGCTAATCCTAAAATCTTTCATAGGTCCTTTCATCGTTACTTTTTTTATTGCATTTTTTGTTTTGATGATGCAAAGTTTGTGGAAGTATATTGACGACCTTGTTGGAAAGGGGCTCGATTTTTTCACCATAGCTCAGTTTTTATGGTATGCCAGCGCTTCTTTACTCATGCTTGCGATGCCGATTGCGATCCTTATTTCGTCTATAATGACATTTGGCAACCTCGGGGAGAGTTTTGAATTGGTAGCCATAAAATCAGCAGGGATATCGCTATTACGTTTCATGAGACCTTTGATGTGGGTTACCATATTGCTTTGTGGCATCACTTTTCTTTTCGCCAATTATGTGATTCCTTACGCCAATCTCAAATTTGTAACCCTCTACAGTGATATCTATGTAAAAAAACCAGCCTTCGACTTGAAAGAAGGCGTATTCTTTACGCATATCCCAAATTATGCCATTAAAGTTGGCCGTAAGGATCCGGATGGCAAAACCATTTATCAGGTGCTTATTTATGAGCAAGGTACAACGCTTCAAGATAACTGTATCATCGCCGAAAAAGGTGTTATGAAAATTTCGGAAGATGAAAAATACCTTGAATTCAACCTTGAAAACGGACACCGTTACCAGGAAAGGGGAAGTCCGCTCGATACCAATACCGAATATATCAGGCTAGGTTTTAAACAGTTTAAGAAACTATTCGACCTCAGCGTACTGCAAAAGCAGCAAACGAATGACAGTGTGTTCAGGAACAATTACAAGATGTTAAGTTCCAGACAGCTTACAAAGGGCATTGATTCACTAGAGCATTCAAAAGTAAATCTTAGCACCACCCTATCCAAACAACTAACCTTTCAGTTGAGGTACAGCCATGTAGCTGATAGTTTATGGAAACAAACTGCCATAACAGCTTCGAAGAAAGGCGATTTCATTCCAGATTCGGCCAGAATGAGGGTACGTCAGACTGCATTAAACAAGGCCGCAGATGTTAGAAATACGCTTCAATCTAATTTACTGGAACGTGAAGCGAAAGAAAAAGATATCCTGTTTCATCGGATTGAGTGGCACCGGAAGTTTGCACTTTCACTTGCTTGCCTGATTTTATTCTTTATCGGAGCACCCCTGGGCTCCATCATCAGAAAAGGGGGATTGGGTTTACCACTCGTTATTGCCATTGTTTTCTTCCTTATTTTTCATTTGTTAAACATGTTTGGTGAAAAGTTCGTAAAGCAGGGTATCATGGAACCTTTTCCAGGTATGTGGCTGGCTATTGTGGTATTGATGCCTGTTGGGGCTTTCTTTACTTACAAAGCCATGCACGACTCCCAATTATTCAATAAAGAATTTTATACCCGCGTTGGGCGTCGTTTGAAAAGTTATATCAGTACCTTCAGAAAAAAATCGGCAACTCAAACTATCTAAAATGGAAAACAAGCCGGAGCGTAACAGAAGATCATTTATTAAAAGCACAACAACAGGTGTGTTGATGGTTTCCTTAGGTGCTGAATCGGTTTCCGGTTTACTCAGCGGTTGCAACAGTACAAAAAAAATGGGTGCTTCCCGGTTTATAACCCCATACGAACAATCCCCTCTCCCTTACCGATTTGATGCGCTGGAAGATGTTATTGATGCGCAAACAATGGAAATACATTATTCGAAGCATGCAGCAGGTTATGCAAAAAATTTAGCTGATGCTATGGCTGCAGAAAATGCTGACCGCAACCAACCCCTGGAAACTTTGTTAAGGAAAATTTCCGGTTTTTCATCTAAAATGCGTAACAATGCAGGTGGCCATTACAATCATGAAATGTTCTGGCAATGTATGCGACCAAAAAAATCAGGAAACAGTGCATCAGGAAAACTCCTGGCTGCCATTGAAAAAAAGTATAGCAGTTTCAGTTCATTTAAAAATACATTTACAGAATCAGGAAAAACTAGATTTGGAAGCGGATGGGTGTGGTTGGTAAAAGACGATAAGGATGAATTAGCTATGGGCAGTACTGCGAACCAGGATAATCCGCTTATGGATTCCAAAGGCGTGGAAATAAAAGGCTTGCCATTGCTTTGCCTTGATGTTTGGGAACATGCCTATTACCTGAAATACCAGCAAAAAAGAGCAGATTATATCAATAATTGGTGGGATCTGGTGAATTGGGATTATGTGCAAAGCAGGTATGAAAACGTTTAATAGCAAACACGTCATCACTGCATAAAATTGACTCAGCCTTTGCAAGGAAACATTCAGGAAGAAAAAGAATGAACCATGCAAAGGCTGATAAATTGGCAAGCAATCGTGATGCAAATTTATGAGCCGGTAAAGCATTTTTCCAAATAAAAAAACACAATTCTTTTATAAATTATATTTAGCACAAAGAACATACCCCGAAGTAAAAATCAGCTAATTTTGTAATCCCAATTTCAAAATAAAAAAATAGGATTAGGTATTTGAATCTCGAAGATAAAATAAATAGTTGTACAAATCTAATATATTTAGTATTTTAGTGCTAAATATATTAGTTATGTTTAAAGGTATAAATGCAATTGAGTTTTCTAAGCGTTTCCAGACCAATGA
>JAPLEF010000079.1 GCA_026391525.1 Sphingobacteriales bacterium
GTGTATACACTGTAAATTGGACTAAAACGGAAAAAGGCGATTGGAAAATCATCACTGCTCATATTCATTCTTTTTCTAGAACAAATAATTAATCCAAGTTAACCACACAAGTATTTGCACAAATTCTAAGCGAGTAATATGCATTCTAACCCGCAAAAATACTCAACCTATAAAGCTATAAGCTTTCAATGGTATTTTCCCTCTGGTTAAAAATAACTCAGATTGGTTTTAGGACTCAATGCCAGTAAAGATTCATACATCAGTGATATGGTATTTTCAATATCATCTTTGTGCAACATTTCAACAGTAGTATGCATATAACGCAACGGTATAGAAATAAGTACTGAAGGGCAGCCATCATTGGCATATGCAAATGAATCGGTATCAGTGCCCGTGCTTCTGCTTACGGTTCGCATCTGCATGGGAATTTTATGTTTGTTCCCCACCTCCTGAACAAAACTGAGTAATTTATTGTGAACGGCCGGGCCATAACAGAGTGATGGTCCTTTACCACAGGCACACTCCCCTTCAATCATCTTATTCACCATGGGCGTAGTGCTATCGTGGGTTACATCGGTGATGATGGCAACATTGGGTTTGAGCCTGCGAGCAATCATTTCTGCACCGCGCAAGCCGATTTCTTCCTGAACGGCATTCACCACATAAAGTCCGAAAGGCAGTTTTTTCTTATTGGCTTTAAGCAGACGAGCAACTTCGGCAATCATGAAACCTCCGATACGGTTATCAAATGCACGGCCAATCAGATAGCCATGTGCCAGTTCATCGTATCCTTCCTCATAGGTAGCAACAGCGCCAATATGCACTCCTAATGCTTCTACTTCTTTCTTCGATCGTGCACCACAATCCAGAAAGAGGTTATCAACTTTAGGGGTAGGTTCTTTAGAATCAGGATTATTGATACGGGTATGAATGGCAGGCCAGCCGAACACCGCTTTTACGGGCCCTTTTTTACCATAGATCAGTACTCTCATAGATGGAGCAATCTGGTGATCTACCCCACCATTCCTTTTTACATAAATCAATCCTTCCGGAGAGATGTAGTTAACGAACCAGCTGATTTCATCGGCATGTGCTTCAATCACAACCCGAAACGGAGCAGTTGGGTTCACGATGCCTACAGCAGTTCCGTAAGGATCTGTAAACATTTCATCTACAAATGGCTTTAGGTATTGCATCCACAATTTTTGGCCGCTGCTTTCAAAACCGGTAGGAGAGGAATTATTGATATAAGTTCTTAAAAAATCGTACGAGGCCTGATTGAGATTCGATTTGCTTTTTGTTGCTCTTGCCATGATGAAATGATTAAAAATGAAATGGTTTATGTGTGATAAAGGTAACCAATGCTGAAAACAACATCAGCCCGTCTACCAAAAAATAATAAAAATAATAACCCCTGGGTTTAAAGGAGAGCCGGTAAAGTAAATAAGTAGCTGCAACACTTGCTAAATTCGAAAACAAAACCATTAGTGAGCTGTTCGTTTTCCAGCAAAGGAAAGTAACTAGCAACATCAATAAAAAACATGCATTACAAAGCAGCTGCAATTGCTTAACTGTAAAAATTGTAGCAACACTGCTATAGCTGCTTTTCAGGTCTGCTTCCGTATCCCGCTTATCAAAAAGGATACAGAGCATCAGCATAAATAAAAACCGAAATAACAAATGCAATAAAAAATCGGGTGTCCATTCCAACATTTTTCCTGCCAACGGAAACCAAATCGTAACGTAAGTCCAGGTAAGAGCCAATAAAAATGTTTTCATCACCCCCATTGAAGGCGGTATTTTTTTAGGACTGCTTTTCCACAAAGGCCAACTGTATAACACCGTGCAACTTACCGACACTAAAGATGGAAACCATAATTCGGGTAATTGAGCCAACAAATACAGCATCATCAAGGTACTGAATAATAGAAGGATTAGATAAGAACTTATTTCTTGTATAAAAGAAGCTGAAATAGTTGTTATGGATTTTTTTTTTGCAATGATCCAATAGAAATTATATCCCGCAAGCGTTGAAAAAAAAATAAACAGTAATACGGTTATGGATATTGCTTGATTTATTAAGCAACCCGTTTGCCAGCTGAGTGCTGCTGCACAAACAGCTGCAAAAATTGAATGGCTGAAAACAAATTTCAGTACACGCATTAAGGCGAAAGGTAATAAAGCGGTTCAGTGGTAATGACATTACTCTTGTTTCTGGCAAAATCCCTTACAAAAATTTCAAAGAAAAGCGTATCAGTATATGGACGGTTGGGTTGATTGGAAGATGCCAGTAAATCCCTTATCATCACATCTATATCTACATCCATATTTTTGCGGGCAACTGATGATAAATCAGGGAAGCGGAAAGAGTCCATTTTAAATGGGGCAATCGTTATATTTTTTACAAAGATGTAAGAATTGGTATCAACATCTGCAGGCAGACCGATATCACCTTCTGCATCAGTGAGGCGGAAAGTAATTACCGGACCCTGATCGGAGGCCAGGTTATCGCTGCGCCAGAAATTCGGACTAATCGATTTGAAAGTAATTTGAGGAACAGCATTAAAATTATCCTTGCTGCATGAAAATAAAAAACCGGCAGTCAATAAAAGGAAAATGGCAATTCGCATGAAAAAGTATATTTCCTCAAATTTACTGAACCCGAACGATATGACAATCTTAAAATAATGACGCAACTTTGTACGAATGAAAAAACGTTGGTCAACCCGCTTTGAAGCGGATGAAATTTTTGGGATAAACGCGGCTGAATTTGAAGCCAAAGCCCTTGAAACCTATCGTTTTCAGTTTGAGGAAAACAGCTTTTACCGCGAGTATTGTACTTATCGTAAAGCAAGCCTTTCCACAGTTTCAAAAATAGCAGATATCCCTTTTTTGCCAATATCCTTCTTCAAAACAAAGAAAATCTGCACCACAAATTTTGAACCGGAAGCCATATTTGAAAGCAGCGGAACAACAGGCTCAGAAAACAGCAAACATTATATAAAACACCTGAATTTGTATGAACAGAGCTTCAATAAGGCATTTGAAGCCGTTTATGGAGATGCAGGAAATTACTGTATTCTCGCCCTGCTACCCTCCTATTTGGAAAGAAACGGATCTTCGCTGGTGTATATGGTTTCCAAATGGATTGAAAAGAGTAAAAATCAGGATAGCGGGTTTTATTTGTACGATACGGAAAAACTTTTTCTACAGCTGCAAAAAAATGAACAACAAGGTATTCAAACCCTATTAATTGGCGTATCGTATGCCTTATACGATTTTGCCGCTGCCTATCCACAACCTTTAAAACATTGCAAAGTGATGGAAACCGGAGGCATGAAGGGCCGAAGCCTCGAACTGACCAAGGAAGAACTGCATGAGTTTTTACAACAGCAATGGGAACTGCTGGAGATTCATGCAGAATATGGCATGACGGAACTGCTGTCGCAGGCTTATTCTAAGGGAAAGGGAATTTACCAAGCGCCACCCTGGATGCAGGTATGCATCAGAGCGGAAGATGACCCCTATCAGCTATTGGCTTATTATGGGAGCAGCAATGAAACTACGGCAGGCGCTTTGAATATTATCGACCTGGCCAATCGGTACAGTTGTAGTTTTATAGCGACTGATGATACAGGTATTTGGTACCCGGATAATCGTTTTAAACTATTAGGCAGGTTAGAAAACAGCGATATCAGGGGTTGTGGCCTCATGCTTATTTCTTAACAGCAGGGTTAAACAAATTGCACATAACTTTGTTGGGATGAAGCGTTGAATATTCGCAACAACTTTAAAATACAAACTCAAAACCTAAAACTTAATCAAATGTCATTTACTTTAGCAGCCTTACCTTATGCATATGATGCCCTCGAACCGTACATCGATGCCAAAACCATGGAAATCCATTACAGCAAACATCACCAGGCTTATGTAGACAATCTGAATAAAGCCATAGCCGGCACAGCCCATGAAAATGAAGGCTTAGATAGCCTTGTTAAAAATGCAGGCAGCATCAGCCCGGCGGTACGAAATCATGGTGGCGGACATTGGAATCACACTTTTTTTTGGGAATCCTTAAAACCAGGTGGTGGAAATCCGGTTGAAGCCTTAGAAGCAGAAATCAATGTAAGTTTTGGATCTGTAGATGCGTTGAAAGAAAAATTCAATGCAGCTGCTATGGCACGTTTCGGAAGTGGATGGGCATGGTTGATCCGCAACGAAGCCGGAAAATTAGAAATCAGTTCTACCCCAAACCAGGATAATCCACTCATGGATGTAGCTGAAGTAAAAGGCAAACCGGTGCTGGGTTTGGATGTTTGGGAACATGCTTATTATCTCAAGTATCAAAATCGCCGTGCAGAATATGTTGCTGCTTATTGGAGTGTGGTGAACTGGGAAAAAGCAAACGAACTGTTCATAAAATAACCCTGCAAATTTTTAATGGTGAAAGCTGCCTTAAGGTGGCTTTTTTTATCTCCTCTTTTTGAAATTTGTGCCGATGTTTGTCTGGATGAAATAGTATAATATTTCCAAAAAAATACTTGATTTTTAAAAATTCATCAGTAGTCTTTTAAATCAGTTTCAATAGTAGATTTTATCGATTGCTTTTTATAGAGTTCTATGAAAAAACCTATTTGAAGAAAGTCGCGCCCGCTTTCATCATTGATTTTATAATCGAACTGAGATAAATATCCAACCTGCAGGGTTGTTGATCTCGAAGGCTTATAATTGAATGCCAGTAAAAACCTGTTTCTTTCAAAGTAAGGTTCGTTATTAGTAAAAAAAAGTTCATCACTCACACCGATATGAAAAGGTTCATAGCCATCTACTGTTTTTCCAAATGGATAGGATAATGCAAGTCTGAAACGATACCTGTTCCGATAACCGTCGTTGGTGAACCTGAATTCAGCACGGTATCGCTGTTCAATCTTCAGTTTCCCTATCGGTTGCAAGATGATGATTTGAGGCCAGATTCTAAATTCATCGCTATTCTTCGGTTTTATAAAGTTGCCCCCTTCTTTATAGGTTTGATAACTACCCAAACCTAGAGTGGTTGTAACATAATTATGAATTTTGTAGTTGATACCCGCTTTATATTCGTAATAATGAAAGTTGCTATAAAATTTTAATGATCGTAATTGTGCTTCTCCAAAAACGCTAAACTTGTTATCAACGTTATATTTAACATTTACGATGTTCCAGCTTCCAAGGCTGGA
>JAPLEF010000052.1 GCA_026391525.1 Sphingobacteriales bacterium
GATAGGTTAGTTGAAAAAATTATTGAAAGAGTTGATCAACTTCAAAACTTTAATAAGTCTGGACGAGTTGTTCCGGAGTTTAATTCTGAAGCAATCCGGGAATTAATAGAAGGCAATTATAGAATAGTTTACAAGATATCGCTAAATCAAATCACGATAATTCGTATTCACCATGCGGCACGTCAATTAAAATAAACCGCCTGTTACGCAAATCCGTTTCGAAAGGCACTACCACTCACAACATCATGTTCAATAACAGCCGCGTTTTGGCTGATGAAAAAATGAAACAGCAATTCTTCGACGCTGTCCTGCCCCCGCTTGCGCAAATCCGCTGTAGTACGCTGCATTGGTCTTCAGAAGACTATGCAATTCGTAATTTCCTCTTAGGAAGCTGAACATTAAAATTCACTTTTGCATGTAAAGCGTTAAACACTTTTATTACTGTGTCGAACCTGGCATTTGTGAAGTTGTTTTCTAGTTTTGAAATCTGCGCTTTCTGAACACCAACCAGCTTTCCGAGTTGTTCTTGTGTTAAGTTATGATGAAGCCTTGCCTCCTTTATAGCATTCCCTAATAAATCAAGCTTAAGTTCATGTTCAAAGCTGTCTCTGGCGGATGTACCAACTTTCCCTACATGTTTGTCTATCATTGTGTCAAGAGAAACAGTTTTTAATTTTTTCTTGGTCTGCATAATTTATTGTTTTTTTTCAGCTAAATATTGTTGTCTTATTTTTTCGGCTTTGTCCAAGTCTGCCTCGGGTGTTTTACCTGTCTTTTTTATTAGTCCATGAGTTGCAAGTACCAATGTTTTTTGCCCATGTTTTTTATCCCAAAAAGCGAAAAGTCGATAATAAGTCTTATTGTACAAAGTGCTGAACTCAAAAATGTTATCAGTCAGCTTTTTGAATAACTCCGGATCATTCTTTAGTTGTGCTTTTCTAATATTATAGTAAATTTTCAATTGAGCTTGATTGTTTAGCTGCTCCATAAATTCGACAGCTTCAGGTAAAAATTCAACAGAAAACTTCTCGACCATTTAGTTATCTTTATCAAAGATATAAGTTTCCTTATAAAGAAACATAAGAATTTATAGCCGTAATGGGGAAGCTTACAATCTCATTGGAAACCCGCCTGAAAGAAATCATCATTGAGTAATTAAATGAACAGGGGATCGTTGCAAAAACATTTAAGATCTACAATTTCAGTTGGACACATATATTTCCCAACTATGTTTGTATAGGAGGTAAAATTATTGCCGGGGTAATAAAGATCAACAGATTAAGAAACGAATAGCCTGTAAAGCCATGCATCAAGACATGGGATCATTCAATGCTTTCGCTTCATCATTCATTTTATCTTAATAGAATAACATTTACTTTCTTCACTATCAATTTGCCCCTGTAATCCTGCGCCTTCGCAACAACCACATAATTACCGGGATCTGTTTTCATCCCCTTATATGTTCCATTCCATCCTTTAAACTGATCTGTTGTATGAAACAGGCAAACTCCGAAACGATTATACACATCAAAGGAATAAAAGGTTTTCATCCCTATTGCGAAAACATTCAATATATCATTGAGCCCATCCCCATTTGGCGTAAAAGCTGTTGGAATGAATAGTTCCGGGCCTTTATATCTTTTTATAAGTATATTGCTATTGCTTTCACAACCATACACAGAAATTGAATGCAATTCATATAGTTGGTCTGTATTCAGCAATGCGATGGGATTTTCTATTTGTGAATCATTCAAGCCAGTTGATGGGCTCCAGGAATAATTAACGGTTGATCCGCCTCCGGCATTTAACTGTACTGGTTGATCCATCGCAACTGTTGTATCATTGCCTGCAAATGCATGGTTTTGATAGATCGTAAATGGTCTGTTAAGCGTATCCTTGCAACCCTGAATTGTTTTTCCTATTAATGTAACCGGGTTATATCCTTCCCGATCAAACATTTTAAAAACTTCCCGGGGACCTTCATAAAATCCATTTCCAAAATTCCAATACCAGGTTGTTACAGGGTCGCCATTTATAATACCTGCTGAGTATGTTATTGTACGATTTACACAGGAATCGTTCAGCGTCACTTGAATATGTGGTTTGTCGTGAACGGTTACCGTGCTATCCAATGCAGGGCTTTTACAACCTACATTGGTTTCGCTTACAAGTTTAATATTATGAACGCCTGCAGTTAATAGCAAGGCCGGGTTTTTAATATTAAACGTGGTTGAATTATCAATTAACCAGCTCCACGCATTTATTTGATCCGGTGCGGCCGCTGCTGGCAATGTAGATATATCGGTTAAATGAACCGTTTCATTACTGCACAATGCATCAGATTTGAATTTTGCATCGGGCCTGTAGTGAACATTTATAGAAACATGGCTCTCTGCAGAAAAACATCCTTCTGATGTACCTACAATCAGGCTTACAGGCAATTGTCCGCCATTGGCAAAAAATGGCGGCGGATTTTGAACGGATGTTGTAGTTGTACCAATGGTCCATTGCCATTGATTAACCGTGCCCGAATTACCAGGCACACTTGAATTGGATGCAAGTATGATAGGAGTTTGATTTTCGCAAATGTTTTGCGGGTAAGTTATTTGGGCGGAAGGAATAGCAACAACATTTACCTGTTCTGTGATTTCTGTAAAACATGTTGGAGGGTTTTCGACCTTTAATATAACAGTATATAATCCATAGTTTGCATAAGTATGACTGGCATTAGGCAGGCTGGCTGTATTACCATCTCCAAAATCCCATGTATAGACTGTGTTAGTATTTGTATTGGTTGAAGTGCTCGTAAAAACAAAATTATTATTGTTCTGGCACTGACTGTCATCATTAATGTTGAACGATGCCTGGGGAGTAGGTGAAATGTTTACGGTGATTTGAACCCGTTCACTTTCGCAGCCGAAAAGCTTTTTTTGTGACACAAAATAGGTAAACACACCCGCAACATCAGTAGGAGGTATTGGAGTAACCTCACTACCAATGCCACCTGTTGCTGAAGTATACCATAACAGTATATTCGGATGATCAGCTGTGGCAATTAACGCTGACGGCGTTGCGAATTGGCAATAATAATAATTTCTTACTGCGGCTGGTGTATCTGGTACTGGTAATGCAGTCACTATGGCATCAGCAGTATCCCTGCATCCAAATCCTGGGTATGGGATCATATCTACATGAAACATGGTGTTTGGGGGAGGTGCGGGTGCAATTGTTGAATTTTGTTGGTTGCCTACGATCGTTCCATAATTAGCATTGTACCATGTATAAGTTTGAAATCCGTAGGGTGCATTAAGCACTACAGAATTAGTACTTCCGCACAAAGCTGCTACTGATATCAATCCTCCACATCCATTTCCTACATCCACATACGCATATCCGAAATGCCCGGATAAAGTACAGTCCGCTGTTTTAAATTCCAGTCGCACCGTTCTGCCTCCCAGTCCGGAAAAATCAATTGAAGCAGGCGACCAGTCCTTGTATAATACAGAGGTATCAACCACAGATCGCTGGAAACCTGGAATAGAAGCCGTTGAAATATAGTTATAGGAAGCACAGTCGATAATATTCCCGGTAAGCACATCGTATGCTGTTACAAAAAAACGCGGCTGTTCAAAAGTTTCATGGCCTGGATCCTCGAATACAACGGCGTAGAAATAGGTAAGACTAAATGTATCATCCAGGGCCGGAATTTGAAAAGTGTAAGACATTCCCTCCGCTTCGCTGAAAACATTATCGTTTCCCAGTTTTACAGAATAGTTACCGGCATAAGGACAAAGTGCAGGGAAGTTGCCATAAGGATCCATGGTTGGCGAACTTGCAGCTGATATTATTTCATGTCGTCCGGGAGTTGGTGGCGAAGGATTGAGGGTAATAACATTCACGCCTGTAACTACACTGGTAGATCCGAGAAAGCAATCCCATCCGGCTAAATTACCAGCTTCGAAGTCGATATTTGGTGGACAGGATTGAGAATATCCGTCAATAGCACCTATGATTAGAATGAGTGTTATAATTAGTCTCATAGCGTAGGTTTTGGCAGTTTTGTATTGAGAATATTTATTAAAGATATAGGTTTTCCAATAAAAATAGCTTGCCAAATGCTTATAATCTGCACATATTGCAGCCAACGGTAGCGCTTTGTGCAGGTGTGGAGTTATAATTCCTTTCGCCCGAAACTAAAGCCGAATAAAGATATAAATGATAATGTTAAGAACCAAAAGCTAGGCTATGATTTTCTGCCCGAACCAAAGCCCAATAACGAACCGCTGCTCATTGGGCTTCCTTCCGCCACACTTTCACAAAACGCCATGTTGTGTGCCCGTGCATCTAGCCGTCAAGCTTCGTTTCAATCATTTTCAAGGTTCATAAAGTTCTCTATTTTACAAAAGTAAAGTCGAAATGAATTTTGCTAATTGTCAAGCCGTAAAACGAGCTTGCAATAAAAATAAATTGTCCAACTCAAAAACGACTGCAAAAAAGCATTTTTAAAATTATAGTTTCAAAGATAAGCCGTAATAAGTTTTACAGATTGTCAAGCCGCAAAATGTTCTTGCAATAAAAGTAAATTGTCCAACTAAAAAACGACTGCAAAATAAAAGTAGTTTCAAAAACTTGGCTTCAAAGTCAAGTTGCAAGGAGTTTTACAGATTGTTAAGTCAATAATGTGTTTACAATAAAAAGAAATTGTTGAACGGCAAAACGAATGCAAAATAAAA
>JAPLEF010000171.1 GCA_026391525.1 Sphingobacteriales bacterium
AAAAGTTTTCATTGTAAGAAAGTTTAGTTTTAAACAAACAACCCGTGGAGGTTGGCAGCTGAAGTTAAACGATTTAAACGTTAAACGTCTTAAACGAATTAAACGTCTTAAACGAATTAAACGTCTTAAACGATTTAAACGTCTTAAACGAATTAAACGTCTTAAACGAATTAAACGTCTTAAACGAATTAAACGTCTTAAACGAATTAAACGTCTTAAACGATTTAAACGATTTAAACGATTTAAACGATTTAAACGCCTCAATGCACCCTATCCCCCCTCACTTCCTCACTATTCATCAACTGCTTTTCATAATCCAGCCATTCTGCCCAGCGCTTACGAACCATTTTTTTTGGTAAGTAATGTTCAGCAAGTGTGATGAAAAGGGTATAATGGCCTGCTTCGCTTTCCATAAATTTCCGGTAAAATCTTCGCATATAAGCATCATCCAAACCCTCACTCAGCCTTTTGAAACGTTCACAACTCCTGGCTTCAATCAATGCCATAGTGAGCATCTGATCGAGAAAACGCTCATCGGGGCTGCCTCCTTTTTTCTGGAATTCCAGTAATTTGTTTACATACACATCTTTTCTTTGTTTGCCGAGTTGTAGCCCCCTCTTTTTCAATTCGGCCAATACCGCACGAAAGTGCCCCCATTCTTCCGTAACAATCGGGCTTAGTTCCTCAATGAGCAAGGGTTTGTCGTGGTTTTTCTGGATCAGAGAAATGCAGGTAGTGGCTGCCTTCTGCTCACAATAGGCATGGTCGGTTAAGATTTCCTCCAATTGCATCGCTGCAAGGTTTACCCATCGGGGATCAGTGGGCAGTTGAAGCCCCAATATATTTCGGGTATGCTCGCTCAGGGTTTCTTTCATCTTCAAAAATAATAAAATCTTCCTGTTCTATGCCTTTCTTTACGTTCTGATAAAGTGGAGGGCCTTTGCCATTTTTTTTATACTTTACAGGTTATAAAATTTGCTATGCGCTACCTTCTGCTTTTCCTTACTGCAGCAATTACAGTTGCTTTATGTTATATACTGGATACCAGAACCGTACTTCCGGCACCCCTTGGCCGTTTACTGGCGCCGCAGCAAGGCTTTTGGCAAAATGCCGAACCTTCAGATGCTGATTTTTCTGCTGATCTGCATTTCAACACACTCGAGGGTAATGCAACGGTTTATTTTGACGAAAGGCTTGTTCCGCACATCTTCGCCGAGAAGGAAAATGATGCTTATTTCGTTCAGGGATTTCTGCACGCTAAATTCCGCCTATGGCAGATGGAACTCCAAACCCTTTCTGCAGCCGGAAGGATCAGTGAAATTGTGGGAGATGTTGCGCTTGACCATGACCGTGAGTTTCGCCGCCTGGGTATGGTTTATGCTGCTGAAATATGGGAAAAGGAAATGGAGAAAGATGCACCCATCAAACAAGCCTGCGATGCTTATACAGCCGGTGTGAATGCCTACATTACAACGCTAAACAGCAGTAATCTTCCGCTGGAATACAAATTGCTGGGTTATGAACCGGAGTTATGGTCGAATCTGAAAACCGGATTGTTCCTCAAGTACATGGCATACGACCTTGCTGCACATGAAAATGATTTTGAAATGACCAATGCATTGGCTTTCTTTAAAAAAAGCGATTTCAATGCTTTGTTCCCTTCTTTACAAGATTCTCTGGATCCCATCATTCCCAAGGGAACCGTATTCAGCCCACCTGCCGTAGTTCCTGTTGCTCCTAAAGATGCGGATTCTGTTTATTTCCATCAGACGGACACCGCCACTGCAGTTGAAAACACCAAACCCGAAAAAGCAAATGGCAGCAACAACTGGGCTGTTTCAGGCTCTAAAACAAAATCCGGTTCACCAATTCTTTGCAACGACCCGCATCTTGGCCTGAACCTGCCTTCGCTTTGGTACGAAATACAACTTTCGGTTCCCGGATTTAATGCCTATGGTGCCAGCTTCCCAGGGTCGCCAGGCGTGATTATCGGGTTCAACGACAGTTGCGCCTTCGGTTTCACTAACGGTGGAAGAGATGTACGCGACTATTATGAAATCATATTCAACAACCAAAGCAAAACCAGTTATTGGTACGATAGCAGCTGGAAACCCACCAGTTTCCGAATAGAAAAAATAAAAATTGCGGGGAAGCCCGATTTTATCGATACGGTTGCTTATACAGTTTTTGGTCCGGTGATGTACGACAATAATTTCAGCGGAAAAAGAAATACCGGTTCAAAAAATTATGCCGTAAGATGGACGGCTCACGACCCGAGTAATGAAATGCGTTTGTTTTACGATCTTAACCACGCCAAAAATTATAACGATTATCTTCAGGCCGCTCCTTATTTGAAAACACCGGGACAGAATTGCGTTTTCGCTGCAAAAAACGGGGATATCGCCATACGCACCCAGGGGAATTTTCCTGCCAAGTGGAAAGGACAAGGCGATTTTATAATGCCGGGTACGGATAGCCGTTATGCCTGGCAGGGAATGATACCACAAAACGAAATCCCATTTCAGTACAATCCCGAACGTGGTTTTGTAAGCAGCGCCAATCAACGCCCGGTTGACTCCACTTATCCCTATTATCTTGGCCGCGATTACCCTACACCGAGAGGACTGATTATCAACCGGAAACTTTCTGCCATGCAGCAGATCACACCAAAAGATATGATGCTGCTGCAAACAGACAACTACAATGTTTTTGCAGAAATGGCTGTACCGGTTATACTTAAGAACCTTCGCATGGCTGAATTATCTGACGAAGAGAAAGCCTATGCCGGCTTATTACAAAACTGGAATTATCGCAGCGAAGCAGATGCTAAAGGCCCTACGGTTTTCGATCTGGCATGGAAATATTTCAGCGATACGGTTTATTTTGATGAATATGCTAATGCTCCGGAATTTACGGAACGCCCGCTGGAAAGCACGTTGCTGGAAGGTATCATCCGTGATTCAGCATTTCGTTTTGTTGATGATATCCGGACCAATCAAATCGAAACCCTACCCGAAATGGTTACCCGTGCTTTTAAAAAAGCCGTGGTTGATATCACGAAAGCAGATAAGGAAAACCGGTTGGCATGGGGCAAGTATAAAGACACCAGGGTGAACCATCTCTTACGCCTACCTGCTTTCAGCCGACTGCACGTACCAATCGGAGGCGGTAAAAATATCATCAATGCAACCACAGAAACCCACGGCCCCAGTTGGAGAATGATTGTGAGCCTGACTCCCGAAACGGAAGCCTACGGTATTTATCCGGGAGGACAAAGTGGAAACCCCGGCAGCCGTTTTTACGACAATGCCATCAGCAAATGGGCCGCCGGAGAATACTACAGCCTTTGGATGATGAAACCCTCCGAACAAAAAGATCAGCGGGTTAAATGGAAAATGCAATTCAGTAAATCGTGATAGAATTAAATCAACTTATTTCAAACCATCATTAATAAATCATACGCCGAAAATGAAATGGATATCTTCTTTACTTCTGATGGCAATACTGAGCTTTGCGGCTTGCCTTTTTCTACCCTGGTGGTCTATCGCCATTGCCTGTTTTTTGGTAGCACTCCTGATTCCCCAAAAACATGGAATCGCCTTCCTAACCGGATTCATCGCCTTATTTATACTTTGGGCCGGCATGAGTTATTGGATCAGTATGCATAACGATCATATTCTTGCCGGAAGGATGTCGCAAATCATTCTTAAAAAAGAAGACCCTCAGATGATCATCATTGTAACCGGGCTAATTGGCGCTTTTGTAGGAGGTTTTGCAGCACTTACAGGAAGTTTGGTGCGCAAGTCTGTAAAAAAGCAACCCTTGCACAGTTTATCTTGATCATCTCCTGTAACTTTTCTTATGCTAATTTCGTTTAAAGTTGAACGTATGCTTCGAAGTATTGTCGTGCTAAGCCTTTTATTTTATGGTTCTACATCCTTTGCTCAAAAGGTAAGCGGAACGGTATTTAATGATAAAGGCGATTTACTGCCATATGCATCTATAACGGTGAAGGGTACTTCCATCGGTGCAAGTGCCAATCAGAAAGCCAACTTCATATTGAGTTTAGGGGCAGGCACATTTACCCTCGTTTGTCAGCATATTGGTTATACGGCTCAGGAGAAAACCATTACCATCACTAATCAGGATCAGGATATCAGTTTTGTACTGAAGGAGCAAGTGCTCAATATGCAGGAAGTGGTGGTGAAAGCCGGTGGTGAAGATCCGGCCTATGAAATTATCCGCCAGGCCATAAAAAAGCGTCCATACTATAATTCACAGGTTGGAGATTTTAACTGTGAGATGTATAACAAAGATATCATCAAGCTCCGCAACCTGCCACAGCGTATTTTTGGTAAAGAGATTCCTGAAGAAGACAGGAAAGAAATGGGGCTGGATTCAACAGGGAAAGGCATTGTATATCTTTCAGAATCTGTAGGGAAAGCTTATATCGGCTTGCCCGATAAATTCAAACTGGAAGTGATCAGCAGCAGGGTAAGCGGTACAGATGGGTTCGGCTTTACGTTTCCTGCTTTCATCAGCTTGTACAAAAACAACGTGACCATTTTCACGGATAAATTCAATCCCCGTGGGTTTGTATCTCCCATTGCTGATGGCGCAATGCGATTCTACAATTATAAATTCATGGGTACTTTTTTTGAAGATGGTAAGGCCATCAATGCCATAAAAGTTACTCCCAAACGGAAATACGAGCCGTTGTTTACCGGCACTATCAACATCACCGATGGCGATTGGCGCATACATAGCTTTGATCTCTTCCTCACTAAAACGGCACAGCTAGAGATTATGGATACACTCCAGATCAAACAATTGCATGTACCCATCGGGAATGATGTTTGGCGGGCAAAAAACCAGTTGCTTTATTTTAATTTGAAACAGTTTAAAGTAGATCTACTGGGTATTTTCCAAACCGTGTATAGCAATTATGAGCTTAACCCGGTTTATCAAAAGAAAGTATTCGACAGGATTTTTATCAAATATGATACGGCAGTTAATAAGAGGAATCAGCAATATTGGGACAGTATCCGCCCCATGCCGCTAGAGCCCGAAGAAATTAGAGATTATGTTTTTAAAGACAGTATGTATGTGTTATACAAAGATTCCTTGTACAAAGGAAATGATATTGATTCTTTGAAGAAAAAACAAGGTGGAATCAAGCCGCTTAGCTTATTGTTCCCCGGTTTGAACCGCACCCATTTCAGCAAAAAAAATACATATGAGTGGGGGATAGAGTCCTTGCTGTTCCATGCACAATATAACACCGCTGAAGGCTTTGTTGCTGAAGTGGCAGGTTATTATGAAAAGAATCTCAGGAGCAGAAAAGCAAAATTGCTGATTGAACCTGCATTCCGATATGGATTTAGCAACACCCATTTGAATGCATGGGTGAACATCAGTTTAAAAACAATGGATTGGCTTGCAGAAAAACAGCCGAAGCGGGAACTCTGGAACCTTGCCGGTGGCAAAAGGGTTTCGCAATATAACAAGGAGAACCCGATTTTTTACATGGTGAATACATGGAGTACTTTACTGTATGGGAATAATTTTATGAAGACGTATGAAAACTATTTCGGACAGTTTTCTTTTTCAAAAAAATATGAAAGTGGATTCAATATCGGGGCAAATGTTTTGTATGAAGACCGTCTCCCGATTTTCAATACTACTAACTACACTTTTAACAAGGAAGATAGCATCAGGCTGACAGAAAATTATCCGGCAGAAAGGGTTTCAAGGGATGAAATTTACCGGCATCAAGCTGTTATACTCACTTTGGAAATGAGTTTTAAACCCGGTTTGCGTTATATACAATTGCCCCGCACCAAAATACCTATCGGGTCAAAATACCCTTTATTGAGTTTTACTTATAGCAAAGCCATCAGTGGAATTTTAGGCAGTGATGTGAATTTCGACAAATGGAATTTCGGCATCAGCGACGACCGTAACCTGAAGCTTGCCGGCACAGTGAAATACAGAATCAATATAGGTGGTTTCATCAATGATAAGAAAGTGACTATTCAGGATTATCAGCATTTCAATGGAAACCAATCGCTAGCTGCAGCCAGATATGTAAACAGTTTCCAACTGGCTAATTACTATGCCAACTCAACCACCGCCTCTTTTTTTGCAACCGCTAATATCGAACATCATTTCAATGGTTTACTCACCAATAAGATCCCATTGTTCAAAAGGTTAAACTGGAACCTTGTTGCTGGTGCAAATGCATTTTATGTGAACGAGAAGAATAATTATACAGAATTGTTTTTCGGACTGGAAAATATCTTTAAACTCTTGCGGGTAGATTATGTACTGTCCTTTCAAAACGGGAAGTCTGCCCGAAACGATTTTGTAATCGGCATAGGCGGGCTTTTTGGTGGCACCACTTCTGTAAATAATAATTCATCTACCATGAGGGGGCGTTCGTTACAAATGTCTTTCTAGGTTTTCATAAATTGGTTATCTTTACAGCATCATTTGGTTTGCCCTGCAAGCATCCAATCTTTTAATAAGATTTCCTGAAATCAGGATCAAATACATAATCATGGCTGTACTACATAACCGGGTTTCCCAGGCGGAGCTGAAACGTCGTCTTTATGACGAAAATGAATATCGCATAACTGTTTCTTTCTATCATTATTTTCCGATTACTGATCCAGGTGTTTTTAGGGATGAAATGTACAAAGCATTTCAGCAGTTGAATGTATTCGGTCGTATTTATATTGCACGTGAAGGCATCAACGCTCAGGTGAGCGTACCCGAATCGCGATACGATGATTTCAGGGAACAACTTTACAGCATTCCTGCTTTAAACGGATTGCGGTTGAATCGTGCGGTAGATAATGATGGCAGATCATTCTGGGTTTTAAAAATCAAAGTGCGGGATAAGATCGTAGCAGATGGCATAGCAGACCCCGCTTTCAGTATGGAACGAAAGGGACGTTATCTCGATGCTGCTGCGTTCAATAGCCTGACTGAAAATCCGGATACGGTTGTGATCGATATGCGCAACCATTACGAATTTGAAGTAGGCCACTTTGAGAAAGCAATTGAAATTCCGAGCGATACGTTCCGCGAGCAGCTTCCTATGGCGGTGGAGATGTTATCCGGAAAGGAAGATCAACCCATCATCATGTACTGCACGGGAGGTATCCGTTGCGAAAAGGCTAGTGCGTATATGCTTCACCGTGGATTTATGAATGTGTTCCATCTCGAAGGTGGTATCATCCACTATGCCAATACGGTGAAGCAGGAAGGATTGCCCAATAAATTCCATGGGAAGAATTTTGTATTCGACGACAGGCTGGGGGAGCGCATTACCGACGAAATCATCTCCCTTTGCCATCAATGCGGAAAACCGGCCGATACTCATACCAATTGTAAAAATGAAGCCTGCCACCTCTTATTCATCCAATGCGAAAGTTGTGCGGAATCTTTTCTGGGAACTTGCAGCCAGGAATGTTTGCAGGAAATACAATTGCCGGAAGATGTTCAGAAAGAAAGGAGAAAGGGAGTGGATAAGGGCATGATGGTTTTTAATAAATCAAGGAAGCACCTCCGTCCGCGTATTTCATCTCAAAAATGATATTGTCGCTACAATTCGGAACAGCATGATGAAATCATTTTTACTGCTTCAATTTGTATCTGATGATTTTCTTGATAAGGGAAACAGGTATAGGTTTATCGTGTTTGAAATGCAGACTCGCCATTGCGTTTTAGCCCTGAAGGGTTTCAAATCTTCTTCCAGTTCGGGTAATGAAATGATAGGGTAGAAGCCGATATGGTTTTTAAATGCAGCAAAATACAAATAAGTTTTTCCTGCCTGGATGGCCGGAATCTGGTAACTGATTTTTTCTTTGGTTTCCGGCATCATTTCAAAGAAAATATTCCTGATCGTATGTAAACGCTGCTGAACATCAGGCTCAAAACCGGAAATGTATTTTTCTACACCGGACATGTTAAATAAAAAGTCTGGTAATGTTATTACACATTGAACCTGAAATGCATCACATCACCATCCTGAACCAGGTATTCCTTGCCTTCAATCCTCAATCTGCCGATTTCCCTGCAAGCTGCTTCAGAACCATATTGCACAAAATCATTGTAGGCAATCACTTCCGCCTTGATGAAGCCTTTTTCAAAATCCGTATGTATCACACTGGCAGCCTGAGGCGCTTTCCAGCCCCGATGAATCGTCCAGGCCCTTACTTCCTGAACCCCTGCAGTGAAATAAGTAGAGAGGTTCAGTAATTTATAAGTGGAATGAATCAGACGGTCAAGTGCAGGCTCAACCATTTTGTATTCCTCCATGAACATCTGTTTGTCTTCTTCATTTTCAAATTCTGCAATTTGAGCTTCAATGGCATTGGTCATCACAATCACTTCATTGCCTTCATTTTTTACCGCTTCAATCAGTGCCGCCGAATATTTATTTCCGGTATGCATCGAAGCCTCATCCACATTCGCCACATAAAGGATCGGCTTATCGGTGAGTAAGAAAATATCTGCAATCGCCAGCTTGTCTTCTTTATCCAATTGTAACGACAGGATATTTTTTCCTTTTTCAAGATGATCTTTACAACGTTGTAAAACTTCGTATTCTGCTTTCAGTTTGGGATCACCCTGCTTCAGCATTTTTTCGGCACGCTGCATTTTCTTCTCAACGCTTTCGAGGTCTTTCAATTGCAATTCGGTTTCGATGATCTCCTTATCCGACACCGGGTTGATGGCCCCTTCTTCCCTTAAGATATTGTCATCTTCAAAACAACGGATCACATGAATGATGGCATCCACTTCGCGTATATTGGCCAGGAATTTATTTCCCAGGCCTTCTCCCTTGCTGGCGCCTCTTACCAGGCCGGCGATATCTACAATTTCAATTTGTGTGGGTACAACCCTTTGGGGCTTCACCAGTTCTTCCAGCTTGTTCAGCCGGGGGTCGGGTACATTCACCAGTCCGGTGTTGGGCTCAATAGTACAAAAACGATAATTGCTTGCCTGCGCTTTGGCACTGCTGCTCACTGCATTGAAAAGTGTTGATTTGCCCACATTGGGTAGTCCTACGATGCCTGCCTGTAATGCCATTGTTGAGTTTATTATCAGAGATTGAAAATGGTTGCATGCAGGTTTTACTGCATTTTTTTAATCGGCTGCAAAGGTAAGGATTGCCAAACAATATTATTTTCTTATAATCCCTTAACTTTCAGCTTTTAAGCGAAATTTAATGTTCCGGGTATGGTTTTACAGCATCCGGTTTTGAACTTTAACCAACAGCTCCCATTATGGCATTAAGCAGGATTTGGTCGGCATTCATCATCATCGCCCTGTTCAGCGCAGGATATAAACTTTTTTTTGTAAAGGGCAATGAACAGATCCTTGGGAGCATGGTAACCGGAAAATCGGGTGATACGATCAAGATCAGCCGTTTAGATAGTGCCGCCATTCCCTTATCAGTTTGGCATCAAACCGATTCGGGCAAGCTGGTTACTAACGGCAACGTACAGGTGCGAAGGGCTTCAGGTAATCAGGTACAAACTATCCGTATTCAATCAGCCGACGGAATCATTGAAACCTGCCTCACAGCCGTTAACTTATGTTTAAGGCTTATCGGCTTCCTGGCGCTGTTCATGGGATTTTTATCGATAGCTGAAAAAGCAGGGGGGATAAGGTTTTTATCCAGACTGATCGGGCCGTTCTTTTCAAAAATTTTTCCGGAAGTGCCGCGGAACCATCCGGCCATGGGACACATGATGATGAATTTTTCGGCAAACCTGCTTGGGCTCGACAATGCAGCAACCCCTTTCGGTATCAAAGCGATGGAAAGTTTACAGGAACTGAACCCTCGAAAGGAAACGGCTTCCAATGCACAGATCATGTTTCTTTGTTTACATGCGTCTGGGCTCACATTAATCCCGGTCAGCATCATTGCGCTTCGTTCTGCGGCAAAAGCTGAAAACCCAATGGACATCTTCATCCCTTGTTTGATAGCCACTTTTGTTGCCACAATCGCTGCGATGCTTATAGTAAGTATCAAACAAAAAATCAATGTATTCCAACCGGTGATATTGGCCTGGGTATTGGGTATTTCCGCTTTGATTGCGGCCCTGGTGGTATATATACGATCACTGGGTACCGAAGAGGTTCAGGTATTCTCCACTTCACTAAGCAGCGGCATTATCCTGTTGATTTTCCTTTTGATCATCGGTGCAGGCATTTATAAAAAAATTGATGTGTTTGATGCGTTCATTTCAGGAGCAAAGGGCGGTTTTGAAACGGCCGTTAGGATCATTCCCTACCTGGTTGGCATGCTGGTTGCCATCAGCCTCTTGCGCACGAGCGGAACCTTCGATAGCCTGATTCAGGGCATGAAGGGATTGTTCGCATGGATGGGAACGGATACCCGTTTTGTAGACGGATTGCCTACTGCATTGGTGAAACCATTCAGTGGAGGCGCTGCAAGAGGCATGATGGTGGATACGATGAAAACATATGGTGCCGATTCCTTTGCTGGCAGGTTATCGTGTATCCTTCAAGGCTCATCCGATACCACTTTTTATGTGATTGCCGTTTATTTCGGGGCCATATCGGTAAAGGATACCCGCTATAGTGTTGGTGCGATGTTACTGGCCGATCTGGTTGGAATACTTACTTCCATCTTACTGGCCTATCTTTTCTTTGGATGATGGGGTTTATCATTTCTTACGAACCTGTTCTGAGCCTTCTTCATCCTCATCAGATTTATAGCCCGAACCAAAAAGTTCAACCAGGTATTTGGCTTTATAGATATTTCTGTTCTGCCGGTTGCCCAGAACAATAATGCAAGCATCCTCGTTTAGTAAGCGGATGAATGAAGCATTGTTGCCATGCCACCAACCGTTGTGATAAATCATTTTTCTTCCATCCGGATAAATATTCATCCTCCAGCCCAGACCATAATTGCGGATGCCCTTTTTTTCATTGCTGTATGGCGTGTAAGCCTGGGTAAGGGTTTTAGAGGTAAATAACGCATCACCTGATAAGAACCTATGCCATATCAATAAATCTTTTGGGGTGGAATAGATGTTTTTATCGCCGTAAGTGAGGTCGAGATGATTCATGGGTATTAGCCCGCCCCCGGCATCATAGCTAAGCGTGATACGACCCGTTTCTGCTTCTGTAAAAACAAAACTGTGATTCATATTTAGCGGATCAAAGAAATTCATTTTGATATAAGCGGGATAAGATTGTGTGCTGATCTTTTCAATCAGCAAAGCAAGTAGTACATAATTGGTATTGCAATAAGTAAAATGGGTGTCGGGTTTGCTGATGTCTTTCAATTCAGCTTTGCGATTGATGAGCCAATCGAGTACATCCTGGTTTTTTATGCTGATGGCATTGTTCCAGCCTAAATCTTCCATGAAATACAAATAATTGGGTAACCCGCTCCGGTGGTTTAGCAAACACCTCACCGTAACCCCGGGATAATTGAATGAAGGAAAATAAGCCGAATACTGTTGATCAATATCGATTTTCCCTTCCTGCCATAATTTAAGTACCGCCATTGCCGTAAACGTTTTTGTAACAGAAGCGATATGGAAAGGAGTACTGTCTGTGACCGGATTGTTTTTTTCGGGTGGATTGTTACCCTGGTATTTTTCAAAAACAATGTTTCCGTTTTTGGCAACCAGCACAGCACCATTGAAGCGTTCGTTGTTGAGCAGTGAATCGTACCACTGGCTGCACAAATAATTCAATCTCTTTTTCTCAACCTCCGGTAAAGGTTTTTCCGGGCTAAGCTGATAAGTGAAACTGGAGTCTTTTTTGGCTTGCGTATTGCTTTTAGATTGATTTTCTTTACATCCCATAATAGAAAAAAAGAAACAAGTTGATATCAAGGTTAAACAGCTTAGAAAAAATAGGCCTGAATTTTTATGAGGAGGTAGAATAATGTAATTGCACCCTGATGGATGTGTTTGTTCTTGTAGTTTCATTTCGATGTTAAAGCCTGAAAAGATATATTTGTGCAAAATAAGGCTAAAATATGTCGGAGAAAAAAAATACCAGTTATCCCAAAGAAAAAATAAATATCCTGTTTTTGGAAAACATCAGCGAGGTGGCGGTTTCGCAGTTTATCAAAGCAGGGTATAAGAATGTGAAAAGAATAACCGGAGCAATCGATGAAGACGCATTGATAAAAGAAATCAGACAGGTACATTTATTAGGTATTCGCAGTAAATCAAAAGTAACTGCAAGGGTTTTAGAGGCGGCTGAAAAATTACAGGCGGTAGGTTGTTTTTGTATCGGTGTAAATCAGGTAGACCTTCAAACTGCCACCCGCAAAGGTGTGGCTGTATTCAATGCGCCCTATAGCAATACCAGAAGTGTGGCTGAGTTGGTGATTGGAGCATCCATCATGCTGGTGCGAAAAATTACCGACAAGAACAAAGCGGCCCATGAAGGTCGTTGGATGAAAGAGGCTACCGGTAGCCATGAACTCAGGGGAAAAACGATGGGCGTGATCGGTTACGGCAATATCGGAAGTCAGGTAAGTGTGCTGGCAGAATCATTGGGGATGAAAGTGATATTTTATGATATTGAAACCAAACTGCCGCTGGGTAACGCCGGCGATTGCAGATCGCTTAAAGAACTTCTTCAGCAAAGTGATGTAGTTACCTTACATGTTCCCGAAACGGATAGCACCAAAAATCTGATCAATAAAGCCAATCTGAAGTATTTTAAAAACAATGCTGTTTTGATTAATTATGCAAGGGGAGAAGTGGTTGATCTACCTGCCTTGCGACTAGCTTTATTGAATGGCCAATTATCCGGTGCTGCAGTAGATGTTTTTCCTAACGAGCCCGAAAAAAACGGCGACCCTTTTGTTTCGGTTTTACAAGGCATTCCCAATGTGATACTAACCCCGCATATCGGTGGCAGCACGCAGGAAGCACAGAACAACATCGGCATTGATGTAAGCAGTAAACTTTTCAATTATCTCGAAAAGGGTATCAGTAACGGATCGCATTCCATTCCCGACCTATCCCTCCCGCCACAGGAAGGGGCGCATCGCATTCTGCATATTCATCGAAATGTACCCGGAGTGTTAAGCCAGATCAACACCACCCTTAGCCGTAATAAAATCAATATTCTTGGTCAGTATTTAAAAACCAATGATGAAATAGGCTATGTGGTTTTGGATATCGATAAAAACCTCAGTCGCAATGCCCTTGAATTGCTTCGCAAGGTGAAAAATACCATCAAAGTGAGACTACTCTATTGATGCAAAGTGGCCCGTCATAAAGAATACAGCCATGCCCGTTTAATAAGCGTTAACTTTAGCAACGGAATTACAAACGGCTCTAATTAATAGCTTAACATGAAACTGATCATCATCGGGGCAGGGTTTGGGGGGCTCCGGCTGGCCAGAAAACTCTCCAACCGAAAAGGTTTCGAAATCTTGTTGATAGACCGATTCAATTATCACCAGTTTCAGCCCCTTTTTTACCAGGTGGCTACCTCCGGATTAGATGCCAGTAACATTTCATTCCCCGTTAGAAAAGTTTTCCAAAAATCGCGCAACCTCCAATTCAGGATGGCAGAAGTGATAAAAATAGATTTTTCGGGAAAGCTTGTACATACCGATACCGGAGTATTTGATTATGATGTGCTGGTTTTGGCTACCGGAGCCGATACCAATTTTTTTGGCAATGAAGTACTTGCCGCTCATGCTTTTCCTATGAAAAGTACCGTAGAGGCTTTGCAACTGCGGCACAGGTTCCTGCATAATTTTGAAGATGCACTTGCCGCAAAGGATAGGGGAGAATCGGGTAAGGTTGCCCGTTTGATGAATGTGGTTGTAGTAGGTGGCGGCCCTACAGGAGTTGAACTCAGTGGCGCTATTGCTGAAATGAAACGCTTTCAATTGCCAAAAGATTATCCGGAACTCGATTTCAAACAGATGCGTATCTACTTACTGGAGGGCACCAACCGCTTGCTTTCAGGAATGAGTCCCGATTCCGGCTTGGATGCTAAAAGATATCTTGATCAGTTAGGCGTTACCGTTATTACCAATACCATGGTTACTAATTATGATGGCCAAACTGCTTCTTTGAATAATGGAGAAAGCATCGATACTGCCATGCTTATATGGGCAGCGGGTATCAAAGGCAATGTACCGGTTGGGTTAGCACCAGAACATATCACCAGGGGCAACCGTATTCTTGTAGATGGGCAGTGCCGCATCAAAGGCATGGATGATGTTTATGCCATCGGCGACCTGGCCTGTTTGATAGCAACAGATTATCCAAATGGCCATCCGCAGGTTGCACCGGTTGCCACCCAGCAGGCAGATATGCTGGCCAGGAATCTTTTGCAGATTGAAAAGAAAGCGGATAACCTGAAGTTGAAAACATTCATTTATAAGAATCAGGGAAGTATGGCTACGGTGGGAAGAAATCTGGCAGTGGTTGATATTCCCAAGCCCCGCCTGCATTTCAAAGGATTCTTTGCCTGGATGATCTGGATGGGATTGCACATCATGCTGATACTTGGAGTAAAAAACAGGTTCTTTGTGTTTTGTAACTGGTTGTATAATTACTTCACTTACGATCAGAACCTTCGCCTGATTTTCAAAGCATTCTACCGGGAAAATAATACGCCCGTTAAATAGTTTAGTGCTCCGCCATGGTTCGTACGCCTTGGAACCAAGGCGACGATGAAAAAGAATTAGACCTGATCATTGCCTTGCGTTTTCCGGAAGGTGAATTAGGCAACAGCCTGAACGATAGGTTGCAAAGGGCTTCATTTCAACATGGGTAATTATTTAGACGGTTTTTCGCTTCAGGTCGGGAGACCACGCAGCGGCGGAGGGATGATTATTTTGTTGCGTGAGACACCCACCAAGGCCGAAACCATGCAGCAGGGTAGAGGAGGCTGTATTGATTAATACATCTGCGTATTAACCTACTCGCCATGGTTCTTATCACAAGAACCGTATCAAACCAACAAAATTGCATTATTATTCAAAATTCCTATGCATTTTATCAATTTCCCTATCTACAATATCCTGAGCAAAGTTTACATACCTAAAAAATGATCTACTGTTATTACTGTGGCCACTTATTTTTTTTACAACCAATTCCGGCATGCCGCTGGTGAGCATAATGGTGATACATGTCCGTCGCATGATATGGCTGCTCATACAATCGCAGAACCTTGCAGTAGAAGGAGCTGTATCCTTTCTATTAAATAATCCTTTTTTAGTTCTGATATGGTTAACAGGGTAAGTCCAGCCTGCTCTTTCTGCAATTTGTTTTATATGTGCATTAAATCCGCCTAAATTAATAAATGGAAAAAGTTTTTTAGACACCGTTTTGTATTTCTTTAATATTGTAATTGCTATTGAAGGCAGTTTAGTGGAGGTTTCAGTGTTTGTTTTTTGAGATTTCACTTTGAGGTAAGTGCACCCATCTATCAACTGAAGATTACTTTGTTTAATTTTACAAAGATCCCCGTACCTTAAACCCACAAGGCATCCAAACACAAAAATATCTTTACAGCGTTTTAAAACTGGCGAAAGACCTTGTTCAAATGCCTCATCAAGCATGAGATATTTTAATTGCTGTAATGAGATGGTTATGACGGGTGTGTCTTGTTTTAAAACATAGAATTTCTTATAAAAAAGACCGGTTGGGATATTTGCGTCCTGATTAAGCCAG
>JAPLEF010000097.1 GCA_026391525.1 Sphingobacteriales bacterium
ATCTGAATATGAGTACAAGTTTAATAACAGAAATAGACGTAAGAATTTATTTAATGATATTTTGGTAAGAATGATGCATGAAATACCGCATCCTTACAATTATCTAAAAAAGCTTTGCGCTTATAATACCTAATCCTATAATCTTATAAAATTCCATTGCTTAACAACCAACCCCGTATTTTATTCCAATCAGCATAGGGCCGCTCTTCGGGATGTGCTGGTTGTATTAATGGGCACCCTAAAGCGGCATCATCAATGTATAATTGAGCATAAGCTTTTGGTGAATCAGTCCAAATTTCCTGTTCAGGATTTATACCGATTGGACAAACAATATAGTCCAATATCGGCTATCGCCTCATTGTACTATTTGTTTGATACCATCGGCATTTAAGATTTATAAAATATTGGCATATTATATAAATCACATTGGTATTATTTGTACACCATATAATTCAATTTCTCTTTCTTTGAACCAATTCATTGCATCGGAGAGGTAAGGCTCATCTGTTCTAGCCCAAAGCGTTGTGGATTTTCGGTCGCTGCGCATGGTAAATAAAATCAGTCGGTGCCCTTTCTTCACCAGATCCTTCAAAACGGGCTCAGCGCCGATATCACGTCCTATCAGAGGATATTCATGGGTTACACAGGTTCCATCAAAGTCGATTGCAATATCCATAACATTTAGTTTATAAGATGACCTGAATATTTCTTGTGCAATTTATTTTATAAAAAAATCCCGGCTGCCAAGCAACCGGGATATTATCATAAACCGTTCAGGTTAAATCTTAGTTGTTTCCTTTAAATTCTACCCTTCTGTTCTTAGCGCGACCAGCTGGAGTGTTATTATCTGCAACCGGATTCTCGATACCGAAACCTGTAGCAGCAAGCCTATCTCCGCTGATTCCTTTCTGAACGAGATAAAGTTTTACGGCATCAGCACGCTTTTGAGAAAGCTCCAGATTTTTTTCAGGTTTACCGGTGTTATCGGTATAACCATGGATAGCAACATTCAATGATGGATGATCATTAAGTATGACTACCCCTTTATCAAGCTCTAACATTGCTTTCTTTGTAAGCTTGGAACTTCCGGTTTCAAATTGTACATTATCTGCATTGAAAGCGTAGTCGGATAAAACTGGGCAACCTTTATTTGAAGCAGCACCTTTTTCACTTGGGCACTTATCTTCTTCATCATTGATGCCATCACCATCAGTATCAGGAATAGGACAACCTTGATAACGAGCCAACCCTTTTACAGTAACACACTTGTCGTCTTCATCATTGATACCATCTCCATCAGTATCAGGAATAGGGCAACCAGTATATTTGGCTATACCGGAAACATCAGGGCATTTATCATCAGCATCGGTGATACCATCTCCATCACGATCAGGGCAACCCTGAAAAGCAGCTAAACCTGGCACATCAGGACATTTATCATCGGTATCCAAAATACCATCGCCATCACGGTCAACCACTGGTGGTGGAGGTGGAGGAGGTACAACTTTGGGCTCTTCTCTTCCGATACGCTGAGCAACACCAAAAGAATAAAACAAGTTATTTAATAACACATCCTTGGTTAAAGTGAAACGGTACTGAGCCTGTAACATAAAGTAGGTTGTGTTTCCTATATTAGCCTGAAGACCAACACCGGTTGGAATGTATGCACCTACTTTCTTGCTATAAACACCTCCACCGATACCTACGGTAAGAAATGCATTAAAAACACTTTCATCGTTGAAAGCTTTGATATTTACAGAAGGTTCCAATTCTACACCAACCTGATTGAAGTTGGAATTATAAAGATTACGGTCCACTGCAGCATAATCATGAAACATCAATGTTCCTTTAATTGAAAGGTCTACTCTCGGAGCAATGAGTTTCCAGTAAGATAAAGAAAAGCCCAAATCCTGCTCCTTCAATCCAGCTAAACCCCTCGAACCTGTATTATTCTTCCAGTTCAAGGGAGAATTCACATCTAAAGCATTCAAGTGGATGCCAAAAAGACTCCTTTTTTGATAATTGTTAATGTTGCTTTGTGCAAATGCACCAACCGCCACTGTAAGAAAGGAGAGAAAAAGTGTAAGTTTTTGTTTCATAATGCTAGTTTTAATTTAAAAAGGTTGTTTCTGATATGTTCAGAGTAGATTAAAGATGGTTATGTTAACGCAAATGTAACGTCTAAAATCATACCAATCGCATCATTTTTAACAGAACTATAATTTTATTTTCCCATTTCTTTCTCTAAATGTTAATAACTACAGCTTGCCGCTATCAGAAATACCTTATCAATAATAGCCTGAACTATTGAATATTACAGTATATTTGCCACCCAAAACACAAAAAAGCAGGTTCGGTAGCTCAGCTGGATAGAGCATCAGCCTTCTAAGCTGAGGGTCATTGGTTCGAATCCAATCCGAATCACAGAGCGGGCAGGTTTACCCGCTTTTTTCATTGCATTAAATTGATCAATGCCGTTCGATGGATGTACAAATTGAAACCTCCTGGAAAAAGTTACTCAATGCTGCTTTTGAAAAAGCTTCTTTTCAAGAATTAAGTATTTTCCTGAAAACGGAAAAAAAACAGGGTAAAACCATTTATCCCCCCGGCCCACTTCTTTTCAATGCTTTCAATCTTACTCCGGTTGATCAGGTAAAGGTTGTGATTCTTGGGCAGGACCCTTATCATGGAATTTCTCAAGCACATGGCTTGAGTTTTTCTGTACCTCAAGGGGTTAAAGCACCACCTTCCCTGCAAAATATTTTCAAGGAACTAAAATCCGATATTGGAATAGAGAGCCATGTTTATTATGGTGACCTTACCCATTGGGCCAATCAGGGAGTGTTATTACTCAATGCAGCTTTAACGGTAAGAGCGGGTGAACCTTTCAGTCATGCACGCTATGGCTGGGCAGATTTTACAGATGCAGTGATTGAAATACTTTCAGCTGAAAAAAACGGGCTGATCTTCCTGCTTTGGGGGAAATTTGCCCAGGAAAAAAAGCGCTTAATCGATGAAGGAAAACATTATATCCTCACTGCTGCACATCCCTCTCCTTTTTCAGCTGATAAAGGCTTTTTCGGTTGCCGGCACTTTTCTAAAACCAATGAAATACTCCTTAAAACAGGAAGATCACCTATTGATTGGAAACTTCAACCTCCAACACAAAGCTAGCCATGTGATGGTAAATCCTACAATAAACCAACTTATCTTAGTCTCTAATCAGTATTGAAATGTTTAAAAATGTATTCGGCAGGTTTTGGGCATTTTGGGGTCTCCTGAGCTTTATGGTAACCTTCATCATTATTTTCCTGCCTTCGATGGCATCACATCTTTTCAGAGATGAGAAAAAAGGACAAGCCTACTTCATCAAAGTATCTAAAAGCTGGATGCAGGTTTGGCTTTTGCTAATCGGTTGCCCTTTGAAAATACGTGGAAAAGAACATTTCAAATCCGGAAGCAATTATATAGTAGTATTCAATCACAATGCATTACTGGATGTGCCGCTTTCCGCACCCTTTGTTCCCGGGGCCAATAAAACAATTGCCAAATCTTCCTTTGCGAAGTTTCCTGTTTTCGGATTATTTTATAAAAGAGGGGCTGTGCTGGTAAACCGAAAAGACGAAAAAAGCAGGGTGAAAAGTTTTGAGGAGATGAAAGAAGTGCTTCGCCTCGGCTTGCATATGTGCATCTACCCCGAAGGTACCCGTAACCGGAGTAAGGAACCCCTAAAACCTTTCTATGATGGCGCCTTTAAACTTGCGGTGGAATCCGGAAAAGAAATTATCCCCTGTATCATTACCGGTACCCGAAAAGCGATGCCCATCCATAAGCCATTCTACCTTTGGCCAACAAGACTGGGAATGGATTTTCTTGAACCGGTTTCACCGAACGGCAAAACATCTAAGCAGATCAATCAGGAAGTTTTTGAACTGATGCTGAACGGATACCGTCTACGCATAAACGAAGTTTAGGTCTTACCCGATACTCTACAAGTTAGAATTCATAAAAAGAACGGGTCCGGTTCACTTTCAGGTCGCGCAGCAAGGCAGATTTCGGACTGATATTGATGCTGAAAAAACGATAACGGCCAACCGGACTGATATTGATAGCCAACTGCCAGCAATGCAGGTCGCGTGATAAAAACATGGATATCACCCCCACTTCCTTTGCAGTTATATTGTACGCTCCTGCTATGCCAATTTTCCATTTCGGAGATAAGTTTGCAGAACTGTTCCAGGTAATATCCTGATTGGTTGTGGTGATGAACCTGCCCGGGTTAGAAAAATCGGCTACCCTGGCAAACCGAAGTGAATAGGAAAAGTCGATCGACCATGGAATATTAAAGTCTACAAACTCCCCCGGATTATTTTGCATATAGGCCGCTTCCTGCTGATACTCTTCCAGTGGCATACCGTTCGGATTCAAACGGGTTTGGTTCAGCGATTGCTGATAAGCAGCAGAGGTGGGTGAACGTTCGCCCTTCCCTCCGGTAAACTGGCTTTGTAAAGATATTCCCCCGTTGAGCAATGTTCCCAGCGATAAAGGCTTATCAGCCCAAATCAGCTTGTCTATTCGTTTTCCTACATCGTTGTATTGATAAGGATCAAGCTGGGCGTTTGCCGTGATGCTGAACTTGTCGAAAAGGTTACTACGTGCATTGATATTGATGAACCCGAAATTGAAACTATCCACTAAGAAATTGTAATTACTTCCAATGCTCAAACCATCCAGCAGGGAAACTTTTTTCAATGCGGCAGAGGTATCCTTTTTATTACGAACTTTCATCTGCAACACATTATCGATACTGAAACTCAACCCTGCAAAACGGGTTTCAGAGAAGGGACCATAGATGCTCCTGGAGTAATAAGACTCCCGTACAACGTTTCCCAAAGTATCTATTTGGGTATTGTAATAACTTCCGGCATTGAAGTTGGGTTTGTAATTTAACGAGATACTTGGCCGTATTTCATGACGGATTGCCTGTACACGGCTTTTACGGCCAAATGCAAAAGAACCGAAGATCCTTGTAGTTAAACCAAGTCCGAAATTCATATCACGTGCCGTGAATAAACCATTGCGGGTGGTAGTATCCAGTTTTCGGTTCACCGGATCCCAGGATCTGGTTACCTGCTTATCATACCAATGCTCCTGATAACTAACGGATGGGGATACCTGCACCGGGCCTAAGGATGGCAATGACAAGGTGATGGGGATACTGTGAGATGCCCCCCACTGCAGATTTTCAGCAATTTGATTACCGATATTACCGGCAGTGTCGTAAAAAGAAGTAAGGCTTCGGACATTGGTGTTGAGGGCAATGCCGATATTCTCATACCACTTCAAATCACCGATAGCATTCTTCTTACGAAACGGATAAATGGTATTGAGATTAAACACAATGTCAGGCAGGTTGAGATTGATCAGCCGGTTGACAGTATTCTGGTTATGGTTGGCACTCACACTGAAATTATAAGGACGATCTTTCCATGTTTTCGAGTAGGTGATGGAAGAACTCAATTGGTTGGTGAAGTTCCTAATCGGACTATTCGGAAGCTGTTCATTATAACGGCTGCTTCCGGCATTTACATTAGCACGAAAACTTACGCCAGGCCTCGCTTTAGAATCGGTACCGTGCGACCATTGTATATTGAAAGCATTGTTTGAAGAATAATCCGGATCCCCTTTGAAACCCACTTTTGTTTTCAGCAAATTCAAATTGAAAGTTCCCTGATAACGGTATTTCTTAAAGTAACGCGGATTGATAGTTAAAGTCCATCCCCCATAAGAATAAAGTGTACCCCGGGTAATCAAATCCCAATTATCACTGAGAATCTTATAATATCCCAATCCTTCCAGTCCGATTCCAAATTGTTCATTGGCTGTGAAACTTGGTGCAAGAAAACCGGAATGCCTGCCCTGTATTAATGGATAAATACCGAAGGGCAACACGATAGGAAGCGGAACACCTTCCACTTCAGGATGAACCGGCCCGGTAAAAGCCATTTTTTTATTGATCAGTTTTACTTTCTTACTCACAAACGCAAAATGTGGGGTATCCAGATTACAAGAAGTGAACCTGCCATTCAGGGCATAAAAAACAGATTCATCTACCTTCTTTATTTTCTCGCCATATACATACATTTCACCTTGTTGGGTATAAGTGCCTTTGGTTAAGCCTTTACCGGTTTTCATGTTAAAAACAATCGTATCGGAGATAGACTTGAAATCTGTTTGCGTGTAAGTAGGATATGCAATTACAGCACCGGTACTGTCTTTTTTCAAAACCGCTTTTACTAAACTCGATTGCTGGTCGTACTCAATTAAAGGTGCAGATAAATCATTATCGAGATACTTCACATTCGATTCTGTACCATAAAGCATCATCTTTTTACCAGGCACATCAAGCACCATCGAATCTTCTGCCTGATAGCTCACCGGAGCAGATAAGCTATCTGTTGATTTCCGGAAAACCATCGTATTCACTACAGGAAGCGTGTTGGTATCAACAGCATTATGTGGAACTTTACCAGTGTCGATCAATTTATTTTTAGGCTGTTCCAAATCAGCAACCGGCAAATCTTTTAAGGGTGCAGCAGGTTTTTCAGGAAGCGTATCTGCCGTTAAATAGCTGTGAAAGTTGGGAAGGGTTACATCATAAGTACCGCCAAAGAGCGTTATATTGTAAAGCAGTAGTGCAGATAGCCAGGGTAAAGCAAATTTTGCCTTACCTTTGAAGGATTGGTTCATAGCTGTAATGGACAAAAATAACCATATTAGTTTTATGTATTTGTGAATAAATACACAAATACAAACCCTCAAAAAACCCAGGTAACCAATGCAGAAAACCGGAATAGCCGTTGTTAAGCTGTTGTTTTTTCTATGCAGCCTGTTAAGTGAAACACAGGCACAACAGGGAAAAAAGCTCCGTACCATCATTGTTGATGCAGGCCATGGAGGGTCAGACGCTGGTGCAGTAGGCCAGTACGAAAACTCCCTCCGTTCCAAAGAAAAAGATATAACCCTTGAGATATCCCTCAAATTGGTTGCAGAACTTAAAAAGCAACTGCCTCAAGTAAATGTCATCCCAACCCGCTCTGAAGATGTGTTTCAGGATCCAAGGGAAAAAGCCAAAATCGCCAATGAAAATAAAGGAGACCTCTTCCTTTGTATTCATGCCGATTCCGGTCCGTTAAAAACCGGGAGGCGACAAACAGGAACCAGAACAGTAACACGCTACAAAGTAACCTACAAAGGCAAAAAGAAGAAAAAAATCACAACACCCTATACAGTTGTTGAACCCGTGTATGAATATTACAAATTGCCCCTAACCCGCAACGGTACCAGTGTTTGGATTTTCGCAGCACACAAAACCAGCGATAAGCTCAAAGCCATCATGAAAGAAGAAGGACAGGCAGAGGGCGAATTTGAATTGGAAATGGGTGCTGATTCATCTTATAGCAGCTTTGATTTTAATACACCTGAAGGCAGGGCCATTGCACAGATTTATGCCAAAAGGTACCAGGAAAAAAGCGACCGCATTGCAACCATGATAAATGAAGAAGTAGAAGATACCGGAAGACCTGCTTTGGGTGTGAACCAACGCCAGAAAGGAATCTGGGTGCTTCAGGCAACCAATATGCCGGCCATTTTGATTGAAACAGGCTTTATCAACAACCCTGAAGATGAAAGATACCTGAATAGTGAAAAAGGCCAGCAAGAACTGGCAGAAGCCATTACCCGAGCTGTGATCAGGTATAAAACACAAATTGAAAATGTACAGGCCCCTTCATCGAAGTGATGATGAAATGCAGCATCATTTAATTTCTCTTACCCAATCATTTACTGGTTAACTTCTGTATTTTTATGCCTGAATACAGATCTGCGCATAGCAAAAGGAGTAAATCCTAATACAATTGCCGGTCTATTAAATTCGCCTTATGGTTAAAGTATCTAATGAAACCAAAGTAGGAGCCATAGCTGTTGTGGTGATTACGCTGCTGATTCTCGGATTTAATTTTTTGAAAGGAAACCAGCTTTTCAGTAATAACCTGATGCTATATGCGAAGTATGATAATGTTCAGGGGCTTACGCCATCGAGCCCCGTAATCATCAATGGTTTGCAGGTTGGCACGGTTAAAGCCATAACCAACGATAAGAACATGCGCGAACTGGTAGTGAGTTTCAGTATCAAAAAAGATATCAATATCCCCACTAACTCTCTCGCACTCATCGTACCTAATCCACTCGCAACCACTAAGGCCGAAATCAAACTTGGAGATGCCAATCAGTTTATGAAAGACGGGGATACGCTCGAAACACAGGCCAATAAAGGGATACTCGACGACGTGATGAAAAGGGTAGATCCTGTATTATATGAAGTTAAAAATGCGGTAAGCTCACTTGATACGCTTCTTGGAAAGGTTAACAAAGTGCTTGATCCGGAGGCAAAGGAGAATATCAGCAAAACCCTCAGTAACCTCAATCAGGTGACGGCTTCTATGCTTTTGTCAACAGCATCTCTACAACAATTACTCAATACAGAAACAGGTGCCCTTGCTAAAACCTTGCAGAACGTAAAGTCGATTACCGGAAACCTGGCAGATAATAATGCCAAAATCAGCAGTGTGATGACCAACCTGGATCAAACCACCACGAAACTTTCTGAACTAGACCTCAAACAAACCCTTACTTCCATTGATGGCACCATCAACGACCTCAGAAAACTGATGGCCGGCTTCAACACCAAAGATGGCACTATCGGGTTGCTGCTTAATGATCCATCGCTATATAAAAACCTTGCATCTACCAGCAATAAACTTAACTTATTACTCGATGATCTGAGGGTGAACCCCAAGCGTTATGTTAACATTTCTGTTTTCGGGAAGAAGCAGAAATCTGAAGCACTGGCTGTTCCACTACCCGATACCCTGAATTCGCCTTACCTCATCAAAAAGGCAGAATAATACGGATTGTGATTTCATTAGGAAATATTGCCCCAACTTGCAGGCACAAACGAATTGCTGAAACATTGATTTCAACATTACAAAGAATCATATCGCTGCTTTCTCTGATTACCCTCTTCATTTTTCCGTGGAATACGGAAGCGCAACAAATCACTACACTGCAAACATCCGACAGTAATAAAACCATACAGATTGTAAGGGCAGGAAGTTTCCGTCAGATCACCCTTAACGATTCAACCATATTGGAAACTCTTGCCATCAACGCCGCTGTTAAGCAAGGCAACACCATTTTAGAAGGCGACAGCATTGTACTTAACCAACGTACAGGGATAGCCGAAGTTTTTGGGAATGTTCATATCAATGATGCCGATACGGTTCACACTTATGCACAATACCTCCGTTACGTAGGCAATGAAAGGATTGCTTTGCTGAAGAAGAATGTGAAACTCACTGACGGAAAAGCGCAACTGTTTACGGAAGACCTGGAATACAATCTTCAAACAGGTATCGCGAAATACAAAAATGGAGGCAAAGTGATTAATGGCAGTACCTTGCTCACCAGCAGGGAAGCCGTTTATTATTCTGATACGAAAGATGTTTTCTTTCAGCAACAGGTAAAGCTGAAAGACCCTAAGTACGACATGCAGGCCGACAGCCTTCGATACAACACCAGTTTCAAAACCGCCTTCTTCATCTCCCCCACCCATATTGTAAGTAAAGACGGTGTGATTGATACCCGCTCAGGCACATACAATATGGAAACAGGTGAAGCCATATTTCTAAACAAAACCATATTTCGGGATAGCACCCGTTTCATCAGTGGAAATAAGGTAGCTTTTGAAGAGAAAACAGGAATGGTTCAGGTTGAAGGCAACGGGAAATTTGTAGACAGCACGAATAAAGTGATCGTATTGGGTAACCAGTTGCTGATAGACAAAAAAAACAGCAGTTTTTTGGCCACACGAAAACCCGTAATGATTTTGTATAGCGATAACGACAGCACTTACATCGCTGCCGATACTTTGTTCTCAGGTAGAAAACTGAAAAATCCGGGCATGAAAGACAGCACGGTAACCGATACCCTATCTCACGATAAGGCGCTTAATGCAACCGGAAGCGAAAAAGATAGCATCCGCTTTTTCCAGGGATTTCACCATGTTAAGATATTCAATGATTCGCTTCAGGCCGTTAGCGATAGCCTCTACTATTCTACTGAAGACTCCACATTTAAATTATTCAAACAACCGGTATGCTGGAATGGAAGTTCACAGATCAGCGGTGATACCATGTACCTGTTTACCGAGAACCAAAAAGCAAAAAAATTGCAGGTATTTTACAATGCTATGGTGGTGAATCAAACCAAAGAAGGATTTTTTAACCAGATGAGCGGCAGAACCTTGAATGCCTTTTTTATTGAAGGAAATATCGATCATATCCGTACCAAAGGTTCACCTGCCGAAAGTATCTATTACCCGCAGGATGACGACAGCGCCTATATCGGCATGAACAGGAGCAAAGGAGATGTGATAGATATCTTTTTTCTTAATAAAGAATTGAATAAGATAAAATTCATAAACGATGTTACGGGAACCTTGTATCCGATACAGCAAATACCGGAAGATCAGCGTTCCTTACCTGGCTTTAGATGGTTGGATGGCATCAGGCCTAAAACCAAACTGGCCCTATTCGAATAGTTCATCTGCATCAGCAATTATTGAAGTAACTTTATCCCGTTTCATGAAACTATTCCTTACCATAATGATCCTTTTTTTTCATGTTCTGCTCTGTCGCAGTCAGGATCATTTCACCGGTGTATGGCAACTTCAAGATGCTGTATCATCAGCAAGCCCAAAAGTGGAAATGAAACTCCTTATCGGAAACCCTTCTTCCGGTATTTTTTATCCCGCCACAATAATGATTTCCTGCGACAGTTTCCGTGGCAGGTACCAATTGCTGTTGCTGAAACGTAACAGCAGGCAACTTGCCTTCAGCAGGAACAAGTATGCTCAGGATGAAATTCCATTTAGTTTGGGCACACTACCGGTAATGCTTAACGGCTATCTGGATTTCAGTCGCGACCTGAAAGGCAACCCCATGCTCACGGTAAACCGGATACCCTGTAAGAAATTTGGCACACCCATCACACAACCTGAAAGTGCAGGGCCAACATACCAGGCATTAGCTAAACGTATTCAAGATTTTCTTCAACAAGACAGTATAAGGATGGTGAGAAATGTATCAGGTATCATGAACGATTCAGCAAATATTGCTCCCAATCTTGAAACCGCTGCATTTTATTATGGCGTGCTCGATAGTATGAAGGTCAATCAAAAAGATGGTCTGATAAAATTTAACAATAATAACGATAATGATATTATCTCAGTGCAGCTCAACGGGAAAAAAGTGATTGATCAGATTGATTCTAAAAAAAAGCGTGAACCAGAAGAAATACTCCTGGATACTGGTATGAATTTCATCTGCTTTTTTGCCGATGATTACGGAAAGAACCATCCGGGTGGAGCGGGCATTACAGTTGAGTTCAATAAATCGAGAGTTGCGCTCAACTTTACACATCCTATGAACCTCGGCGCAACTTTCATCGTACTTCCGTTGTATTACCAGCGAGATGAAGATAATGATACCCGTTTTGAAAGTACCAGCTTCCCTGCATTCCCACAGCGAACAGCAAGGGATAATCCCCCATTTCAGCCTTTGGCCAGTAACAATAGCAGTTTACAACGTAACAATAAGATCGTGGGCAGCATTATCTCTAAATCTCAACAAATTACTTTAGCTATCTGGGACGACGCACTTGAAGATGGAGACAGTATCTCTCTTAGTATTAATGGAAAATGGATCACACAGGGTTTACCCGTCAAGAACAAACCACAATTTCTTTATGTTACTTTAGAACCCGGGCCCAATAGCATCATTTTTGTAGCAGACAACCTTGGATCTGTTGTGCCAAACACTTCTGTTCTGGAAATAATTGACGGTAAAAAAAGAAAATCTTTCATGATTGATACCGACCTGAGTAAAAACAATCAGGTAAATATTTATTATGAATTCAAACCTGATTTATAAACAACTCAACATGTTTAACACAAAGCTTTTCCGGCTCCTGTTTACATGGCTGCTATCCACCTTTTTGCTATCACCGCTCTGGGCTCAAAACCGGAATTGCCATTACAAAGACACGATTTTTAATTTCAATTTTGGAACCGAATCCGCTCCTCAGGATTTCAACCTGAATACCCTGAAAAACTACCAACGTGCTTATGATCCTTGCCCTGTTGATGGATATTTTTCCTTTGTATCCCATACTGCAGACTGTTTTACGGGCGACTGGATAAAGCTACCTGAAGACCATACCGGTAATGACCGCAAAGGAAGGATGATGATTGTAAATGCATCTAATGAACCCGGAGCCTTCTTCACCATTTTACTCAACGGGTTTAAACATGGTAAAGTATATGAATTTTCATGCTGGCTGCTCAATGTATGCAGAATCAACAGCACTTGTCCACCTTTACCCCCCGATCTGCAGATCAACTTAACTACAATGAAAGGCAAAAAATTAGCCTCCTTCAATACCGGTAAGATCAGGCAAAGCTATGATCCGGTATGGAAAAGATATTTTGGTGTTTTTACTGCACCTGATAGCGATGGCAGTTTGTTGCTAACCCTCGTTAATAGTACTTCCGGAGGCTGTGGAAATGATTTTGCCATTGATGATATTATTTTACGTGAATGTTACCCACTTGAGGAAGTTACAGATCCTCCTGTGCCAGTACCGAATGAGGTTCAAAGTATTTCTAAAACACAAACACCATCAGAACCGAAAACGGAAGACCCGAAAAACTTGGAAATCCTAAATAAAAATTTACAGAAAAAAAATATCAATACCGATTTGAAAACTACCACGAAAATCAAAATATCTCCTACAATAAAAATCACAGCCCCTATCAATACAACTGCAATGCCTGAAGCATTGTTAAAAAGAAAAAATGAGCTGATAAAAACCATCGATACAGATGAGGGTGAAATATTGATTGAACTTTATGATAATGGAATCATCGATGGTGATACCGTTTCCATATTTCATAACAATAAAGAAATCGTTACCCGAGCGGCTTTATCTGCGTCACCCATTCGTATAATAGTGGACGTTAACAAAGCTGATCCCATTCATGAGTTTATCATGGTGGCTGAAAACCTTGGGTCTATTCCACCCAACACTTCGTTGATGGTGATTACCCATCACAATAAAAGAGAAGAAGTATTCATTTCCTCATCCGAACAGCAAAATGCAAAAATCATCATTCGGAAAAAAGATAACTAACCATTGTTTTACCAAAGAGAATGATCATGAAACTTTTCGCACATGAACAAATGAAAAAATGGGATGAATTCACCTGTTCCGAATCGGGTATCCGTTCCTGGCAACTTATGGAAAGGGCCGCTAATGCTTGCAAAAACTGGCTGTTAAATGCTGGTATGGTCAAACAACCCATACATATTTTTTGTGGAAAAGGGAATAATGGTGGCGATGGCCTTGCATTAGCGCGGCTTTTACACGATGAAAAAACCACGGTCACCGTTCATATCCTCGAAACCGGGAAACCGGGCACTCCGGATTTTCAGGAAAATCTACAAAAAATTCACACTACAGATTTGCCTGTTCATTATCTGCAACAACCCGAACATTTTCCTGTAATCAAGCCAACCGATCTCATCATTGATGCATTGGCCGGTACAGGTTTTTCTGGCAACCCAAGGGGTTTGTTCTGCGATCTGATTACTTACCTGAACAATGCTGATTGCCGTGTCGTTTCGATCGACCAGCCTTCAGGGCTCAATGCTGAGAGAATAACGGAAATGGGTACATGTATTGAAGCAAACGACACCCTTACGTTCGAGCGCCCAAAACTGGCATTCATGTTTGCGGCAAACGAGCGTTTTACCGGAAACATACATATCATCCCCATGGGCTTAAGTAATCAGTTTGATCTACATGAACCCAGTGCCTATGAAATTCCCGATGAAACCCTTGTAAGATCGATTTATCGGCCCCGTGGTAAATTCACCCATAAAGGCAATTACGGCCATGCCTGCCTTGTTGCAGGAAGTACTGGAATGATGGGAGCAGCCGTGTTGGCCTCAATGAGCGCAGGAAGGGCCGGAGCGGGTAAGCTTAGCTGTTATACGGTTCCGGAGGGGTTTACGGCCTTGCATACTGCCGTACCTGAGGCGATGACAGGCACATTAGAAGAGCTCTTACTGATCATGCGATCGGGAGAAAAGCCTTATTCAGCGATTGCAGCAGGACCAGGCATAGGAACCACAGAAGGGATTACAAAGTGGTTTACCACTTTACTTAAAGTTGCCGAACAACCACTGATCCTCGATGCGGATGCTCTCAACATCATTGCTGCCCATCCCGAATGGATGGATAAGCTACCAAAAGGCAGCCTGCTTACCCCGCATCCAAAAGAATTTGATCAGCTTTTTGGGAAGAGTGCTGATGAAACAGAACGGCTTTATAAGGCAATGACATTTGCATCTGCATTAAAAGTGCATATCATTTTAAAAGGTCACCATACGGCAATCATCACCCCGGGCGGGCAAGTTTATTTTAATAATACCGGAAACGCAGGGATGGCCAAAGCTGGAATGGGAGATGTGCTCACAGGATTACTATTGGGTTTGATGGCACAGGGATATCTTTTACCTGAAGCAGCAATTTTAGGCGTATACCTTCATGGATTGGCTGGAGATATCGCTGCATTGAAATACTCCATGGAAGCCATGCAGGCAAGCGACGTCACCAATATGCTCGGAGAGGCTTGGAAAAAAATCAGCTCAGAGGTATCAGGATAAATTTGCTTGTGCAGATCTGGCAAAAAATCTAACCAATAATAATCCTGCAATGAAGCCCCCAATATGTGCAGCATAGGCAACCCCTCCTCCTCCTTCGCTATCCGATAATGATCCCCATCCACTGAATAGTTGCAAAGCGATCCACAATCCTAAGGTAACAAAAGCAGGCACTGTAATCACCACTGCAACAGCCAGAACACGAACCTGATTTTTAGGAAAAAGTAAAAGGTATCCCCCCAGTACGCCTGAAATTGCACCAGAAGCTCCCAAACTTGGGATGAACATATCTTTTCCCATTACAGAAGCCAATAATACATGGCTTAATGAGGCTATCAGGCCACAAATTAAATAGAAGGCAAGGTACCGGGCATGCCCCATCCTGTTTTCAAGATTGTCGCCAAATACCCACAAGTACAGCATATTACCTCCGATATGTGCAATGCTTCCGTGCATGAACATCGATGTTAATAAAGTGCCATAAACAGGAATTGGTGTTGCCAACAGGCCATTCTCGGTAATATCAGTACCACTAAGAATTTCAGCAGGCACTGTTGAATAGGAAAGTATGAAATTGGCATTGGCACCCAGTTGCTGAAACAAAACAAAAACCAGGATATTAGCGGCAATAAGCGCATAGTTTACATAAGGGGTGATCTTACGATCATCATTGTTGTCTCCTAATGGTATCATTATTCTTAATTTTTCGGAAAGCAAAATAAAACATTAAAGTTGAAAAAAAATGTTGAGGATTTACAAAAGGAAGAATGATTTTAAAAAGATTTTTTTTAAAAATCCGGTTTCATGGCTACTTCGACAAACCATTTTCCTGATTTCACCTCTTTTACCCTATTTTTGCCCACCAAAAAACCGCTTAATATTATATGATGGAAAATTTGATTTATGCAGTTCCAGTAATGGGCATCTTAGGGCTTCTCTACACTTATGTAAAATTCAAGTGGGTAGAAAAACAGGATGCAGGTACCCCAAGAATGGTTGAAATCAGCAATTATATTGCAGAAGGAGCGATGGCATTTTTAAAAGCAGAATGGAAAGTGCTGGGTTATTTTGTGGTGATAGTAGGCATACTGCTTGCCGTTATGGCCAATGCTAACCCCCACTCCCACTGGAGTATTGCCCTTGCTTTTGTTTTTGGTGCAGTATTGAGCGCAACTGCAGGCTACATAGGTATGAAAGCGGCTACAAAAGCGAATGTAAGAACCGCAGAAGCGGCCAGAACAAGCTTGCGCAAAGCCCTGAATGTTTCTTTTACCGGTGGCGCGGTGATGGGAGTTGGCGTAGCAGGTTTAGCTGTATTTGGTTTAGGTGGATTATATATCGTGTTGAAACATTTTTTTGCCCCCGACGCAGCTATAGATTCTGCAGAAATGGTTCGTACCATAGAAGTGCTTACCGGTTTTTCTTTAGGCGCAGAATCTATTGCTCTTTTTGCACGTGTTGGTGGAGGTATCTATACTAAAGCTGCAGATGTAGGCGCTGATCTGGTAGGTAAAGTGGAAGCCGGAATACCGGAAGATGATCCTCGTAACCCCGCGACTATTGCCGATAATGTTGGAGATAATGTTGGAGATGTTGCCGGGATGGGAGCCGATCTGTTCGGATCTTACGTTGCCACCGTTTTGGCTACGATCGTTCTGGGTCAGCAAACTGAGGTGCTGGGTACCGACGTACTTGGAGGCTTCTCACCCATTGTTTTACCGATGTTGATAGCAGGTGTTGGCATCCTCTTTTCAATAGTTGGAACTTTATTCGTTCGCATCAGCGATACTGCTGCAATCAATACCGGAACCGTTCAAAGAGCGCTGAACATGGGCAACTGGGGATCTATGATTTTAACTGCTATTGCAGCTACCGGATTGGTATATGTTTTGCTTCCGGAGCATATGTTGCTTCGTGGTGTTGAATTTACCAAATGGGGGGTGATGGGAGCTATTGCAGTTGGATTAGGTGTTGGTGCATTAATGAGTATCATCACTGAGTATTATACTGCCATGGGCAAAAGGCCTGTATTGAGTATCATTCGCCAGTCATCAACCGGGCACGCTACCAATGTGATTGGAGGGCTTGCGGTGGGAATGGAATCTACCTTTCTACCCATTTTGGTGCTTGCCGGAGGAATCTGGGGTTCTTATGAATGTGCCGGTTTATACGGAGTAGCCATTGCAGCTGCCGGCATGATGGCAACTACTGCCATGCAATTGGCTATCGATGCTTTTGGTCCGATTGCAGATAACGCCGGTGGTATTGCTGAAATGAGTGAATTACCCCCTGATGTTCGAGAAAAAACCGATGTACTCGACGCTGTAGGTAACACTACCGCTGCTTCAGGAAAAGGTTTTGCTATCGCTTCTGCAGCATTAACGGCTTTAGCACTTTTCGCTGCGTTCGTAGGAGTAGCTGGTATTTCGGGCATTGATATTTATAAAGCCAATGTACTGGCTTGTTTATTTGTTGGAGGTATGATTCCTTTCATTTTCTCTGCATTAGCTATCCGTGCCGTAGGCGAAGCTGCTATGGCCATGGTTGAAGAAGTACGTCGTCAGTTTAAAACCATTCCCGGCATTATGCAGGGTACCGGTAAACCGGAATACGATAAATGTGTAGCCATATCAACAAAAGCTTCTTTGCGTAAGATGATGCTGCCTGGTGCCATTGCCATCATTTCTCCACTGATCATCGGCTTCATGCCCGGTTTGGGTGCTGAGGCTTTGGGTGGCTTTTTGGCTGGTGCAACCGTTAGTGGCGTATTGATGGGTATGTTCCAGAATAATGCCGGAGGCGCATGGGATAATGCAAAAAAATCGTTCGAGAAAGGAGTTGAAATCAATGGACAGATGTACTACAAAAAATCGGAACCTCATAAAGCTTCTGTAACCGGAGATACGGTTGGTGATCCATTTAAAGATACTTCCGGACCATCTATGAATATCCTGATCAAACTGATGAGCATTGTTTCTCTGGTAATAGCTCCCACACTTGCCGAAATGAAATTGGAAAACGCAGGTATTCCTCAACAAAAAACAGAAAAAAAGCTGATCAAAGAAACTATGGATGTTGCAGCAAAGCCAGCAGACGATAATAAGCTTTATGCTGAAAATGTCAATAAACTAATTAATCAGCTATCTCAAGATAACCTATTGAATAAGAACCATTTTTCTGCTTCAATAAAAGAAAAAAAATTGATTATCGATGGTAAATTATTACCAGCAAATGTACAGCACCAATATAAAGATTTGCTATCTGCACTCTCGGGAGCTGATTTTAGTATGGAGGTTGCTATTAATTAATACATTACGAACTATTCTTTTAGCCGGCCTAATGTCCGGCTTTTTTTCTATCTGAATTAATCAGTTTGATGTTGAATATTTGCTCAAAAACTTTGTAATAAATTGATTAATACGTACATTTG
>JAPLEF010000177.1 GCA_026391525.1 Sphingobacteriales bacterium
TTGTACTATTTGTTTGATACCATCGGCATTTATACCGATTGGACAAACAATATAGTCCACTATCGGCTATCGCCTCATTGTACTATTTGTTTGATACCATCGGCATATAGGATTTATAAAATATTGGCATATTATATAAATCACATTGGTATTACATTAGGTCAAAAAAAAAGCCCCGGAAAACCGGGGCTTATAGAGAAGTAATAAATGAATATTAGAAAATGATCACACGTTCTGATTGAAGACGTTCTCCGGATGCTCCGTTCAATTCGATGAAGTAAACACCTTTAGAGAATCTCCTCATATCGATATCCATTTTTCCGTAAGGAGCAATAACAGTAAATGATTTACGGTAAACCCTTGCGCCTTTTGCATCATAAATGGTTACAAAGCGCGGGTTAGAAACACCATCATTCTTGTTGTTGTACCTTATCTGGAATACACCGTTATTCGGGTTTGGATAAATGAATAAAGAAGTATTTAAAGAATCGGTGATAGTTACGCTGTTGCTTGAAATCACCGAACAAGAATTAGGATCATTAACTTCAACTGTATACTCACCTAAACCGTCGATGTTGGCGATATAAGTTGAAGCAGTTGCTCCAGGGATAGCTACACCATTAAGTAACCATTGGTAAGTGGTTAAAGCTGATGAAGGAGTAACGTTAGCCTTGATAGCTGTTTCCAAACCTGGATACAATTGGGTAAATGGTGCAGCAGATACAGTAACAACAGGATTTGCATTAACGGTAAGTATTCCTGCATTAGAGGTTACACTGCTGTTACATGATGGAACAGATACCACCAAACGATAACGATGTCCATTTAATGAAGGCGTAACACCGGTAATGGTAAGAGTATTGGTGGTTGCACCTGAATAAACACCTCCATTGGCGATTGCGGTATAAGAAGTTCCTCCATTTGTGCTTTCTTCCCACTGGTATGCTAAAGGATTACCTGCACTTGCAACAGCATTGAATGTAATGGTTTGTCCTTGACAGGCAGAAGTATTGCTAACTGCAGAAACCGTACCTACAGGGTTTGCAACGGTTACCGGAATAGCTAAAGGATCTGAAGTACAAAGGTTGGTTACAACAGTTACAGTATAGGTAGTAGATGTTGTTGGTGCTGCATATACGGTATTTACTGCAGCTCCTGCTGTATAGGGTATAGTTAAAGCTGCGTTAGTAAACAAGGCAGTTGTTGGAGACCATGTACCTGAAGCAAGTACCGGACTTGAGTAAGTGATGGAAACACTCCAAGAGGTTAGTGTGCCAATATCTTGTGCTCCAACATCAGAAAGAGCCAGTTTCCAACCACCATTTAAAGTGGTAAGAAGTGCCGGCCAGTCTGTTGCTGTTTGAATATTACCCGTTGGGCCAAAGCCTGCACGCTTTTCTGCGGCAAATGTTCCGGTGCGTGGAGCAGGGAAACCGGAGATAGCGGTAGTACTTGTTGAGCTGATCACCGTATTCGTAAAATTGGCAGTTCCATTACCACCCGTGCCTCCATTAAGAGAACCAACTAAATTCAGGTTTTGGCCATTTGGTGCAATGAGGTTGATGTCTAAGTCACCAACCCACGTATGATTGATATTAAATGTAACGCTGATATTTGAAACAACAGCACCGGCAGGAATTCCAGATAAATTAATTGGTGAAGTAACAATTCCTACGGGGTCATCATCAGGAATGATAGTAGATAATGCACCGGAAGCTTGTGTAGCTGTAACACTTGCTGAAGTATTGTTAGTTATAGATAATGCCTGTGAACTACCATTGCAAATGGTTGCAGAGGAAGGATTAACCGTTGCAACAAGATTAGTTACTGTAAGCGTAGCGATATTTGTAAAATCGGTAGCCGCACAAGATCCTTCAAATACCACACGGTATTGGTATCCGTTCATTGCGCTGGTTACTCCGGTAATGGCTAATGTGCCTGTTGTAGCTCCGGCGAACATGCCTCCATTGTTTACAAACGTCCATGGTGCAGTAGCAGAAGTTCTTTGTTCCCAACGATAAGTAGGGTTATCTCCATTTAAAGTTGTAGAGAAAGATACTGAACCACCACATCCGGTTGTAGCGTTAACAGGTTGTGTTCCTACTGTAACCGCTACACAATTTTGTATATTAACCAGGTAATCTTCAGTTTCACCCCATTGATATGTACCGCATGGTTGGATATTATTAGGGTTTCCAGTTTCTACATTTACCACACGCATTAACGTATTGCCCAAAAGTGCCGTTGCAGGTATGAAAGCTACACCGGTTTCCGTATGTGGACCATTGGTTGGAGCTGCAGAAACATAAACTTTTTCCGCCGGTTCAAAGTTGCCGTTTTGATTATAATCAATCCAAACCGCACAACTGTTGGGGAAATTACCACCACAAGTTCCGATGGTTATAGAAATAGGGTTGGTTCCTCCCCTAACAATGATTCCGGGAGCAGGAGCACCTGTACCAGAACTATAATTTGAATATTGATTTGGAATCGAGCCAAATCCCGGTGCTGTAGATGCACAAGTTGATGCATTATCCAGTGTTCCAATTTTAACTCTGAAGATATCTTCATCCATAGTACTGGTTGCATTAGAAGTGCAATAACAACCCGAAGGAGGTGTAAGGGCAACCTGAACCGGTGTAGATGTGCCATTGTTTCCACTGCAGGAAACAACACAACGGTACCAGGTAGATGCAGATATGCTTGTAGTGTAAGTGTTGCTATTTGCACCTGCTATGTTGGTATAGGTTACGTTATCCGGAGAAGATTGCCACTGATAAGTAATGCCAGATCCGGAAGTTTGATTTTGTAATGACAATAAGAAAGGAATACCCGGGCATGTACTGGTTACCGATGCAATGGTATTACCCGGAGCAGGTGTACCTGTACAAGCAGAAGTGGCATAATCGATGATGAAATGCTGATCCATGGCATTGGTGCCATCAAGTACCGTAGCCCAGGTATTTGGTGTAATATCGTGTTGTTTAGAATTGTACCCTGGTTGCGTAACAGCACCAACAATGGTACTTGGAGGGGTGAAATTACTTGTGAGAGCATTACCAACCTGCCATTCTACCCAGTAGGTTCCTGCAGTAAGAACAGTGGAAACATTGGCTTCTATTTTCCAAATTTGGCGGGTTGTTCCGGGTGTTGCGTTGAAAATACGGTAAAGGTTCGCAGATGAAGATGCAGCTAAACGATTGGTGGTAAGGTCGCCAAACACAGGAGTTGGATTACCTACAGAAGGATCGGTATTGAAAATTCGTACCCTAACATCTGTGAAAGGAGAAGTACTTCCGGCGTAACCAGTTGAATAAGCAAAGAATGTTATCTTGGTTAACGACCAGGTACCTGCAGGCACTGTGAAATCATCAGCAAGTGCGAAATTGTTTGCGATACTGGCACTGAAGCCGGCAGAGTTATTGCCTAATTGAACTTCACTCCAGTTAAAACCGGCGGGAGCTGCCTGTCCATTACTGGATGTAGCCCCAGTACTGAGATTGCCGTTGATGTACTGTTGAGCTGTAAGCGAACTACTGATAAGGCAAATTAAGCCAAGAATCAGGAGCGATTGCCGGAGAACCCCACCAATTCTGTTTTGTGTAGTTTTGGATTGCATAGAAAAAATTTAATGTTACAAATAATAAAAATACCCTTCGGCCAAACCCAAGGATGAAATCAACGATGTAAATTACATCAATCTCAATGTTTAACAAACTTTTATTTCATTTTGGAGCTTTTTTTTTCAATGTTTTCCCCACAACCTGTGAAGAACCTCCTTTGTTTTCTTTTTTTTGTGTTGTTATCCGGGTTACTTAAATTGCAGCAAACCCCTGGTTTCAAACCTTTGCATGGCAAATTTTTTATCCGCTCTTAAGGAATCCCGGCTAGTAAAAGGTACTGTATATGCGTTGGTGGGCTTATTTTCATACCCCGGTATTAACATTGTAAACCATCTGAAAATCAGTGGTATGGAAAATCTGGAAGGATTACCCAAACGTAATGTTCTTTTTGTAAGCAATCATCAAACCTACTTTGCCGACGTTATCACCTTTATCCATATTTTCTGCGCTTTCAGTTGGCGTAAGAAAAACAGGCTCGGACTTCCTTTTTACTTGATTTGGCCCTTTACAAAAGTAAAATATGTTGCAGCAGAAGAAACGATGAAAAACAACTGGCTCACCAAACTTTTTACCCTTGCAGGAGCCATAACAGTAAAGCGAACCTGGAAATCGGATAAGGGAGAAGTAAGAAGGGGTTTAGATCCTTCCGACACCAGAAAAATTACCGCTGCTCTGGATAAAAACTGGGTAATCACTTTTCCCCAGGGAACCACTAAACCTTTTGCTCCCGGAAGAAAAGGTACAGCCTATATAATAAAGAATTACCAACCCATTGTGGTTCCGGTTGTCATAACCGGTTTCTGGAGAGCCTTCAATAAAAAGGGGCTTCGTTTCAAGAAAAAGGGTTCACTTCTCAGTGTAACTATCAAACCTCCTTTAGCAATTGATTATGCAGATAGCATCGAGAATATTCTCGAAGTTGTTATGGATGCCATCGAGCAAAGCAAATCTTTCATGATGAAAGGAAGGCATCATTTGCTTTCTGTTATCGATAAATAGTATTTTAGCATCAAGCATTTGATCTGCTTTGCAATTGATAAGTTCGCCACCTGCACTTTAGCCTATCTTTGCCGAAAAAAACATGGACAAAAAAGCCGCGGAATCAACGGTTATCATGACTGAACTGGTGTTGCCCAATGATACCAACACCTTTGGTAACCTGATGGGTGGAAGGTTGATGTACTGGATGGATATTGCTGCTGCTCTCGCCGCATTAAAACACTGTGCCGCTCCTGTTGTAACAGCATCTGTAGACAATATTTCATTTGAAACGCCTATCAAACTGGGTAATGTGGTGCATATCGAAGCCAAGGTTACCCGTGCATTCAACAGCAGCATGGAAGTGCATATGAAAGTATGGGGCGAAGATGCCATCCAACAATATAAATACAAAAGCAATGAGGCTTATTACACATTCGTTTCTCTCGACCCTAACGGAAAACCAAGACCGGTGAATAAAATCATTCCTGAAACCGCAGATGAGCAGCGCCTCTTTGATGGCGCACTACGCCGCAGACAACTTCGCCTCATCCTTGGAGGTAAAATGAAACCCGAAGATGCGGAAGAGTTAAGGGCTCTTTTTGTAAAATAATATGGGGTAAGATTTCATTTACGAATTAATAACGGTTAGGAATAGCCGATATTATTCTAAACGGATCATTGCTGAAAATGCAGCAAATAGATTCATCTCTTACTGATTTTATTTCCCGTTATGGTACGCTGCAAACTGCAATGGAAGCGGCCTGTAGTGAAATTCCGTAGATGGGCATGTTTGTTCTTGTTACCCTGCACCCGTTTGCGCCAGCGGTTGAAGCTGTTTCTTTTCAGTTCAACACGCATCAGCGAAATCACTTCAGCTTCTGTAATGCCAAACTGATGGAAGATGGCTTCAAAAGGGGTGCGGTCTTCCCATGCCATTTCTATGATTCTGTCTTTATTGATTTCACTGAATTGTTGCATCGGTTTCTTTTTTGTTTTTATTCATCCTGCACCGGTCACTACAATATTTTACTTCTTCCCAGCATTTCTCCCATTTCTTCCTCCACCGGAAACTTCTGTTACAGGTTTGGCAGATCTTTTGCGGCAGGTTTGTTTTTTTTATTGATTTCATCAGGCCCGGATGATTTTTTTTTGCCTTAGTATTTCCAAATTAAGCCCTTCTCCGTTGTTGCTGTTTTTTGCTGCTACCACATCACACAAAAAACAAATATGGTCGCCGCCGTCGAATGAATGGATCACTTTCATTTCCATCAGCGCCAGCGCATCTTTCAACACTTCAAATCCATTCCATTGGATCAAAGTTTTTGCACCGATTTTTTTTATTTTATCTATTTTCTTGCCAGATTGCTGTCCTAATAATTTCACCAATGGATACTGATGCGATGCCAGTAACTGTAATATGAAATGCTGCGTTGCGGTTACATTTTCCAGTGTTTTCGTACCCTTGTAGATGGCGCATAAGTATCTTTTAGGTTTCATGCTCACTGCTGTAGCATAGGTGATGATATTCATATTGGCGGCATCCAGATGCCTGCTGCTGACGCTATAAACGGGCAAGTTCGGCCTGTTCCAGGGTTTTCTTCGGGTAAGGGCTGACGATAGTAAGTTCGCATCCGATGATGGTTCCTTGAGATTTTTCATATGATTCAAACAATAAGAGTCCGGATTTGTTTAACTCAAAAAAACCATGGAAACCATCAAAGGAAAATATATACTCATCGCAGGTGCAACCGGAGGAATTGGATCTGAAACTGCCAGATTGCTTGCAGCGTCTGGTGCCCATCTTTTCTTAACCGGCCGTAACGCATCCAAACTCGCGGAGGTTGCAGCATCCTGTAAATTGGACGGCAATGCCTTTCATGCCTGCGACCTCAGCAAACCCGGTGAAATAGCAGGTTTGAAAGAGAAATATTTTAGTGCCTATCCTGCAATCGACACGCTTATCAACACCGCAGGTATCGGTGTGATCAAAACTACCGATCAGCTTTCGGAAGAAGAATTCCTGACAACATTGATGACCAACCTATATGCCCCCTATGCCTTGTTACGTGCTTTTTTGCCTGCAATGAAAGAACAGAAAAAAGGGCTGGTGATACAGGTTCCGGGTGTATTGGGGAAAGTTCCTATGGCCGGAGCCGCCGCCTACAGTGCCAGTAAATATGGTTTGGTTGGGATGATGCAAAGCATCAGGGAAGAATTGAAACGTACCGAAATAAGGTTCACCAATCTTTTTTTGGGAGGGGTGGATTCCACGTTTTGGGACCATATCGATCTAAGGGTGCAGCGCGATAAAATGATTACCGCAGCCGAAGCCGCCAAAACCATCTGGTACCTTTGTCAGCAGCCCCAATCGGGCGTAATCAGTGAACTGGTATTACAGCCTTTCAATCATCAGGCTATTTGATGGCAATTTTAAAGCATTTGGTTAAGCTTTTTTGATGCTGAGCGATTTCATTTTCACTGATATTATTTCGATTTTGCCCGAGAAACCTTCCAAACAGGTTATGTATATTGCAGGTTGTTCGCTTTGAGTGTTCCATTGCAAATAACCAATGCAATTATTAAATACTGCACTTCATCATATGACTAGAGAAACTACCGGTAACCTTTCTTTCGATAATACAGAATATGCTTTTGCTTATAAATCTAATCAGGAACTCAAGCGGGCTCATTTTCTCTTTTCCAGCATGGGTAGCCCCTTTCTGGTAAACATGGGTTTAGCCCTCATGCCTGCAGCCATCAAACTGCATTTGCCCTTTACCAGACCATTGATCAAGAGTACCATTTTCAGGCAGTTTGTAGGTGGGGAAACGCTGGAAGAAACAACCCGTGTTGCCGATAAACTGGAAAAATACAAAGTGAATGTGATCCTCGATTACGGGGTAGAAGGGGGCGTAGGTGAAAATGCTTTCGATCATGCAACAGAAGAGTTTATTAAAGTGATTGAATATGCCGCAACCGAATCGAATACTCCTTTTATGAGTATTAAAGTAACCGGTATTTCCAGGTTTGCACTTTTGGAAAAACTCGATAAGGCTATGCACGAAAAAAAGGGTACCCTGATGAAACGCTATTACCAGGTTATAGAGGAGTTATCTACAACAGAAAAGGAAGAATGGCATCGTGCTGTAAACCGGCTGTTGAAAATATGTGATAAGGCCAACCTCAAAAAAATTGCCGTGCTGATTGATGCTGAAGAAACCTGGATCCAGGATCCTGTTGATGCGCTTACCATCCTGATGATGGATACTTACAATAGAGAAAAATCAGTGGTTTACAATACCATCCAGTTGTATCGTAGCGACCGGCTACAATTTCTTAAAGACTGCCATGAGGCCGCTAAAGAAAGAGACTTTATTTTAGGCGCAAAACTGGTGCGCGGGGCTTATATGGAAAAGGAACGGCAACGGGCAAGCGAAATGGGTTATCCATCGCCCATCCAGCCGGATAAAACTCAATGCGACAACGATTATAATCAGGCCGTTGAATTTTGTATCAATCACATTGATGAAATCGCTTTGATAGTGGCTTCCCATAACGAATACAGCAATCTGCTTGCGACACAACTCATGCAGACTAAAGGTATTCCGGCACAACATCCTCATATTCATTTCTCGCAATTATATGGCATGAGCGATAACATCACTTTCAACCTTGCCAAACATGGTTTTTCGGTGAGCAAGTATTTACCCTTCGGCCCAATAAAAGATGTAGTTCCCTACCTGATGCGCAGGGCCCGGGAAAACAGTTCGGTAGCCGGGCAAACCGGCAGGGAGCTTGGCCTCATCAAGAAGGAACTGGCACGCAGAAAAAGCAGGTAGTCATTAACGTTAGCTTACTGTCCTGCTTTCCGGCCCGCATACCTGAATCACTTCATTGTCGGTAATGGCCATCACTGCATCTCCTTTTGCCGGGGTAATCAACCGGATACCCGTAAATTTTCCAAAAGCGGGTAAGCAGCATTGCTTTTTATTGAAATGAAAGCAGGGCAGCCGGAGCGATTGTTTCCCTTTGCCTCCAAGAAGAACACCGGGATGGATATGACCTGTAAATGCATATCGATTTTCTTCTTCAGGAAGATGAGCAGGATCATGAATGAAACAAAAATCTCCAATCCTCAACAAATTGCTTACAGAACTGATTCCTGCATCCAGATAATGTACATCAACCTGTGCATCGTGGTTTCCTCTCACCAGATGGAATGCAATCCGGGGATACTCGCTGCGCCATCTTAAGAATAAATCATGCTCCTTATTGGCGGCACTGTGAAAAAGATCGCCAACAAAAATAAACTGTTGCGGTTTGAAATAGGGAACCGAAGTGAATAGCCTGTGAAGGTCTTCCTGAAACATGTTCTGAGGGATGCCGATCCCGTTTTTCCTGAAATGCCCTGATTTTCCGATGTGCAGATCAGAAAGAATGATTGTTTTCTCTTCTTCCCAAAAAATAAACCTTGATGATGAAACCAGAAAAGATTGATTGCTGATGGAATGCTGTATAAAGGACGGCATATGGTTACAAAGGTAATGGGAAGATTGTTAATCAATTAGGCCAATTTTTTTTTGGCTTTTTGAACAAAGGATTTATCTTGTACCCAAAATTTAACAATTATGACTGAATTCACAACCACAAAAGATGTTCTTGATTTTCCCGGAGGTACTCCTAAGCCATCCTCCGGATTGAATATTGTAACGATACTTACTATTGTTGGAAGTATCATTGGATTGATATCAGCGGTATGGTCTTTTATCAGCGCAAAAAAAACGTATGAAACCATGAAAACCTCTATGGAATCGGGTAAATCAGCTGATGCACCGGGATGGGCGAAAGACATGATGACCCCGGAAATGCTTGAAATGTCGCGCAAAGCAATGGAAAACCGAATGCCACTGCTCATCGTAGGCCTCCTTGGCAGCGCGCTATGTTTGTATGGGGCACTGGAAATGCGCAAACTGAAAAAACAAGGATACCTGTTGTGGCTGATTGGCGAAATTATTCCCCTGATTGGTACAATGCTGTTTTTGGGTGCAGCCAGTTTATCAGGCTTCGGACTTATTGGTATTGTGTTTCCGGTCATTTTCATCATCCTCTACACCGTTTACAGGAAGGAACTGATCTATTGATTTGTTCTGTTGATTTTTTTATTAAGAAGGCTGTCTCTAAAAAAAAGACAGCCTTCTTTTATTATACGGGCCTTAACATCCTGATCTGGTCTTCAAGGGTTTCAGAAGTGATTTTTTCGCGGATACTATCCACCTTAATTGGAAAACAGAATGGGGTGAGTTCGGTTGGATGCGTGATGATGATATTACTTTTTTGTATTCTTTGCAGCATGTCTCTTAATCTGGGTTCGTCCATCTGTTGCTCCATCACTTCCTGATAGGCTTGCCTGAGCAGCAGGTTGTGGGGTTCATACTGGCTGAATACCCTGAAGAGCAGTGAAGAACTCGATTGCAGGTGTTTTTGCTTTACTTTTTTGCCGGGCATACCCTGAAATAACAAGCCCCCGATAACGGCGATATCCCTGAATTTGCGGGATGCCATTTCAGATGCATTGATGCAGCTTTGGATGTCGTTGAAAAGCCCATCTTCCGAAAAAAGCGTGTATACATTATCGTTATTTACTTCGATAGGCTGGTCGCTCAGCAATTCGAATCCATAATCATTCATGGCGAAGGAGAAGCTGATGCGTTTTTTTTTGCTCAGCCGGTAGGCAAGAATAGCTGCCATGGCTTCATGTACGAGCCGCCCTTCGAATGGGTAAACAAAGAGGTGGTATCCGTCTTTGGTGGAGATATGCTCAATCAGCAATTCGTCTGCAGCGGGTAGCATAGACGATTTCCGCTGTTGTTCCAGCAAAGGGATGAGGGCAAGCATTTCCGGCTCATCAGACAATGAAATTTTTCTTGAGGCATCATCCAGTTTTTTTCGCAGCATCTTTCCTAAACTCGAACTCATGGGCATTCGCCCACCCATCCAGCTCGGCACAATCGATTTCGTAGCATTACTTTTTCTAACCATCACGCTCATCTCCCTGATCTGAACAAATTCAAGGTTTCTTCCTGCCAACGTGAATACTTCACCCGGAAGCAATCTCGAAACAAACCATTCTTCAATCACTCCGATCTCTTTACCTCCAACAAATTTTACCTTAAGCATGGCATCGCTAACAATGGTTCCGATATTCAGGCGGTGCCTCATGGCGATGCTTCGGCTAGTGATATGAAACCTGCCTTCTGTTACGATCATCTTATGGTAATCGTCGTACTGCTGCAAGGCAACACCGCCCTTTGTAAGGAACTGCAACATTTTTTCCCATTCCTCATCGCTGATTTGCGCAAAGCAATGGGTATGGCGTATTTCATGGAGCAAGGCATCAGCATAAAAACCTTCCGATATGGACAGTGTACAACAGTATTGCATCAGCACATCGAAACAACGGATAGGAGCCAGCCTGTTTTCCATAACATTTTTTTCAATGGCTTCCCTGAGTGCTGCGGCTTCAAGTATTTCGAGCGAGTGGGTGGGCAGGAAATAAATCACGCTGGTAGCTCCGGGTTGATGTCCGCTTCTACCGGCACGTTGCATGAATCGGGCGACAGATTTTGGCGAACCTACCTGAACAGCCGCTTCTACCGGCAGGAAATCAACACCCAGGTCAAGGCCTGAAGTACATACCACTGCTTTGAGAATACCCTGGTGCAAAGCTTCTTCTACCCATAACCGTAAGTGTTGTTCCATACTGCTGTGGTGAAGGGCCAATGTTCCCGATAATTCAGGTGCGATACTGAGTAAGGTTTGGTACCATCGTTCACTCATTCCTCTGGTATTGATGAAAAGTAAACTGCTCTGGTTTTTTTCAATTATAGGAAGTAGTTTATCAGCCAGTTTGAGCCCAAGATGACCGGCCCAGGGATAAGTTTCTATTTCTTCGGGAAAGATAGTTTTGAGGACAATCTTTTTTTTCAGCTTTGCTATGATCAAATCTGTTTTTATCACTTCGTTGTACATTCCAAGCGGCGCAAGTAAGATTGATTTGGCTTCCTCCAGGTTTCCTATGGTTGCTGAGATGCCCCAGACCTGTAAAGCCGGATGTTTTACTTTACTGCCTGAATCCAATTGTTTTGATACCGATAGGCCAACCAGCCTGGAAAAGGCCAGTTCAACCTGAACGCCTCTTTTACTTCCCAACAGTTCGTGCCATTCATCGGCTATGAGCCAGCGAAGCGATTTAAAGAGGGTTGGGTATCCTTTCCGGGCTAACAGCAAATGAAGACTTTCGGGGGTGGTGACTAAAATTTCGGGCATTTGTTTTTTTTGCCTCGCGCGTTCTGCATTTGAGGTATCGCCATTTCGGATGGCTACTTTCCAGGGAATTTCCAAAGCCAGCAAAACTTCTTCAATAGCACGGGCAATATCTTTTCCTAAAGCACGAAGCGGACTAATCCAGATCATTTGTAAGCCGATACTTTTATTATGGCGGTATTGTGCAGGGTTTTCATTGATATATTGGATGATGCATCCTAATAGCAGGGCATAAGTTTTACCAAAGCCGGTGGGTGCATTAAGCAATCCCGAAGCTCCTGAGGCAAGAGATTCCCATGTTTCAAGCTGAAACTGATGAGGTTTCCGGTTGCAGGAATTCAGCCACTCATCTACCACCCGAAAACCGGCACTTTGCTTTACACTCATTTGAAATCGCTTTGAAATGGAAAGATACAACGAAGGATGCCAGACCATCTATGTTGGAGCATTGATTTTATATCCCTTGTATAGCTTCTCGTCTGTAGAATGATTGGGCATGTTCCTTGCCGTTTATTCCACAAAAAAGAAAAAAATCCGGCAAATCATCCATCAGCTTTTTGAAAGAAAAAAAGCATCAAAAAAATGTGTAAAAAGTACATATTAAATTTGTTTAATACCCATGAAATGCTCTATTTTTGATTGTTCCCTCTTGAAGCCAAAAGATTCCGCATCCTATCATCTGGTGGTTATTTGCTATTGTAAACCTATGTGTGCAGTTATGGTGGGATTACTACGATGTTGCGAGTTTATTTCGGTAATAAGGAAACTTATTGCTGCACCTGTATTTGTTATTTTCCTTGTACTCTTACTTTCTTCAGGAGCTTTAAAGGCACAGTTGATCCTAACCAATGCCGTTCCATCAGCTTCGGTTGATTTTTCTAATAACATGCAAACTACTGTTGGGAGCAATCCATCTCAACCGTTTACCGGGGCAGGGTTTTCGCCCAATCCGATAATTGCCGGCAGGTTGAATTCAAATGCATGGTCCTTTACCGGATGGAGTGATGGCAATCTGAATTTTGGGGCTACCAATATTTCCGGCGATTACGCACGCGGAACCTCAACTACTGCACAAACAACCGGTGGCGTATATGCATATACGGGAGCACCGGGTACAGCGGCTAATCCATCGATGATGTTTCAGCCAGGCGGGAGTGATTTTGATCCGGGTACAGTTACCCTTAGGCTTCAGAACAATGGAACCACTATCATCTCTCAATTGGCTTTATCGTATGATCTTTTTGTTAGAAATGATCAGGGACGTTCCAATTCCTTTAATTTTTCCTGGTCTACCGACAATAATACTTATACCGATGTGGTTGCATTAGATTATTCGTCGATTGCTGCTCCTGATGCATTAGGATGGATTCAGGTAGGTACATCTCCTTCCAGATCAACCAATCTAACAGGAATCACTTTCACACCCGGTTCTTCATTTTACCTGAGATGGACAAGTACTTCTACAGGAGCCGGTAGCAGGGATGAAGTGGGTATTGATAACATTGCAGTAGTGGCTACTTATGATGCACCCTGCAGTCAACCCGCAACGCAGGCTAGCATCACGTCGTTTGCCAATACCACTGCCTACCAGACTGACCTTACTTTTACCAGAGGTAATGGTACCGGCGGTGTGCTGATTGTTGCCAGCATCAGCTCCACTTTATCTGCTAATCCGGTAAGTGGCAATATTTACGGCACCAATACCAATTTTGGGAATGGAGATCCTATTGGAGGAGGTTTTGTAGTGTTTAGAGGTGCTGCAAATGGTGCGGGTAATGCTGCAACGATAACGGTTACAGGCTTATCTCCTTTAACTACCTACTACTTTTTTGCCTTCGAATATAATATTACCGTGCCTTGTTTTAAAACACCTGGTAACTCAGGAAGTGTACTAACAGCAGCAGGTTCTGCCACTTCTTCAACAGATTATTTCCGGTCGCGTATTTCGGGGAACTGGAACAATAGTCTTACCTGGGAATCTTCACCTGATAATAGCACCTGGAATACGGCTACGGCAAAACCTACCCAGCTATCTTCAGGCATAACGGTTCGTTCAAGCCATACCGTTACTATCACAGCCGGTGAAACAGCCAGATTATTTACCATACAGAGCGGAGGCATACTTACCTATGCCAATCAGTTGGCAGGAGGATATGATTTTGATATCGCATCAGACGGAACCGCAACAGACGATTTCATCATATTTGGTACTTATGAAATTTATGGCATTGCTCCAGGATTGGCTTCAGGTGCAACGTGTCGGGTTAAAACAAATGGTACTATAAAAGCCAATGGCAATGTTGGTACGAATACTTCAGATGATTTTGCCCGTTCATTACAAATTTATCTGGAAACCAATGCTATTTATGAGTGGAACACAACTAGTACTTTTCCAACAGCGGGAGGACTGATTTATTTCCCCAATGCCCTTGCCAATGAATATGCCATATTCAGGGTATCACAATCAACCGGATTCCCAATTGGTTCCGGGACGCCAACAATCTTTAATGGGAAGTTTGAAGCCAATGCGCCATTGTCTTTTCAAAATGCCGGGGTGAAGATTTTCAGAAATGGAATCTTAGGTACTGGAAATATCAACCAACTGGCAAGCTCCGGGCAGTTCCAGATTTCCAGCATTGCAGAGTTAGGCGGAACAGGTAGCATTACGTTGAATGGAGGTGGACTGCTTATCTCTTCAAGCTCATCAACCACTTTGGTTTCAAATAAAACAGTTGATCTTGGCACTTTCACTACAGATGGTATTTTGTTTACCGGAAGTACCACATCCTATACGATTAGCGGAACTACCACATTTTCGTTATCCGCAGCTGCAAGCTTGCATATCGGAAGCGCATCAGGCATTACAACGGCACCTACGGCTTCAGGAAATATCCAGACTACAGTACGTACTTTTAATGCAGGAGCAAACTACTATTATTATGGTGCTGTAGATCAGGTAACCGGAAATGCATTGCCACTAACGTTAACGGCTATTCTCGAAATAAACAATAATGGTATAGTGGGAAACAATACGGTTACACTTACCAATAATAATACTACTGTACCTACTTTTAACCTGAGGCGTGGTTTGTTTGCAGCCGGTACAGCACAACAACTGAATATTGCAACCGGGGGAACGGTGAATAGCCTTGCACCGGGTGGCAACCAGTCGCAGGCCTTAACAGCGGGAATCATCAGTTTCGTTACAACGGGAACCATTGTGCCGGGTGCTGCTTTAGGTTTAACCAATGTAAATTTGAATGGGGGAGTAAATATGGGAGGAGGGAATACCACTATCAATGGTACGCTGAATATCCGCACAAATGGGTTTGTAACTTCAGGTACTGCGCCTACCTATGCTTCGTCTCCGGCATCTACTTTACTATACAGTTGTTTATGTAATTATGGAGCCGGGGAAGAATGGTACCAGAATACTTTTGGCACGAGCGCGGGTGTGCCCCACAATGTTACCCTGGGAGCAGGTACCTCACTTAATTTCGGCTCTTCCGGATTTGCCAGAGAAATGCGGGGCAACCTAACGATTAGCAGTACCAGCACTTTTGCATTGTCTACCAACTTTGGTGGCGATTTGAACATCAAGGGAAACTGGATACGGGCATCCGGGGGTACTTTTACGCCTAATGCGAGGTCGGTAAGATTCAATGGAACAAGCGGCAATCAAATCATAACCGTAACAAGCGGGGGTACAGAAATTTTTGCATATCTGTTGATTCAGAAAGCTGCAGGGCAGGCTGTGGTTCAGGCTGCAGCTCCAAATGCAACTACGGTTACGGTAAATGGATCAGGAGGGGGAAATACTTTACAATTGATCAGCGGCGATCTCGATCTGAACGGGCAAATTTTTAATTTCACCAGTTACTTCAATGGCAACCAGAATAATTTAGGTATCGATGGTACAGCAGGTAACCTTATCAGGAATATTATCAGCACATCAGGTACCGGAACATTTTCTGTTTTTCATAACGACGCTAGTACGCGAACTATTACTATTGGCCGTTTGTCTGGGAATGCTTCACTGTTGGTTTTTGGAAATGGGGTAAGAGTTCTTAATGGTGCATCATCAGCTGGTGGTGGTATTGATTTTGGTAATACCTTAACAACCATCAATGGAACTTTACAACTCAATAACTTTGGTTTTGTTACAGGCTCTGCTCCAACTTACGGTGCCAATTCATTCCTTATTTATAACTCCGGAGGATTGTTTGAACGTAATGTGGAGTGGGGAAGTACAAGCGGGCCGGGATATCCTTTTAATGTGACTGTGCAAAATAACAGTTTCCTGCGTTTAAATTTTCCTAATCCAAACGGCAACGCAAACCGCGCCATTGCAGGGAGTTTGCTCATCAGTAGCGGCTCAACTATTTTATTGAGTACCACTAACAACAGCACCCTTTCGGTGGGCAGGGATATCACTATCAATGGCGTACTTAGTTTACCTACTACAATTGGCGGTGATTTATTTGTTGGTAGAAATTGGAATAGGGGTGTCTCGGGAATTTTCGATCACAACAACCGGGCTGTGTTCATGAATGGATCTGATAATGCTACGATTACAGCCAACAATAACGGACAATATTTTCCTTATTTGTATCTCACAAAATCTGCGTTAGCCAATACGGTTAGTCTATTGGATAATATTAATATTGGCAAACAAATGGGCATTACGACCGGTACATTTCAACTCTCCAATAAAGATGTCACCTTATTATCGAACGATACCACCCAGGCAAGTTTTGGTAAAGTAGGCGCTGCAGGTGATGTGGTTTACAATTCAACAGGGCGCTTTGTTGTGGAAAGATATATACCTACCGGCACTTTGGGCGGCCAACATACCAAGTCATGGCAATTGCTGGCTGTTCCAACTAATGGTACACAAACCATCAATGCTGCCTGGCAGGAGGGAGCTACGTTTGCTAACCAGAACCTGGTACCCGGTTATGGCACTATGATCACCAGTAATATTACTCCGTTGGCACCATTGTTTGATGCTCTTACTAACCCTGCATCAAGTGCTTCTATGCGAACCTACAATCCTGCAGGAGCAGGTACATGGACGAATATTCCCAATACTACATCAACGCCGCTTTATAACGCTAAAGGCTACATGATATTTGTAAGGGGCGACCGTTCTGTGACCAACTTCTCCGGACCCGGAAGTTCACCAACGCCAACAAACTTACGCAGCAGGGGAAGGTTGTTTGTTCCGGGGTCTAATCCTCCAAATTCAACTATAGTTTTGGCAGGTAAATTCGAATCAATAGGCAACCCTTATGCATCGGCTATTGATTTTCTGAACATCACCAAACCTCCCGCTCCGGCTGTAGATGATGTATTTTATGTTTGGGACCCATTATTGTATGGTGCATTCGGTTTCGGGGGTTATCAAACCATAAGTGCATCTAATGGCTATATTCCAAGCCCCGGCGGTACGGCCAATTATAGTAACGCTTCTGCATATACGAAGATACAGTCCGGACAAGCATTCCTTGTACATTCCACGAGTGGTGGCGGAACAGTTTCTTTTACTGAAAATGCAAAAGTAGATGCCAGCGTGATGGTTTTTCGTCCACCTGCTGTTAGTATCAACCGTCAGTTTCTTCGTACAACTTTATATGCCGGTGCAAATCATCAATTAGCAGATGCTACCGTAATTGCATTCGACAATCAATTTTCAAAAGCCTACGAACATCATGATGCGGTTAAGATGATGAATACTGCCGAGAATATCGGTATTGATCTGGAGGGAAGGATATTAGCAATTGATGCCAGGAAACCAGTGTTGAGGAACGATACGGTGTATTTCAACATAACTAATTTGCGTCAACAGCCCTACCAGCTTCGGTTTGGGCCGCAAAATTTACCGGCTACAGAATTAAGCATTACGCTTGTAGACCGTTTTCTTGGTATTCGATCACCAATCAGTTGCAGCGATAGTACCTATGTGAATTTTATTGCGGATGTAAATGAAGCATCCCGAAATCCTGCCAGGTTTTATTTGGTTTTCCAAAGAACAAGTCCATTAAGTTATCCCCTAACCGAAAATAAAACAGGAGAGCAGCATTTCTTCGGATCTGCCAATCAGGCGATTGATATTTTTCCAAATCCAATTGAAAATGGAAGGATCAGGGTTCATATCAATAATAAAATGGCCGGAGATTTTCAGGTTATCCTCTATGAAAGTAATGGAAGGATTTTGAACAATTATACCTTCAAAGGGAGAACGGAAGCATTTGTACAGGAATTAACTGTACCAGCTGTTGTTCCCGGAAATTATTTGTTGAAAATCATCATGCCAAATGGGAAAAGTTGGAGTAAAAAATTATTTTTCCCCTAGACTCATGACGAAAAAATGTGTAATCTAAAAAGTAATTTGAAAAGAGTGCTATTGTATGTAGTTTGATTTACTTCAAGTATGAAAATGACATCAACTTCAACAAAAAAGCAATTACTATTGAAATGGATAGGATTGCTGCTGTTAAGCTGTTTTACATTTGGACAAACTATCGCCCAAAATGTTTTCAGCGGAGAGCCGGTACAATGGGTAGGGCAACCGAATGGGTATAACACCAACCCATATAACTCAGATTACCGCACTACAATTTATCGGAAAGTTTCAACAACAGTTTCTAATCCTTCAGATGGCCGTGGTCAGTGGGCTACCACAGTAAATGTGCAAAATACAGGTGGTGATGTTACACCCTTTAATATGCCCGGTGGTGGTGGTGTAGGATGGTTGTTGATATCAGGTCCTGGTTCAGGTAGGTTCAACAACAAATGGAATTTTAATGGTATCGGACAGGCAGCTGTCAATTCCATCAACAACATTGTTCGCCAGGGTGGTGGCCAGGATATGGGTTTGAATATGAGCACCACCGGGCGTTACACTTTTGTGATGAGGGATGCCGGTTATGCCAACTCTGAAGTTTTTATTGCATATACCAGTAATGCACCGGTGAGTGTTTCAAGAACCGGTCAATCTTTCAATCCGTCTGGTTTTACTTCTGATATAAGTATAAGTACCAGTACTTCTCCTTCTTCCGGCGAAAATGTTTATGTGCGTTATAGGTCTGGAACAAATGATTTCACAACCGGAACATCAATTGTTCAGGCAACAGGATCAGGTACCAATTGGACTGCAGCCATACCACAGCAAACCTGTGGGGCAACCGTTTACTATTATGTTTTCACATCAACCAGAACATTAGGCCAATTGAATGGCAACAGTGAGCAAGAACGTTCATTGTCTGCTATCCGTTATGATGATAACAGTGGAAACAACTACAGTTATAATGTAAGTCCGGTTCCAACTGCAGGTATCACTAATAACACAGGTTCAACGGTGTTGACCTGCACATTGACTTCGATCAGTGTTACTGCAACCGGCGGCCAGGGGTATAGCTGGTCTGGTGGATTGGGTAACAGTGCTGCTGCGTCTATAACAGCACCGGGAACATATACAGTTACCGTAACAGGATCGAATGGCTGTACGGCTACTTCAAGCATAACTGTTACACAAGATATCACTGCACCATCAGCGGGTATCACCAATAATTCCGGTTCAACAGTGTTGACATGTGCATTGACTTCTATCAGTGTTACTGCAACCGGCGGCCAGGCTTATAGCTGGACTGGTGGATTAGGTAACAGTGCTGCGGCATCTATTTCAGCACCGGGAACGTATACAGTTACCGTAACAGGATCGAATGGTTGTACGGCTACTTCAAGCATAACTGTTACACAAAATATCACTGCACCATCAGCTGGCATCACCAATAACAGTGGTTCAACAGTTTTAACCTGCACATTGACTTCGATCAGTGTTACTGCTACCGGCGGCCAGGCTTATAGCTGGACTGGTGGATTAGGTAACAGTGCATCTGCATCTATTTCAGCACCGGGAACCTATACGGTTACGGTTACAGGATCGAATGGTTGTACGGCTACGTCAAGCA
>JAPLEF010000044.1 GCA_026391525.1 Sphingobacteriales bacterium
GCCTTTCAATTGATACAAAAGTGATTCTGTTGTCATAGATTGTTTACCAAGGCTTTCGGTAATTTGATCAGCAATCTGTTTATAAACTTCCGGCGAAATCACCGTTTCTTTTTGTTGGATGCAATGATCACAAATACCACATGGTTTTATCGCCAGATCGTTAAAGTACCTCCCAATCATAACACTTCTGCATTGCTGCTCGTCAAGCGTATAATTGATCATAGCCATTATCCTGGCTTTATTTTTTTCTTTGCGTAACTGAAGATTTGTAGAATTAATTCTAAAGGCATCTTTATACATCCTGTTCATCAGCAATTGCAATTGCGGCTCATCAGATTGAGGCTGATAATTTACGATGCCTGATGTGTGCAAGCGAGCTAACCTTTCCCTGAGTTCATCAACCTGCAAACCGATGAATTGACTCAGTTGATTTTCATAGATGCCGGAAGGATAATCGAAAATACCTTCATAATTCCTGAGTAATCCTTTTACTACAACAGATAAATCAGGATGCTGTTGCTCCCATTCATTCAGGTCGTTTTTTGAAACCGTAAATACCAGCGTTGCGGGCCGGAACATCATCTCATTGAATTGCCACAACCCTTCCTGGGCAATTGCCTGAATAGCATAAGTGGCATCGAGGATATTTCGTTTGAATGATGCTGTAAATGCTGCAATATCGAAAGGAAAAATTTGACCTTCACCAATTCCTGCAGGAACCTGAAGAAAATCCATCACTTCATAATAAATCGTTTTCAGAAAATCGGGGGATGGATATTTTTTTTCATTCATTTCCTGAAGCTGAACCGTTTCCTGTTGCTGATAGAGCAGCACCGCATACGCCCTCTTTCCATCTCTTCCTGCCCTTCCGGCCTCCTGGTAATAATTTTCCAGACTTTCAGGCATCGCAGTATGTACTACCAAACGTACATCCGGTTTATCAATGCCCATCCCGAAGGCATTGGTGCAAACGATGGTATTGATTTCATTATTGATCCATTGTTGCTGACGTTTACTTCGTTCTTCATTGGAAAGGCCGGCATGATAAAATGAGGCATTCAACTTATGAAGGTTGAGCAACGTGGAGATCTCCTGGGTTTGCTTTCGGCTTTTACAATAAACGATGGCAGTACCTTTCACGCTGTGCAGTATTTCGAGCAAGCGGCTTTGAATGGCGGAAGGGCTATATACACTATAAGAAAGATTTGGCCGGCTAAAGGATTGCTGGAAACGGCGTTGATTTTTGCTAAACAATAACTTGTTACAGATATCATCCTGCACTTCTAATGTTGCGGAGGCAGTGAGTGCGATAACCGGTACATCCGGCAACTGCTCCCTTATTTTTGCAATACCGAGATAGGCCGGCCTGAAATCGTAACCCCATTGCGAAATACAATGTGCCTCATCTACAGCGAGGAGAACAGGCTTTATTGCTGGTAAAAATTCCTGAAACAATGCTGTTTCCAATCTCTCCGCAGAAACATAAAGGAATTTGTAATTGCCAAAAGCGGCATTCTGTAGAGTTCTCTTTACTTCAGCGAAGGGCATGCCCGAAAAAATAGCCAGAGCCGGAATGCCTTTTTTGCTGAGATTGCTCACCTGGTCTTTCATGAGTGCGATCAACGGACTCACCACCAGACAAATACCATCCATCATCATTGCAGGAACCTGAAAGCAAACCGACTTACCTCCACCGGTGGGCAACAAAGCCAGCACATCCTGCTTATCAAGAACTGCCTTAACAATGTCTTCCTGCATGGGGCGGAAATGATCATGCCCCCAATATTTTTTTAAGATGAGTTGCGCCTCTTTCACGGTATCAACGAACAGGACTTTGCTAAGCAGGGAAAATAATATTCCATCTACCGGGCCCGTCATGACGAAAGTACCAAATCTTTTTATTAAGTCAAGCGTTGGTATTCGATGCTTTGTGCTACTGGAGCTGAATTTTGTTATGGATCAGAATAGGCTTGTCTGCTGTAATTTGTCCAGGCTTTTGTTTGCGTCTATCACTAGTAAACCAAGTGAATTTCAATTTTCCACTTCATGTTTTTGAACATTATAGTTATCTTTATTACATCTAAAAGAGAGACAATGAATATTGAAAGGACAACAAATAATCAAATCGTAATTACAGTTTCTTCTTCAGTTGACAGTTTCGGCTTGCAACGCATTATTGATTATGTAAAATATTTAGAAGCCACTTCAAAAAGTAAAGCAAAGCAGTCAGATGTTGATAAACTTGCTGATGAAGTAAATGCATCTTGGTGGACAAAAAACCGCAAAAGATTTATTAAGTGAAATTCATTCTAGACGCTAACATCATCTTTAGTGGGATTTTAAATACAAAAGGTAAAATCGGGGATTTACTTATTAATTCTAAGGATTATTTTGATTTCATCGCACCAGATTTTTTGCGTACTGAAATAAAAAAGCACTATCCACGTCTATGCAAAATTTCGAAATTAACAATTGAACAGGTTAAAGAAGCGGAATTTCTAGTATACAAAGACATCATTTTTATTTCGGAAGAACAGATTAAGTCATCAACTTGGGCAATTGCGGAGAAACTTGTTTTAGATGTTGATCCAAAGGATACTCATTACGTGGCTTTTGCTAAGCACTTTAAATGTAAAATTTGGAGTGGAGATAAAGTATTAATCAAGGGGCTTGTAAAGAAAAAATTTACAAAATTTATTACAACTGATGAACTTTTCAAATTAAGAGAAGGTAAATTCTAATTTTCTCTTCA
>JAPLEF010000056.1 GCA_026391525.1 Sphingobacteriales bacterium
AGCTGAGGAGTATTATATCAAGAAGAAATACCGTTACGCTCAACAATTGTACGAAGAGTTGTTTCCAGTTTATAAGGGAACCCAAAAGTTTGAAGATCTTTATTATAAATATGCCTATTGTTTCTATAATCAGAGACTTTACCGCGATGCGGAGAATCTTTTCAAAGGATATTTGGAGGTTTTCCCCAACAGCAGTAGGGCAGAGGAGGTAGATTATATGAGGGCTTATTGCTTTCATAAGCAATCGCCTAAACTGGAACTCGAGCAGGTGAATACCACGAAGGCGATGGGAATGATGCAAACCTTTATCAGCACTCATCCCGGATCACCTCGTATACCGGAAGCAACTGTAATAATAGATGAATCAAGGATGAAGCTGGAATTGAAAGAATACCGTACTGCACAATTGTATTATAACCTTGGCGAATACAGGGCTTCTTCGATAGCTTTTGCAAGCCTGCTCAACGCTTATCCGGATTCTGAACGTGGAGAAACGTATAAATTGATGGTGGTGAAATCCTGCTACAAGTATGCAAAAATGAGCATACCTGAAAAACAGGAAGAGCGTTATGAAAAAGTAATCAGTGAGTATGAAGATTTTGCTGATCGATTTCCCGAAAGCAAGTTATTACCGGAGGCTAAAGATTTAAGTAAGTTAAGTACAAATCACATAAAAGATATCAAAAATGAGCAAAATTCGTCGTCAGCTAAGCGCTAGTACCAGCAGTTCTGTTGAACCCAAAAAGCTTTCTGATCTGAAAGAAAAAACTGGAAATTTGTATGAATCTATTGCCGTGATTGCCAAAAGGGCCAATCAGATCAATATTACCATCAAAGAAGAACTCCACAATAAATTAGAGGAGTTTGCCAGCCATACCGACAGTCTTGAAGAAATTCATGAAAATAAGGAGCAGATTGAAATATCACGTGCTTACGAACGTATGCCTAATCCAGCGCTCCTCGCAACAACAGAATTCCTCGACGACAAAGTATATTTCAGAAGGAATGATGAAAACTTGTTCAGTTAATTGCTAAAGAGACGAATTTTTCATCTTCTTTCACATTAGAAAACTTAATTTTAACCCTACTAAACGGTAGGGTTTTTTTATGCTCAGTGGAAAAAAAATTGTCATAGGCGTTACAGGTAGTATTGCAGCTTATAAATCGGCTACCTTGATCAGGTTACTGGTAAAATCTGGTGCCGATGTGAAAGTGATCATGACTGATGCCGCAAAAGATTTTATCCCGGCTCTCACATTAGCCACCCTTTCTAAAAATGAGGTGCTTCACGCACTTACAGATAATAACCAGTGGAACAATCATGTTGAACTTGGCCGGTGGGCCGATCTGATGCTCATTGCCCCATTAAGTTGTAATACGCTGGCGAAAATGGCTGAAGGGAGATGCGACAACCTGCTGATGGCGGTTTATTTATCGGCTACCTGTCAGGTTGCTATAGCTCCCGCAATGGATGAAGATATGTGGCATCACCAGTCCACAAAAAATAACCTGGATAAAGTACTGTCGTATGGCAATTTGCTGATTCCGGTAAATCATGGCGAATTGGCCAGTGGCTTGATTGGTGAAGGCAGGATGGCCGAGCCTGAAGAAATACTCGCCTGGTTGCAAGCGTATTTTAAAGTAGCCCAATCGATGCAGGGAAAAAAAGTACTCATTACTGCCGGGCCAACCTACGAAGCCATTGATCCGGTTCGATTCATTGGTAATCACAGTACAGGGAAAATGGGCATAGCTCTGGCGGATGCCTGCCGAATGCGTGGGGCTGAAGTACAGCTTATTTATGGGCCCGGCAATCAACCTTTGCCTAAGGGTATAAAAGTGAAACGGGTTGTAAGTGCAGCCGATATGTATGAAGCCTGCCTCTCTGTTTTTCCAGAAACGGATATAGCCATTATGTGTGCAGCTGTGGCAGACTATACCATTGCGAATGCTTCTGCCATTAAAATAAAGAAAACTGAGGATGAGATGAGGCTTGAATTGATTAAGACAAAAGACATCCTGAAAACACTGGGTGGTTTAAAAAAAGCAGGCCAGTTACTTGTGGGCTTTGCACTGGAAACCAATGATGAAGAAGCAAATGCCTTTAAAAAACTCGAATCTAAAAATGCAGATTATATCGTGCTTAATTCACTCCGGGATACCGCATCCGGTTTTGGCCACGACAGCAATAAAATTACTATTTTTGATAGAGCCGGAAACAAGTATCATTTTGATTTGAAATCGAAAAAGGAAGCCGCGGCCGATATCATTAACATCCTGCTCAACTATTCACATGCGTAAGATCATCCTGTTTTTTTTACTGCTGATTTCATTTCATCCCTTGGAAGCACAAGAATTAAGGGCAAGGGTTACCGTTGTTACCACCAGAGTTTCGAATAATGTTAACCGCAATGCATTCAAAACGTTGGAAACAGCCCTCGTCAATTTTCTCAACAACAGGAAATGGACAACTGATACTTATGCAGCCAATGAAAGGATCGATTGCAATTTCCTGCTCAATCTCGAATCTACTGATGAAATCAATGTGTACAACGCCACGTTAAGTATCCAGGCAGCAAGGCCGGTTTTCAACACATCCTATCTTTCGCCCATTATCAATTTCAGGGATGAAAATATTGCTTTCAAATACCAGGAGTTCCAGCAATTGGAATTTAATGAAAATAGGGTGACGGGTAGTGATCCTTTGATTTCAAACCTAACTGCCATATTTGCTTACTATGCTTACATGGTCATTGGTTTTGATGCCATGTCGTTCGGGCAACATGGGGGTGATCCGTTTTTTCAGAAGGCACAGAATATCCTGAACAATGCACCTGATGGGCGCAACATCTCTGGGTGGAAAGCATTCGACGGTATCCGTAACCGTTACTGGCTTGCAGAAAACCTGCTCAATACCCGTTATGAAGTGATACATCAGATTTATTATATCTATTACAGGTTGGGTATGGATAAAATGTACGCAGATGAAAATGCCGCCCGTACTGAATTGCTTAATGCGCTAAATATGATGGAAGCCTTCAATGCAGATAATCAGAATACGATGATCAATCAGTTTTTCTTCCAGGGAAAGTCTAGCGAATTGATAGGTATATTTTCGAAGGCTAAGCCTCCAGATAAGATGAGGGCTGCAGATCTGCTGGCAAAACTCGATATTACCAATGCGTCAAAATATAAAGAGCAACTGAAATGATTAAGTGGCTTTTTGTGTTCCTTTTGGCGGCTATACTTTCCTGTAAACACAGCGACCCCAAACCTGCCGGCTTGATCCCAAAAGAAAAAATGGAATTATTGTTTTGGGATTATCTCCGTGCCGAAACATTTACGGTTGAGTTTTTAAGGATTGACAGTATCACACGCGACGATACTTTACAAAATCTGGATATGCAACAACAAATTTTTACTTTGCATAGGGTTAATCGCAAACAATTCTATGAAAGTTATGAATACTATAAAAATCACCCGGCTGAGATGATAGAAATCATAGATAGCATGGTGGCCACACAACAACGACTTAAACCCAACAACGGATTATCTGAATTCTATTAATTGATACCATGAATAAAACTTTCAATGATGCCTATTCGGCGATCGACGATATTCCAGATGGAAGCACCATAATGCTCGGTGGATTTGGCCTGTGCGGTATTCCTGAAAATTGCATCAGTGCCCTGGTAGCTAAAAATGTAAAACAGCTTACCTGTATTTCCAACAATGCAGGTGTTGATGATTTTGGTATTGGCCTCATGCTGCAACAAAAACAGGTGAAGAAAATGATATCTTCTTATGTGGGTGAAAATGCAGAATTTGAAAGGCAGTTGCTCAGTGGCGAACTTGAAGTGGAATTGATACCACAAGGTACTTTGGCAACACGCTGCCTTGCTGCAGGTTATGGTTTGCCTGCTATCTTCACTCCGGCAGGTGTTGGAACAGAAGTTGCTGAAGGAAAGGAAACCAGAGATTTTGCAGGGAAAGCCTATCTGTTAGAAATGGCATTCGATGCCGACTATGCAATTGTAAAAGCATGGAAAGGCGACACGATGGGTAACCTCGTTTTTAAAGATACGGCCCGCAATTTCAATCCGCTCATGGCTATGGCCGGAAAGATTACTATTGCTGAAGTAGAAGAGTTGGTTGAACCGGGGCAGTTGGATCCCAATAATATCCATACGCCCGGAATTTATGTGCACCGCATATTTCAGGGAAAGGGTTATGAGAAAAGAATCGAACAACGTACTACCCGCAAGCCTTAATCAGAACCTAACTCCATCAAACTAAATTATTTCAACATGGCACTTGATAAATATCAGATCGCACAACGTATTGCCCGCGAACTGAAAGATGGTTATTATGTAAATCTCGGTATCGGTATCCCAACTTTGGTGGCCAATTATATCCCTGAAGGAATTCATGTGGTATTGCAGAGTGAAAACGGTTTATTGGGCATGGGGCCATTTCCTATCGAGGGTGAAGAAGATGCCGATCTGATCAATGCAGGAAAGCAAACCATCACTACCTTACCGGGATCTGCTTTTTTCGACAGCGCCATGAGTTTCGGTATGATCCGTTCCGGAAAAGTAAACCTCACCGTTCTTGGCGCCATGGAAGTAAGTGATACCGGTGATATTGCCAATTGGAAAATTCCGGGTAAGATGGTGAAAGGGATGGGAGGGGCCATGGATCTGGTGGCTAGTGCGAAGAACATTATTGTAGCCATGATGCATACCAACCCGAAAGGCGAATCAAAACTTTTGCCTGCCTGCTCACTACCGCTTACGGGTGTACGCTGTGTAAAGAAAATAGTAACCGATCTTGCCCTTTTGGAAGTTACTCCGGATGGTTTTCTGTTGTTGGAAAGGGCCCCCGGTGTTACCGTAGAGGAAATCAAAACAAAAACTGCCGGTCGCCTCCTGATCAAAGGCGATATTCCTGAAATGCAATTCTAATGCAGAAGATTTTTGCAAAAAGAAAAAGCCACGTTTTTAGCATGGCTTTTTTATTTTATCAGAAAAATTTATCAAATTTTCGGAGCTGCTGCCAGTATCTCTTCCGAAACACCGTTTGCATATTTTTTGAAGTTGTTGATGAATTCTGCACCAAGCACTTTTGCTTTGCTGTCGTATGAATCTTTATCTGCCCAGGTATTTCTGGGGTTAAGTATTTCAGCAGGAACATCCGGGCAGGAGGTTGGCATCAACATGCCAAAAACAGGATGTGCTTCAAATTCAACCTGATCGAGTTTGCCTTCTAAAGCAGCAGTAATCATGGCACGTGTATAAGGTAATTTCATTCGATGCCCGATACCATAAGGACCTCCACTCCATCCGGTATTGATCATCCATACATTTACTTCATGTTCTTTCATTTTCTTCCCAAGCATCTCAGCGTAAAAACCCGGGTGCAAGGGTAGGAAAGGGGCTCCAAAACAAGCACTGAAAGTTGATTTGGGTTCTGTCACCCCCGCTTCTGTTCCTGCCACTTTCGCGGTATACCCACTGATAAACTGGTACATCGCCTGACCGGGAGTAAGTTTGCTTACCGGAGGAAGTATGCCATAAGCATCAGCAGTAAGGAAGAAGATATTTTTTGGTGTTTTTCCGATAGAAGGTTCCAAAGCATTACTGATGAAAGAGAGCGGGTAACTCACACGGGTATTTTCCGTAATGGCTTTGCTGCTGAAATCAATCTTGTTGGTGCCTTCAAAAAAAGTTACATTTTCAACAAGGGCTCCAGGTTTTATCGCGTGATAAATTTCGGGTTCTTTTTCTTCACTCAAATCGATGGTTTTGGCATAACAACCTCCTTCAAAATTGAAAATCGTATCGTTAGTCCAACCATGTTCATCATCCCCAATCAAGCTTCTGTGAGGATCCGCGCTTAAGGTTGTTTTACCGGTACCGCTAAGTCCGAAGAAAATAGCCGTATCGCCATCCTTTCCCATATTGGCTGAACAATGCATGCTCAATACCTGCTTGTCGTGTGGAAGGATATAATTTAAAATAGTAAATATTCCTTTCTTCATTTCTCCGGTGTAACCGGAACCACCAATCAGTATGGTTTTGCGGGTGAAACTAACCATGGCGAAATTATGCTGACGTGTTCCATCCACCACAGGATCAGCTTTGAAACTTGGAGCCTGGATGATATGCCAGTCGGCAGTAAATTGTTCCAACTCTTCTTCTGAAGGGCGCAAAAACATATTAAATGCAAAAAGATTGCTCCATGGGTTTTCGTTAATCACCCTGATATTTAAACGAAATTTCGGGTCGGCACATGCATAACAATCCCTCACCCAAATTTCTTTGCCGGAAAGGTATTGGGTAAGTTTATCATACATCGCATCAAAGTAAGAGGCTTCAATGGGCAGGTTGAAATCATTCCAATGTACGGTATCTGAAGTAATGTCGTCTTTAACGATAAATTTATCCTTGGGGCTGCGTCCTGTAAATTCACCTGTTTTGATTACGAGTGCACCGGTATCATTCAGCATTCCTTCACCACGTACCAAAGTTTGTTGGCTGAGCTGATCTGGGTTTAATTGGTAATGTACCGCTTTTGTATGTTGTAAACCAAGTGATGCCAATGCTTGAATTGGCGATTCAATCATAGTTGATAATGACATAGCAAGTCGTTATTTTAGTTAGAGAACAAAGGTAGGATTCAATTTTTTATGACGGATTTCAAAATGACGTCCAATTCTTAATGAATATTTAATAATCAGATTAATTGTTGCTTAAATTTTAATTTTCAAGCCTTTTTTTGATAGTAGTGTCATGAAAAGTAAGGAATATTGAACGAAGATTATTTTTATGAAATGGAAAGCAGATCTATTGCATAATGGTTGGTTTTATTTTATTAATGTATCTTGTAAATTATTCTCTTGATCATCGCTTAAGAAAACTCCATTAATTTTTATGAAATATTTACCCCTTGATCCGGCTATTTTCATTCAAAACCGCCAGCGTTTTACGGATCGAATCGATAAAAATGCAATCGCTATTTTCAACAGTAATGATGAACTGCCTACAAATGCCGATCAGGTGTTCAAGTTTAAACAGAATTCAGATTTGTTCTGGTTAACAGGTATTGAGCAGGAAGACAGCATGCTGATCATATTTCCCGCTAATCCTGATCCTGCATACCGGGAAATACTGGTACTTACCCGTCCTAATGAGTTGAAAGAAAAGTGGGATGGTCACCGGCTTCGGGCAGATGAAGCCAGGGCGATTTCAGGAATCAAAACCATTGTATGGCTCGATGCCTTAGAGGGTTTGTTGCAGCCGATGATTCATCTGGCTGATACCATTTACCTTAATACCAACGAAAACGACCGGAAATCAAACCTCGTTCCGGTGAGGGATTACCGATATGCGATGATGATGCGCGAACGTTATCCTTTGCATCAGTACAAGCGCAGCGCAAAAATCCTTAAACACTTGCGGGCCATAAAAACGGAGCTGGAAATTGCAGTGATGCAAAAAGCCATTGATATCACCGAAAATGCTTTCCGGCGTGTGCTTTCATTTGTGAAACCGGGGGTGATGGAGTATGAAATTGAAGCAGAAATTCAACACTCTTTTTTGATGCAACGGGCAACAGGCCCTGCTTATAGTTCCATCATCGCCGGCGGAGACCGTGCCAGGGTGCTGCATTATGTTGATAATAATCAGGAATGTAAAGATGGCGAATTGATTTTGATGGATTTCGGTGCTGAGTATGGAAATTATTGTGCCGATCTTACCCGCACGATTCCGGTTAGTGGTAAATTTTCGCGGCGCCAGAAAACCGTTTACAATGCCTGTCTCCACCTGCATAAATATGCAGCCAGTATTTTGAAACCAGGTATCAGTATCGTAGATTATACCGAAAAGGTTGGTGATGAAGCTACGATTGTATTCCAGAAAATCGGACTATTGCGCAAATCAGCCATTAAAAATGAAGATCCTAATAACAGGGCTTACCGTAAATATTTATACCACGGCATTTCGCATCATCTCGGTATCGATGTTCATGATTTAGGCACACGTACCAGCCCTATAAAAGCTGGTATGGTGTTTACTATTGAACCAGGTATTTATATCGAAGAAGAAAATATGGGTATCCGTATTGAGAATAATTATCTCATCACCAGTAACGGAAATAAAGACCTGATGAAGAAGATTCCTATTACCGTTGAGGATATTGAGGCGTTGATGAAACATTAATTTGCAATCAAAAGATCAGCTTTTTTCATTTACTCCGTTATTTTCAGGCATGAAACAAATTCCAAATTTATTTACCCTGCTCAATCTGGTATTTGGTTGTGTAGCGATCGTTTATATTCTGCAGAACGGAATTGCCATCCACTACAGCAGTTCAGGTGCGCCTTATATTGATATTCCTGAAAAGATGGGAATGGCAGCCATTTTTATCGGACTTGCAGGGGTTGTTGATTTTCTGGATGGATTTGTTGCGCGTTTTTTCAATGCCAGTTCTGAGATGGGAAAACAATTGGATTCTCTCGCCGATGTGGTAAGCTTTGGAGTGGCTCCCTCTATGATCTTGTATCAGTTTTTAAGAATGAGTTATTACCAGGGAGAAGATGGAATCAATCAGCCGGTATTATTGCTTTTTCCTGCATTTATTTTTGCTGCTGCTGCCGCTTACCGTTTGGCAAAATTCAACATCGACACTAAACAGCAGTACGGCTTCCGTGGAGTGCCTACACCCGCTGCAGGTATTACCGTTGCTGCACTTCCGCTGATGTACTGGCACAATAATTTGCCCTGGCTGGCCGATCTGCTCACCAATAAATGGTTTTTATATCTGGTTATCGCATTACTTTCTGCATTGATGGTGAGCAATCTCCCGATCATGGCCATGAAATTCAAAAGTTTTACACTTAAGGATAACCTTCCGAAAATAATATTGCTGCTGATTGCTGTGTTAGCCATTTTATTCCTTCACTGGACTGCCGTTCCGGTAATCTTCGTGGCCTATATTCTGTTATCTTTGCTGATGAGAAATCAAACAACATGACCTACACCACACAAATCAAAATAATGCCGCTTAAAGAACTGCTCGATCCCCAGGGCAAGGCTGTGCTGGGCGGATTGCAGAACCTCGGTATCCAGTCTGTAGCAGATGTAAGGATCGGGAAGCATATCGACCTTCAAATTGAAGCGGCAAACGAGGAAGAAGCCATTGCGATTGCGGAATCGGCTGCTAAAAAATTGCTTGCCAATCCCGTGATGGAAGTGTACCATATCAGTGTAAGCTGATCTGCCGGTAACGAATAAACGCATTTTAAGCGTCAACTGAATGTTGTTCTTATGCTTTATCTTATTCCTTCACCTATCGGGAATTTGGCCGATATCACATTCCGGGCTATTGAGGTACTGAAATCGGTTGACCTGATCCTTGCCGAAGACACCCGAACCAGCAAGGTGCTTCTTAATCATTATGGCATCAATAAGCCGCTCTCCCCTTATCATCAGCACAACGAACACCGTATAGCAGCCCATCTGGCCGATCAGATGCGTGAAGGCAAACAAGTGGCTTTACTCACCGATGCCGGAACGCCGGGAATCAGCGATCCTGCTTATTTACTGGTAAGGGCATGCATTCAACAGGATATAAAAGTGGAATGTTTACCAGGGGCAACAGCTTTTGTTCCGGCACTCGTAAATAGTGGCTTACCTATGAACGCTTTTTGTTTTGAAGGATTTTTGCCACTTAAAAAAGGGCGTCATACCTTACTTACACAACTGGCAACCGAAAAGCGGACGATGATTTTTTATGAAAGCCCCATGCGGTTGGTAAAAACCCTTTTGCTTTTCATGGAATATTTTGGCGCAGAAAGAAATTGCTCAGTAAGCAGGGAACTCTCCAAAAAATTTGAAGAGAACAAGAGAGGTACATTAGAAGAAGTTCATGATTATTTCAAGGAAAAAGGGGTTAAGGGCGAAATTGTAATTGTTGTTGCGGGATTATCAGGTTAACCCGGATTCTTCAACAGGTTACTGATGATACGCTTATCCATAATTTTCAAATTTGTTTTAGCTATGGATCAAGTGGCCAAATCAGGGTAGGTATTTCATCACTTTTTTATCATACAATACGGTTACGTTTTTTCATTTCATTAAGGAGTTTTTACCGACATTTACTTTAATCAACCTTATATCATGATGATAAGCAGACTTACAATTACAGCCTTACTATTTTTTTCTTTGAAAACCGGTCTTGTTGCCCAAGTCACCCGTTGGCAACAGGCCGTAAAATATACCATGACTATAGATGTGGATACGCTGAGTAACCGTTTTTCGGGGAAACAGAAATTACAATACTTTAATAATTCTCCCGATAAGCTCGATAAGTTATTTTATCATTTGTACTGGAATGCTTTTCAACCCAACAGCAGCATGGATGTGAGGAGCAGGGAACTGGGCAAAGTTACCATCAATGGCAGAGCAGGTTGGGATGACAGGGTGAAAGACCGTATCCGGAATCTGAAAGATGATGAGATCGGGTACCAGAAAATCAAAAGCCTTAAGATCAATGGTATTGCACAGCCATTCCAATATCATGAAACAATACTGGAAGTGATTTTAACCAGGCCGGTATTGCCCAATACATCGGTGATCATTGATATGGAATTTGAAGCTCAGGTACCCTTGCAAATCAGGCGAAGCGGAAGGGATAATCCACAAACAGGGGTAAGGTACAGCATGAGTCAGTGGTATCCCAAATTGTGCGAATACGACAGGAAGGGATGGCATCCTACACCCTATGTAGCCAGAGAGTTTTATGGGGTTTGGGGCGATTTTGATGTCACTATCAATATAGACCCCTCTTACAAGTTAGGGGGCACAGGCGTTTTGCAGGATGCTGCGTCTATTGGTTGGGGTTATGATGCCAACGGAACACCTTTGAAATCTTCGCTTACTAAAAAAAGGAGTTGGCATTTTAAGGCAGAAAAGGTGCACGATTTTGTTTGGGCTGCAGATCCGGATTATGTGCATCTCATGAAAAAAATTCCGGGCGGTACGGTTTTGCATGTTTTGTATAACGAAAAGAAAGGCGACCAAGCCAATGATAGCGCCTGGGCAAAAGTACTCGATGCCGCCGCAACAGTACTGCCTTTTATTGAACAGCATTTTGGAAAATATCCTTATCCACAGTACTCATTCATTCATGGTGGGGATGGAGGGATGGAATATCCTATGGCTACATTGGTAAGCAGCCCATCATTAGGCACCGCATTTCACGAATGGATGCACAGTTGGTACCAAATGATGCTGGGTACCGATGAAGGCAGTTATGCCTGGATGGATGAAGGGTTTACCAGTTTTGCCGAAGACCTCATATCCGCTTTCTACAACAAGAAACCTGCAATAGCCGAATATGAAGAAGCGCTTAAACAAAATCCTGAAAATGAAAATCTGAAACGGCTGATGGCAGCGCTGCCTCAAAACCACTCCGGGGCTTATGCCGGTTATTTTCAACTGGTACGCAGTGGCCTCGAGGAACCGATGACTACTCATGCCGATCATTACAATACCAACTTCGCATATAGTGTGGACGCTTATTCAAAAGGAGAAATATTTTTAGAACAATTGGGATATATCATAGGTGCAGAAACCAGAGACCGCTTATTGCTGGAATACTACAATAAATGGCGCTTTCGGCATCCGGAGCCGGATGATTTTGTTCGTTTGGCAGAAAACCTCAGTGGATTAAAACTCGATTGGTACCAGATGTACTGGATCAATACCACTAAAACAATCGATTACAGTATCGACAGTTTGTGGGAGGAAAATGGCCAGTCGAATATCCGGTTGAAGCGTATCGGGCAAATGCCCATGCCGATCGATTTGGAACTGACTTTTAAAGACGGGCACAAAGAATTGCACCAGATACCTTTGAATGTACAGTATGGATACAAACCTGCAGAAGCCGGAATGGGAAAATATGTAAAAGCAACCCCATGGCGCTGGACGCATCCCACTTATGTACTTTCCTTTCCTGATAAATTAACCAATGTAGTGAAGGTTGAAATCGATCCGTCAAAACGTATGGCTGATGTGGATCGGAAAAATAATCTGCTTCAGTTGAACTGGTAGATTGAGCGTTTTTATAGTGACTGATAAAGTAAATACTTTTCTTTAAAAAAAGGATCAGGGAATATTTTTTCCACTTCCCAGATATAGGGTTTACAGCCGCTTTGCTGTATCTCTGCACTGAGGTCGCCACCTTTTAGGCAAACCAGTCCGTTTGCGCTGTTTTCTGCAGCTGATTTATTTCTGCGGATCAAGGGCCGGCTCCAATGCCATAAGTCTTTCATCGGCGCTACCGCTCTTGAAACCACCGCATCGAATTTCCGGTTTTTGATTTCTTCTGCTCTTGCATGCTGAACCGTAATATTCTGTAACCCGATGCTATCAGCAACTGAGGAAACAACCATGAGTTTTTTCCGGATGCTGTCTACGAGGTGGAATTCAGTTTCAGGGAAAAAGATCGCCAGCGGCACCCCGGGAAATCCTCCACCACAACCGAGGTCCATCACCGACTGTCCCTTTTCAAATGCAAAAGTTGCCGCAATGGCAAGTGAATGCAATACATGATGCAAATAAAAATGATCCAGGTCTTTGCGGCTGATCACATTGATTTTGGCATTCCAATCAGTATAAACCTCTTGGAGCGCAGCAAACTGTTGCAACTGTGTTTCGGTAAAATCTGAAAAGTATTTTTCTATTTCTTCCATATGAACTAGGTTAAAAACTACCGGTAAGGGTTATACTATTTCCAGGTGGCCGGAGGTTTTTTAAACAGCGATGATGCAAAGATGAGATAATAAAAAAACATCCAGATGTCGAACAAAATAAAAAACGGCCACAGGTCATGTTCCTTTAGTTTGTACATGCTTTTATAATACACGATGCTTTGCAGCAAAAGCCGGAAACCGAAAATACTAATTGCATACATCCAGTAGCCGGTAAATAAGCACCAAATGAATAAGGGGTAGAAAAGAAACTGGCTGGCGGCATAGGCCCCGAGCAGCAATTGGTGTTGCCATCGGTAATGCTTACTGGTACTGTAATGGCGCTGTTTCTGTTTTCTCCATTGCTGCCAGGAGTTTGCGGCTTTGCTTAAGGTGAAACTGTTGGGATCTATATTGATCCGGGTATTCTTCTTATTGGCGGCTTTATTGATAAAAAGGTCGTCGTCGCCACCTGGAATTTGGTAGTGGGCGGAGAATCCTTTTTGACGATAAAAAACAGATCTATGATAGCTTAGATTTCTACCAACACCCATGTAGGCGATTCCGGCTTGTGCAAAACTGAGGTATTGTAAGGCGGAATGAAAGGTTTCCCAACGTATCAGTTTGTTGAGCAAGCCTTTTTGTTTGTGGTAAGCGCCATAGCCTAAAACGATTTCGGTTTCAGGTTGATAGGCCGCCTGCATCGATTCGATCCAATGTTCGCTTGCAGGCACACAATCAGCATCTGTGAGCAAAAGCATTTCATGTTTAGCCGATTTGATACCCATGCTAAGAGGGAATTTCTTTCCGGGAATCATATTGGCTTCCTGTGTAAGTTCGAGTATGCGTAACTGTGGAAAACTTTGTTGAAGCTTTTCAAGCACATACTTGCTGTCATCGTATGAATTATCGTTCACTACCAGCACTTCATGGGTAAATGGATAATGTTGAACCAGGATACCCGGAAGGTTTGTGGCCAGATTGGGCGCTTCATCCCTGGCACATACGATCACACTTACCGGATGCTTTTCTACAGGCCCTTGCTTGGGTTTATGGTAAAATGCTATTCTTGAAAAGAAAAACAGATAATAACTCACTTGCAAAACCGCCATTCCGATGAAAATCAGCAATACCAACATGGGCCAATGGATGGCAAAAGAATCTACATTCATTGATGCAAAAATAAGTTCGCAGGTGATATGATGAAATCTTTTCTCTGAAGGATGTATTGCTTGCTTTCAAAAGCTCCCATCTAAGAATTGGATCTCAATTCACTCCCGAACAAATTTAAATTTATCTTTACCGGGTTCAACATCACTCCTGTTAATGGCTGCATTACAATTCCAACTGGAAAAAACCGACCCACTTTCATCTGCACGTGCAGGTACGATCAGCACTGATCATGGCCATATCCAAACTCCCATTTTCATGCCCGTGGGTACGGTTGGGAGTGTGAAAGCGGTTACCCAGCAACAATTGGCTCAGGATGTAAAAGCGCAGATCATCCTGGGGAATACTTACCATCTTTATCTTCGTCCAGGGTTAGAAGTACTGCAACGTGCTGGTGGTATACACCGTTTCAATGGATGGGAGAAACCCATTCTCTCCGATAGCGGAGGCTACCAGGTGTTTTCATTGGCAGGAACCCGAAAAATTGCGGAAGAAGGCGTTACTTTTCAATCGCATATCGATGGTAGCCGGCATTTGTTTACTCCTGAAAATGTAATGGATACCCAACGTAAAATTGGTGCCGATATCATCATGGCTTTTGATGAATGCCCTCCCGGTGGCAGTGATTTTGGATATGCCAGTAAATCTATGGAACTCACGCATCGCTGGCTCGACCGTTGCTGGAACCGGTTCAACAATCAAACTGACCTTTACGGCTATACGCAGAATTTATTTCCGATTGTTCAGGGTGGTGTTCATCCTGCATTGCGCAAGGCATCTTGTGCCTATATCAGCAGCAAACAGGCTACAGGCAATGCGATTGGAGGTTTAAGTGTTGGGGAGCCCACCGAAAAAATGTATGAAATCTGTGCGCTGTGTTGCGAAGAACTGCCTGTTGATAAACCCCGTTATCTTATGGGTGTAGGCACGCCCTGGAATATTTTAGAAGCCATCGGTATGGGAGTGGATATGTTTGATTGCGTAATGCCTACAAGGAACGGAAGGAACGCTATGTTGTTCACCGCATCTGGCATTATCAATATCGACAATAAGAAATGGGAATATGATTTTTCACCTATTGATGAACAAATCGGTTGTGAAATGAGCGCATTTTACAGTAAGGCGTATTTACGACACTTGCTAAAGGCGAGAGAATATCTTGGACTAACCATTGCATCGGTACATAATCTGGCCTTCTATCTTTGGCTGGTAAAGGAAGCCAGAAAGCATATCCTTTCGGGTGATTTTGTTTCCTGGAAAAACGAAATGGTAATACAATTACAACATCGTTTGTAGAAGAACCTGTGTGTAAAATATGAAAAAACCTTAACTTCGGATTCTATTAATTCTTATTATGATGAAGAAAATTATCCTATTGATGATGGTCAGTTTTATGCTTGTATCGGGCTTGCAAGCGCAACAAGGAACCGTTCAAAATGCTGCTGTTCCCAAAGATGCGCAGGTAGATGTTACCGTTACTGATTTTAATGGTAATATCCTGCCACATGAAATCATGCTGTTTAAGGGAAGGAAAAATAGCCGGGAATATCAGGGGCTTACAGACGATAACGGTAAGTTTTCGATACGACTGCCAACCGGAGATAAATATGATATCTCCATCATGGGGTTCAAGGATTCTACCAGTCTGGATGTGATTGATATCCCTGCACCGGAAGGCAATGCTTACTATAAGAAGCCTTTCACGATGAGTTTCCAGTTTTTGCCTCCTAAGAATTTTGTGCTCGACAATTGCAATTTCGATTTTGGGAAAGCCACTTTGCAGGAAAGCGCATCACCAGTGCTTGATGAACTGGTGTCTTATTTAAAACGTAAAGAAGACGATAAGATTGAAATCGGTGGTCATACCGACAATGTAGGCAAGGCAGAAAGTAATCTTAAACTGTCGCTTGATCGGGCAAATGCCGTTCGCGAATACCTCATCAATAAGGGCATAGATCCCGCCCGACTTACGGCTAAAGGTTACGGCATGACCCAACCAGTAGCGGATAATAAAACCGAAGCCGGTAGGGCAGAGAACAGAAGAACAGAGGTTTCCATTTTAGAATAGCGCAACTAAATACCTTTCATATTAACCATTACATCAACATTTATGGGAATTTTGTATCTGATAGTGGTAGTTATTGTAATTGCCGGGATTTGGAAAACTTTTGAAAAAGCAGGACAGCCGGGATGGGCTGCTATTGTGCCATTTTATAATTATTATATCATGGCAAAAATAGGAGGTGTAAAAAACTGGTGGTTTGTTTTTATACCTTTTCTGAACATTTATATCCTTTTTGTGATTTCAATCGCCATAGCGAAGTCATTTGGAAAAGATACCGGCTTTGGTCTTGGCCTTGCCTTGTTAGGATTCATATTTTACCCAATTCTGGGCTTTGGAAGCTCCGTTTATAAAGGTGCTGATGGCAGTGGCGGCCTTGCGAAAGATATTGAAAGCATCGGATCTGGAAATTAGTACAAAAAGAGGCTGTCTCAAAAGGGTAGCCTCTTTTTTTATTTTTTATCCCCAAGTATGTGGATAGTGTTAGTTTGAATAAACTGAGAATACTTTTTGTTGTTTTCATCTTATGCGCAAACGAAACATTCCTTTTAAGACGTA
>JAPLEF010000053.1 GCA_026391525.1 Sphingobacteriales bacterium
AAATATTTTTACTGTCGTTCATATATTTATTTAGATTCTCAGGTCTTAATGCTTGTAATCCTACACTACCTAATTCGCAGGCCCTTTTAATGTGCATTCCAAATAAATTCTCAAATTCCTTTTTGCCAATTTGGTAATCTCCTCCAAAAAGTTTATTGTAAACGACCTTAATTTTACTCCCAGATTTAAATTGGAATGGTATGAATCCGATGGTTTTGTTAGTTTGTCCAAACCCATAAACGTAAGCTGTAAAATCGCTATTAGGATATAATTGAGAAAGACTAAAAAATAATTGGGGCCAGTTAACTGTATTGATCTCTATCAATTGCGTATCCCTTTTAAACACACCTGCTGATTCTAATCTTGTAAAATCAAAATTTTTATCAAAATCAGATCCCAACGAATAAGCTAACCATTGGCCGTTCCAGGAATTAATTTGATTTCCACGTAGCTTACTAAGCACTTCATCATTTAAATACTTCCTATAAATTTTCCAACCTTCAAATGTTTGTAATGTTATAACAGGGTCATCGAATAATAATGAGAACCCTCCGGCTACACCGATTCCAAGTCCACTCCCGATCCATGATAAATAAATATCGTCATTGGTGGTTGCAATTTTTATATCACTTACCAATCCGGATGTGCTGGCATACTCTTTTGTTTCAGAAGCAGGAAATCCAAGTGCGAAACTGGCATCCGGCTCCTCTGATGTTACTTTGTCATGCAGACTTAATAATTTTTCCTGCCTTTCTTCAATAGAAAGTTTCTCTGGTTTTTGTCCGCTTTTCATTTGAACAAACGGAGAATTAGTAACCCACTGCATATATTTAGGGTGGTTATAAAAAAGTTCAAAGTAAACTTCCTCAAAGAATTGCTTTGCAGAAAGACTTGTTTGATATTTCTTATTATATGCATCCAGAAATGTTTTGCCTATTACTGTTGTTATCATAATATTCTATTATTAACATCAAAATTTTGTTCCTTAATTTTTTTTGTATCCAAACCCTTTTCAGTATCATAAGCCATGTCGGGAATAACAAAAGGTTTATTTCCTTTTTGAGATTGTTTCATTTTAAAAACTGAATAATACCGAACCGGAATTTCCAATTCCAACCTTTGTTCAAAATCCGAAACTTCATACTTGGCTTGATCTGATTCACAAATACAGGAAACAGAATCAATATCTAGCAATTCAAAAAGAATAGATTTACTCCTGTTTGTCAACTGATCAATACTAATACTTCCATCAGACTTAAAAACTGCATGTTCTTCAATTTCCAGAAAATTAATTTTGGTAAACACAGCATCAATTTTATGCTGTAAATCTCTTTCATGCAATGTGTCTCCATCAGGCAACACTTCATAAGACTTCGAGATAATATCAAGGTCATAAGGCAATGCATCTTTTTTATCAGTTGATGGTTCTATCACGTAAACATCTTTCATTATCCCGATGGTCTCATTTGTCCTCTTCCTGTTTATCCTCCCAAACCTTTGTATCAAAGCATCAAGTGGTGCAGCCTCTGTAATCATTATATCAAAACTAATATCTAAACTCACTTCAACTATCTGTGTGGAAATAACAATACAGGCTTTATCTGAGGTGTTGAATTCATTAATTGGTATTCCATTTTCGTCCAGCCCCAATAACAGTCTTTCTTTTTCATTTCTGTTTC
>JAPLEF010000139.1 GCA_026391525.1 Sphingobacteriales bacterium
ACAATCATCTTGCAACGGATGCTAACCATGTATTTAATGAAGAATTTCAAATGTCGGTTGTTTTAGTGTAGATGTTGTTAAATGATGTGATACTTACAACAGTCTGAAGAAGGGTGTAGCCATATTTGGCGTTTGTACTGAGTAAGGTAGCATTGTTTATCCAATCTTTGGCATTATAAAATTGCAGTGCTTACCTTTATGAATCATTAAGAGGTTGTATGTGTCACGATTTATCACTTTTCGTGGGTTATCAAAAGCATCTAAAAACCGATTTTCCCGCATTGGATATCATAGCCGACGATTACCTTTTGGAAACCGACCGGCATTTCATTGCGCAAGTGCATGCCCCACAGCCTGTACTTTACCAAAATAATAGCGGATTACATTTAGCAGCATTTGAATGGGGTATCATCGCTCCTTATATGAATACCGAAGCTTCCGTAAAACAATACCGTAACAGTATGGTAAATGCAAGGAGTGAGAAGTTGTTTGAAAAAGCATCTTACTGGAGCAGGATCCGCAATCAACGCTGCCTGGTTCCGGTTTCAGGTATTTATGAGCATCGTAAAATAGAGGGATGGAAAAAGAAACTGCCTTATTTCATCAGCTTGAAAAAAGAACCTTTATTTTATTTACCGGGTTTGTATGAATATACGCCGGCACATCAAACCGGGGAAGCCATCGGAACTTTCACTATCCTCACCCGTACAGCCAATAGTTTGATGACACAAATTCATAACGATGGAGCTAATCAGCATCGCATGCCTTTGTTCCTGCCATTGGAAACTGCAAAATTATGGATCGATCAATCCATCACTGATAATGAAATGCATCACATCATTGATTATGAAATGCCGGCTACCGGTTTAAATGCCTGGCCGGTATTCAGTATCAGAGGTAAACAGATACGGGAAGACGGAAAAGAGATCCATGAGCCTTATGATTGGGGAGAGGAAGTTGTGGCGATTAGCTGACAGAGTTTTACTAAGCAGGGAAAATAGTAAAGCGGCTGCCGAGCCAATTATGATGAGAGTAATAAAAAAAATATAGAATAATTAATTTAAGCCGCATCGGCTGACAGCTCTTTGAAAGTCTTGGTTTTAATTGACACCACTCTTTGCATAATATTTCGAAAAATGTACTGTTCTGAGTTTCGGCGGTTGGTTCGGAAGCAATACTCATTAAGGTACTTCTGATAATGCTTATCACTACATTGATGATGGATTCCTCTTAGCCATCCCTTCATATTCATTATTTGTTGGTGAAGGATTGGAAAACCTTTACCTGTATTGCTTTTCCGCTGTTTGGCCTTGGGAAATCTTTCTATAAGCTTATCATAACTAGGGTATTCATCTGTAATAACTTTTGCATCTTTGGAAACCGTTGCTTCAATGATAGGATATAAAGTATCCTTCTTGAAATCGGCAATTTTTCGACAATACACAAGGCCCGTTTTGCTACCTGGCCTTACTTCCACCATGATAAGGGTCTTTTTCTTTTTGCCATTTGAGCGTCCAGGCTTTCCTTTTTCGGGACCTCCAGTTACAAATTCGTCAATATGCACTTCACCGGTTAATGGATTTTTACCACTCGATTCAAATGTTTGCTGAATTTTACAGTGGAATAGCCATGCCGTAGGTTGGCTTACGCCAATCTCCTTTGCCAATTCATAGGAAGAAATACCTTTCTTCTTACAATACCTGAAAACAGCGTAAAAAGCCCTTTGCAGACTGAATTTCAGGTTATGAAAAATGGTATGCGCAGAGGCAGATTCATCGTAACGACAACTAGAACACCGCCTTGCAAATGGATGGTAACCTTTTGTAAAGGACTTACACCCACACTTTTTGCAGACATATCCATCTTTCCATTTTAGCTCAGCTAAATATTGAAGACATGAATTCTGATCTGAAAACTTTTGCTGAAATTCAAATGCTGAAAGTGTTGAAAACATAACTAATATATTTAGCGTAAAAATACTAAATAATTTAGACTTATCAAAGAACTGTGTTAGTTTTGCGGCTAATC
>JAPLEF010000141.1 GCA_026391525.1 Sphingobacteriales bacterium
ACCTGCATTGGCTTATCCGGCATTAGCGGCTATTTGCCAAAGTGCGGCACCTTTATCAGTTGCCACTGCAACGGTTACGAATGGCGTAAGCGGAACCGGAGTTTACAGCGGTCCCGGTGTGAATGCGGCCGGTCTGTTTAACCCTGCAGTTGCCGGCGCCGGAACACATACCATTACTTATACCTTTACATCTACCGGAAACTGTGTGGCGGTTCGTACCCAAACGATTGTGGTGAATCCAAAACCAGCAGCTTCCTTTAGTATCAATCCATCCATATGCCAGGGTCAGTTGGCACAGTTAGTAAACAGTTCATCTATTCCATCTGGTACAATAGTAAGTTGGAAATGGTTCTTTGGTGATGGTCAGACCCAGACCAATACCAATGGTAATACCTTTACTCATTTGTATGGCGCCTATGGTACTTACCAGGTTAAATTGGTAACGGTTAGCAATAATGGATGCATCAGTGATACGGCCAGGGAAACGATTATTGTAAATGCCATTCCTGTAGCTGCATTCACCATGCCTGCTTCTGTATGTATGCCCAATGGTACAGTTAATTTTACCAATACATCTACTGTTGCCGATAATTTAGCGTTAACCTACAATTGGAATTTTGGAGACGGATCTGCGCCTTCAACAGCAGTAAATGCATCACATGTTTATGCAAGCATCAGTAGCTATAATATAAGATTGCGGGCAACTTCATCAGCAGGATGTTTTAAAGACAGTACAAGAATTTTCAGTGCGTTCTATGATAAGCCTGTTGCACGATTTAATGTAAGTCCGTCAATACTCTGCCAGGGCACACCAAATACTTTTACAGATTTGAGCACGGCTCCGAATAGTACCATCAATAGCCGATTGTGGACTTTCGGAGATGGAAGTACCTCACAGCAAGCCAATCCAACTAAAACCTATGCCGCACCGGGAAATTACGAAGTCACCTTAGTGGTTACCAATCCGGAAAATTGCGTATCCGATATTTTTAAAGATACCGTGCTTGTTTATTTGCAACCGGTTGTAGATGCCGGCCCGTCTTTCTTAGTTCCACAGGGTAGTGTGTTCCAATTCAGGCCAACGGTTAATGATTCATTGAATGTGCTTTTCAATTGGTCGCCAGGAACCAACTTATCCAGTACTACTGTGTTACGCCCTACAATAACAGCCAATAACGATGCTACGTATACGCTAACGGTAACGGGTGATGGCAATTGTACGGCAACGGATTTCCTTACCGTTAAAATTTTCCGTCCATTGAAAATACCCAATGTGTTTTCTCCAAATGGCGATGGGCAAAACGATACCTGGCGTATAGATCATCTGGCGGATTATCCGGGTGCAACGGTAAATATTTTTAATCGTTATGGACAGCAAGTATACAGTTCAACAGGTTACGGTACACCGTGGGATGGAACCATCAAAGGCAAGCCTCTACCGGTTGCTACGTACTATTATATTATAGAATTGAAGAATGATTTCAAACCCCTGAACGGTTCAGTAACCATTGTCAGGTAACCAAAACATATTACAATACGAAACTGAGAAAAATGAAAAGAGCATTAAAGATTTTTACACTGGCCCTGGGATGTAGTGGGATATTTCAAGAAGCATCTGCTCAGGTTGATCCACATTTTACACAATATTACATGTATCCGGCATGGACGAATCCTGCTCTTACCGGAGCGTTTGATGGTCAATACCGGGTTGCAGGTATCTTTCGTTCACAATGGGGCAGTATCAGTACGCCTTACTCAACACAGGGTTTATCGGGAGAAGTGACCACCAACAAGAACATGAATTTTGGGATCAGTCTATTGAACCAAACTGCCGGAGACGGTGGATATCGTTATACAACTGTATATGGGAATTTTGCTTATACCGGTATTCGTTTCGGGCCTACGGAAAACCATCGGGTGGTGATTGGTTTGCAGGCTGGCTTGATTCAACGCCGTTTTGATGCAACCAAATTAAATTTTGGGGACCAGTGGAACCCAATAACAGGGTACAATCCGGGTAACCTAAGTGCAGAAGCCTTGCGAAATCAGAATAATTCATCTTTTGATGCCGGTGCAGGTATCTTGTATTTTGATGGTACGGCCAACCGTAAAGCAAATCTTTACTTTGGATATGCAGTATCTCATCTCACCAAACCAACGGATAAATTCAGTGGAACCGGCGATGCTACTTTACCTATGCGCCATACCATCCATGGCGGTGTGCGGTTAAAACTTTCAGATGTGGTTTCTTTAACACCGAATGTATTGTATTTGCGTCAGGGTAATGCTGAAGAAATTGCGGCGGGTTTATATGCTCAATTGAAAGCCGGAGTAGAAACCAATGTATTGGCTGGAGCAAACTACCGTTTTGATGATGCCATCTCACCCTTTATCGGCTTTACACACAAAAGAATCGTATTAGGTGTGAGTTACGATATCAACACTTCAGACCTTGGCAGAGTTGTAAAAGGAAGCAACAGTTTTGAAATTTCACTTTCCTTCACCGGTAAGAAAAACATCAAAACCCCTGAAGTGGAATTTGTTTGTCCACGCCTCTAATTGAAATTATCAACCCAAACGATCATCTATCTATTTCTGATATGAAAAAATTTATTGTACTGCTTGTTACACTATCCGGGTTAATCACCGCTGCTCAATCACAAACCGGCAATCCCTATGTTGCGGCGGCTGACAAATATTTTGCTGCAGGTGATTATTTTTCTGCTGCTGAGTATTATGAAACCTACCTCAACGGGGGTAAGTCTAAAAAAGCACAGGCTGCAGCATTTAATCCCTATGTAGTTACGGAAGCTTCCAACAAAAAAGTAACGGTAACGAGTACCAGCAAAGAGAAAGTTATTTATAACCTTGCGGAGTGCTATCGAAAACTCCATTACCCTGATAAGGCAGCAACTTTGTATCAACAGGCTACCAGCTTTAATAAGGCTGAGTTTCCTTTAGCCACCTTCCATTATGCCTCTACTTTGCGTGCACAAGGGAAATACGACGAATCGTTAGCCGCATTTCAAGTATTCAAAGAATCCTATCCGGAGAAAGACAGTTATGCAAGGATTGCAGCCATGGAAATTGAAAACCTGCAATTTGTAAAATCACAGATGGCGAGAAAAAATCTGGATGCCTACAAAATTCAGAAAAATACAGCCCTGAATGCTGCTGAAGGCGGTTCCTATGCGCCAACCTGGGTAAATGAAAATACATTGTGGTTTACTTCTACCCGTGCTCAGGGCGATAGCAAAACGGGTGCAAATCATAACCGGGTTTATCAATCCACCTATGCTAATGGTAATGCAGGTACGGTAAGCCTGACCAATATTCCCCAACCTTCAGATATGCAACAGGGTGTTACCAGTTTAACACCAGATGGGAATACCTTGTTTTTAACACGTTGGACGAAAACCCGCAGTTCAAAAACTTCAGGCATTTATATATCCAAAAAATCAGGTGATACCTGGTCGGAGCCCACACTTGTTAGTCGTCTTGAAATGACAGGGGTGAACAATCAGGAGCCTTTTGTGATGCCCAATGGCAACGCATTGGTTTTTTCAAGCGACCGACCAGATGGTGCCGGTGGCTTCGATCTATGGGTGGCATCACTCGATCTGGATGGTAGTGTTGGTGTTCCTGTAAACATGGGGACCAATATCAATACAGCACTCGATGAACGTGCACCAAGTTATCACAATGCCTCCAATACTTTTGTTTTCAGTTCGAATGGAAGGGTAGGTATGGGCGGCTTCGATTTTTATTATGCCAAAGGAACGCTTGATCAATTAAGTGCTCCAAAGAATTTCGGATACCCGGTAAACTCGGTGAAAGATGATCTGTATTTCACCAGTAAAGGGCCGGCAAGAAATATTTTAGAAGATGTGGTGTTGAGTTCTGACCGGGAAGCGGCTTGTTGCCTTGAATTGTTCAGCCTGAGCAAACCAAAACCAATCAAGCAATTATCAGGAACGGTGCTTGATTGTAAAAATAATCAGCCAATGGCCAATGTGAAAGTAGTGATCATGGATACCATCAATAACAGGCAGATAACGGAACTCACTACTGATGCTACAGGTAAATATAATTTCACGGTAGAAGATTATCTGCCTTTGAAAGCAATGGCCAGCAACAGTGGATATTTCAATAACAGTGTACACTTTAACGGACCGGCAGATGAAGAGGAAGCTGCTTTTCAAAGTCCTGATCTTTGCCTGACACAAATACCTGAAACGCCTGAAGAAACCGTTGAAGTAAAGAATGTTTATTACGATTTCAATTCAGCATCATTACAAAAAACTTCTTATGCCTCGCTTGATAATCTTGCGCAATTGTTGAAAGACAATCCAAACCTTCAAATTGAATTGGATGCACATACCGATAGTAAAGGGGAGGAAGACTATAACCAAAAACTTTCTGATGCACGTGCCGATGCAGTAGTTGCTTATCTGGTTAAAAAAGGCATAGATCCTTCCCGATTGGTTGCCAAAGGATTTGGAGAAAGCATGCCGGTTGCTGAAAACACCAACCCTGATGGTACGGATAATCCAGATGGTAGGCAGCTCAACCGCCGTACGGAATTCAAAGTGTTGAAGAAGTAATGACCGGATGCAGGGAGGTGCACGTTATGATGAAAAGTTTGCTTTTATTTTTGATGATGGTTTTTGTTGTGTCTGCAACGGCACAACAAAAACCTCATTATACGCAGTACATCATGAACCAGTATATCATCAATCCTGCATTGACGGGGATTGAGAATTACGTGGATGTCAAACTAAGCCACAGGCTTCAATGGGTGGGGATATTAGATGCACCAGTAACTACTTATCTCACCATGCATGGCCCGATTGGCAAGCAGGATGAAAAAACAACGGCCACTTCCTTCCGCAAAGACGGTTATAACCCCAGGGGAAAAGATTACTGGGAAGAATATACCACTTCCAGGCCTCATCATGGCTGGGGTTTGCAGGTGATCAATGACCGCACCGGACCGTTGAATAATTTTTCTGCCATGGGTACTTATGCCTATCATATCGGCATCAGCAATAAGATGAATCTTGCAGCAGGACTTGGGCTGGGTTTTTCTAATATCAGTATCAATGCCGATAAACTGGAGTTTTATAACAGTTCAGTTGATCCGGCTGTTTACAATAGCGGGTTGATCAATAATGTTAGGTTTGATATGAATGCAGGGCTCTACCTGTATTCATCCAATTTTTTTGTAGGACTTTCCGGTTTGCAACTGGTACCGTCTAAAATTGATTTTTCTAATAACAATATCAGCAAAAAAGACAGCAAGCATATCCCTCACTTTTTTGCAACCACCGGATATCGTTTTCTGTTGGGAGCTGATTTCAATTTCACCCCATCCATACTTGTAAAGCAAGTTGATCCGGCTCCTATTCAGTTTGAATTCAATGCCAAATTGCAATATCTGGATGTGATGTGGATCGGCGGCGGCTATCGTGTAGACGATGGCATTACTGCCATGCTGGGCCTCAATATTTCTAATACGGTGAACATGGGCTACTCTTATGATTACACCACTTCCAAATTGAATAATTTCTCCCGCGGTACACACGAAATCATGATCGGTTTCACTTTGGGCAATAAATATGGCGATAGCTGTCCGAGGAATGTATGGTAATTTTTTTTGGTTGATTGGAACTAGCGGATAAGAATAAATGTTCCCTTCTTGCTCACTTTTATCCCGTCTACATCTTTTAAAGTAACCAAGTATACATAAGTATCCATCGGCTGTGCGATCCCTTTATAAGTTCCGTTCCAACCTTTGCGGTAATCGTAGGATTCAAATAATAACTCTCCCCATTTGTTCCAGATCCTCATTTGAAAATCGGTAACCGGAGCAGGCACGTATGGTTTAAACACATCATTGGTACGGTCTGCATTGGGAGTAAAGGCATTCGGCATCTGTAGATTGATGCAATTTTTAAACAGTACATAGATCGAATCAGCCCCTTTACAGTTATTGGTGTCTTTTACATTCAATATATACAAATTGCTCTGGCTGATATTGATGGTATTGCCCAGGCTGCCCGTACTCCATCGATACGTTTCAAATCCGGGTACTTTAATTTGAAGCACATTGCCTCTGCAAAGGGTACTGTCTTTCGGCAGAAAATTTAATGGTAACGGAAAAATTTCTACAAGATCAGTAGTATCAGCTGCCTTACATCCAAATTGATTGGTAACGGTTACGCTATAGCTGCCCATTTGATTGGTTCTGAACCGCCTTGTTGTATCGCCATTCTGCCATAAATAGTGATTGAAATTTCCCGGATCAAGAATCAGCAAGTCGCCAAAACAAATCCTCTTATCATCTCCCAGTTCCGGAGTTGGTAAAGGATTAATTGTTAATCTTGTTTTGATGATAGAATCGCATCCTAAATAAGTTTGTGCCGTATCGATGTACAAACCGGTTTCCGTTTGCCATTGACCTGCTGCAAAATAAGATTCACCCCTGCAACGCGATACATTTACCAAAGTAAGCTTGGTAGGTTTAACTACCAGGTTTAAAGTGCGCATGCTGTCGCAACCATTCGCCGCTGTAAATACATCAATATAAGTTCCTGTGCTGGTATAGCCGGCAACATTTTCACCCTGACAGATCACCGCATTGATGGTGCGTGTGGGTTTCGGTTTTACAGTGAGGAATAAGGTACGAGTGCTGTCGCAACCATTTGCTGCATTATATACATCCACAAAAGTTCCGGTTGTGGTATGTCCGGCATATTGTTCTCCATCACAGATAGATGTGGTGACAGTTGTGCTCGTATCCGGTTTTACGGTTAAATAAAGGGTTCTGGTACTGTCACAACCATTGGCAGAGGTAAACACATCAACATAAGTTCCTGTAGTGCTGTATCCCGCATATTGTTCTCCTTCACACAATACCACAAAAATACTTCTGGCAACAGTGGGCTTAACAATCAGGTTCAAAGTGCGGGTACTGTCGCATCCATTAGCAGCAGGGAATACATCTGTATAGGTTCCGGTTGTGGTATAGCCTGCATAATTTTCTCCCTGGCAGATCACCGTATCGATGGTACTTGAGGAGGTAGGCTTCACCGTTAGATACAGCCTGCGTGTACTATCGCATCCGTTGGCGGCTGTAAAATTGTCGATATGCAAACCGGTAGTGGTATAGCCTTCATAATTTTGTCCGCTGCAAATAGTAGCATTGATTACTGAAACCACGTTAGGCTTCACCGTTAGATGCAAGATTCGGGTGCTGTCGCAACCATTTGCTGCCGTAAAAACATCTGTATAAGTGCCTGTTGCAGTATAGCCTTCAAAATCGCTGCCCTGGCATATAGAACGGTAAATATTTCTTTGAGGCGAAGGAAGTACTGTTAGGAAAAGCGTTCGGATGCTATCACAGCCGTTGATCACACTGGCTAAAGTATCGATATAAGTTCCTGCGGTTGTATGCCCTGCATAACTTTGTCCGGAACATATCGTGGCACTCACTGTTCTCCTCACTGCAAAGAAGCTGATGCTGTTGTTAAAATAAAATGATTCCTGAAAACCGGTATTGGGCAACTGTAGCGGAATGGTTGTTCCCGAATCGTTGAAAACCAAATATATTTTTTCGAGTCCACGGTAAGGAACATTCAGGATATGTGTATAGCATTCATCACAATTACCCGGAACTTCATAAGAAAGATAATCAATGGGGGACAATAAATTTGCTGTGGAAAGATATGGGTTGTCGTCGTAAAAACTTACCGGTGTACCCTGTGGGATGGGCGCATACCCGCTATTGCCCAAACAAAAGCGTACCCTTACTTTATTGGTTTGATAACAGGTTACCGACATGGTAATGGGGTATCCATCTGCAATCGGATTCGCTACCGAAATGGCATCTAAATCTGTTGTATCAGCACAGGCACCATTAGTTGCAACCAGCCTGATGTTATAGGTTGCAGGTTGTGCAAAGGTATACGTGAGGTTCGAATCGGTGCTCACTACCTGCTCGGGCATACCTATCGAATTGCTCACCAGCCATTGAAAGGTTAATCCGTTTACACTGGTGTTGGTAAATAAAACACTATCCGTATAAACATTTGCCATGGAGGCAATAGTTTTCTTATTAGGGAAGAAACGTGCAGTAACACCACAGGTAACCAGGATATAGTCGGTATAGGTAGCAAAACAAGCGGCTGTATTGTAGGCTTTAAGGGTAACTTTATATTTGCCTTTTGCTGCGAAACTATACGATAGATCAGTTGCTGATGAAACAACGGTTCCGTCAACCGACCATTCAAATTGGGAAGCTCCGGTAGCGGTGTTGGTAAAAACAATCACATCATTAATAAGCGGGTAGGGATTATTTCTGGTAAAGCCGGCAATAATGTTTTCAATACAAGGTCGCGTACATTCATCCTGAAGTAAACCGGCACGTTGGGTAAGTACTGCTGCGCGCATTCGATCGGCCTGGCCTTGCGTAAACTGGTTGCTGCATGCACCATTGCCGTAATCCATAAAATTGGCTATCTGGTCGGGAACATTGGTAGTGAAAGCACCATTGCTGTAATTAGATAAGGTATCGGTATTACAAGTGTTTTGTGGAGCATTACAGCCAAAAGAGGGGCGGACACTGTTATCCGGTGGTGTATCGCAAACCCGGTCGCCATCAATAAGACAATTGAAATTGGTACAGCCGCCTTCGAAAGTATGGTACAAGCCTAAATAATGGCCCATTTCGTGAGCAAGAACTTTTCCAAAACCGCTGATAACGATACCATCTGTAGCACCACCTCCCGGAGGTAATGAAGCATAACCCCCAACACCAAGCCGGTACCAAGTTCCGCAGATATAATCTGCATAAGCCTCTCCATGAATATTGGTAACCAGCCAGATATTGATATAGCGGTTAGGGTCCCACTGGATCAGGTTTTTAAGCCTGGTATCTTCATTATCCATATTCAAATCATCACCCAAAAAAGAGGTTGTTCTGGTGATACCGGTTGTGTTTCCGCCATCCGGATCTTTTTGTGATAAACAGAATCTAAGTTTAGTATCTACACCTACACTGGTAGAATAATTGCCAAGTTTGCTGAAAGCGTCATTCAGATCTTGTACCCCGTCAATCACATCCTGATCTGAAATGCTTAACGGATCCTGATTAATAATATGAATAACAACCGGAAGCGTTAATGTATCGCCTGGTAATACCCTTGAAGCCATCATGATAGCTTCATTCATGGCATCTTCTCTTATCCTGAAAGATGCGTTTTTACGAAGATTAAAAAGCCTGATATCCTGAACACACTTACGCGTTGTGGAACCGCTAAGAGGGATTTTATGTTGTTGGGAAAAACTTGCAGTGTCTGATTGTGAAAATGCCCCCTGATTTATGAGTAGCAAAATAACAATCGAATAAATGCAATGGATGAATTTCACTTTTTTGATTTTACTTAAACCATTAAGTTTTTTAACCGGATAAATATACCCATTTAATCAGTAAGAGAGATAGCTAAGAGCAGCAAAATTAATTTTCTACACAGGCTATAGTTAGAAATAAATGACAAAAAAAATCCCTCAGAAAGAGGGATTCAAATATTATCTTAGTAATGCGATTAATAATCTCTGTTATAACCACCACTTCCGCCGCTTCTGTTACCGCCGCCGCCGTATCCGCCGCCACCACTGCGACTTCCACCGCCACCGCCATAACCGCCGCTGCTACGGCCACCACCGCCACGGCTTCCGCCACCACCGTAACCACCACCACCGCTTGGGCGCTTTTTATATTCGCCTTCCTGACGTGGTTGTGATTCGTTCACAATCAATTTGCGGCCCATCACTTCTGTTTCATTGAGGTTAGCGATGGCAGTACGAGCTGCTTCATCATCTTCCATTTCAACAAAACCAAAGCCTTTGCTGCGGCCGTTCATTTTGTCTTTCAAAATTTTTCCACTGGTTACAGTACCATACTGAGTGAAAAGGTTACTTAAATCTTCGTCAGTCATTGACCAGCTGAGATTTCCAACGTAAATGTTCATTGTAAAAAACTATTAAAATGATTAAAAAATGAATGATTTAGTTGTTACAATGAAAACTGAATTCGACTTTGATAAGCTGCTTCAGCCAACAGCAAAAAAACTAAAACCATTATACCAAGTAAAGATAAGGGTTTAGATTGAAAACCTCACTTTTTATGGAAATTTGTTTATTTATACCAATGTGATTTATATAATATGCCAATATTTTATAAATCTTATCCCGAATGCTTTCGGGAGTGAATGCCGATGGTATCAAACAAATAGTACAATGAGGCGATAGCCGATATTGGACTATATTGTTTGTCCAATCGGTATAAATGCCGATGGTATCAAACAAACAGTACAATGAGGCGATAGCCGATATTGGACTATATTGTTTGTCCAATCGGTATAACTTGTTTAAAATCCGGAAAAAAAAGAGGCTG
>JAPLEF010000166.1 GCA_026391525.1 Sphingobacteriales bacterium
ACCAGCCGGTGAAACTACCACTTGCATCAGTAGTGAACTCGCCATAACGGCCAGCTACCGATAATGATGCAGATGATACACGGGTGAAGTTACCCGATTGGTTTGCTAAGATATAATTACCCTGTCCGTTTGTATTTGATGTTGGATCAGCAACAAAGCGTGGGTAGTAACGATAAGTGGTTGATGGAGTCAATCCGCCTAAAGTCATACGGGCACCATATGGCACCTTACGATCGTCGGCTGCATTGCTCGATCCAACACCCTGTACATACAATGGATATTGTACACCAGTTAAAGTCAAACATACAGGAGGAGCTACTGTTCCGGAAGTGGTTGCTGTACAACCGTTCGCATCCGTTACCGTGTAGCTGTAAGGGCCAACTCCTACTGTGAAAGATCCTGTTCCGCTGTATGGAGCAGTTCCTTCTGATGCAGATACCGTAACTGTTGTGGTGGTTTGTCCACAAGCAATCACGCCTGCTATAGAGGAAGCTACCAATGTACGGTTTACAATGCCTGATACCACACGGGTACAACCATTAGCATCCGTTACCGTGAAGCTGAATGAACCTGCAGGACGAGAGAATGCGCCTGTTCCGGTATATGGAGCAGTACCACCTGTAGCAGAAACCGTTACAGTTGCATTGCTGCCATTACATGGAATCGGAGAAATTACAAATGAAGCAACTAAAGCTGTTGGCTGTGTGATAGTTCCGCTGGCAACAGATGTACATCCGTTAGCATCGGTTACCGTGTAAGTATAAGCACCTGCAGAACGGTTGAAGGTTCCTGTTCCGGTATATGGAGCAGTTCCTCCTGTTGCAGATACCGTTACAGTTGTTGTTCCGCCATTACATGCAATTGGTGCAAAAGTGGCTGTGGCAGTAATACTGGTTACAGTTACCGTTGAAGAAGCAGAGCCTGAGCATGATGGAGAAGTTACCGTGTATGTATAGATACCTGCACCTGCCAGAGCCGGGCTCCATATACCACCTGTTGCAGGCGTGCCACCAAGAGCAGCAAATAATTGAGATTGTGTAACAGTAGCGCCATTACAAATCACTAATGTACCGTTGGTACCAGGATTTGGAGGCAATACATTATCAGTACGAGCAGGCACTCTTTGAATTCTGCAATCTTGTGCCAATGCAGTTTCAGCAATGCCATAAGGCGTTGAGCTGAATTGATTTTTCATATACTCAGCAAAAGCATCCTGTTCAGAACCTGCATTGGTAAACGATGCAAGAGCAGGTCCTTGTGCTGGCACTGTGTTTAAATCAACCCTGTTCGTTCCTAATGTATTAAATGGATAACCGTCTCCACCACCTGCAAGGAAGTTCAACGTAACCACTCTGAAAGTACGTGACAAATTACCATAGGTTGTACCATTAAGAACTAAAGTATCTACAATATTTCCTGCGGCATTTGTAACAACAGCATTCAAAATCCTTGAACCCGCAGGAAGTGAGAAATTATAGCTATATCTCACACCAGCTACCTGTGCAAACTGTCCGGGTGTAGCAGTGGCGGTTGTACCAGCTACTGCATTTTCAAGTATTGACCTCATTCCGCTTGCTGTGAGAGTTACCAATGAAAGCTGGTTGTTGAATCGCAATGAGTTTTCAATATCTAATTGAGAAATATCGCCTGATTGTTTACCTGCAGATGGATTTGCAATTGGCGGCACTAAGGTTACATTGTTGCCTACTGCAATAACATTTCCAATGGCAGAACGGATACCACCGCCATTTTTGATAGAGATAGTAGTAGCAGGATCATAGAATTTAGCCAACCATAAATTTGCTTCGGCACTTACATTTCCAAGATTGGTTTCTTCTGTGCGTACAAAGTTCCTGCGTCCTTCAAGGAACACAGACGTTTTACCAAAGAGATTGCCATCTTTTACTGTAATCACATTACCGATAGCAGTACATAATAATTGTACCTGATAACCACGTGTTCCTACTGCAAAGGCATTTCCAACATTGGCACCCCATGCATCATTTACACCCTGAGCATCTGCTGCATAAACGCCTGAAATCACCGGGTCTATAGAAGATGGGATCAGTGTACCAGCGGCATCAAAATCAACTACTAATCTTCCTACGTATTTATAATTCCCATCGGTATTTATTAACGCTATTGCTTTTCCATCCAGGCCTGTGGTAAGGAATGGATAAGTTTCTACAGCAACATCACCGGCACGTAAACGGTCGTTACCATCCGCCATCAAGGTATTTGAACCACCGGCCATGATAATATCCACACCACTTATTTTTCCGGCAAGTTCTTTTTCAAACGCAATTTGCTGTAAGTGTGACAGGAGGATAATCTTATTACATCCATCAGCAATTAAATCATTAATAACCGGTTGAAGAATTCCTGCTAAAATGTTCATGTCATTGGCTCCACCCCCAATTACAGTAGTAGCACCGGGTGATGAAATTGTTGCCAACACTTGTGTTGTAGCTCCAACAATACCAATCTTCTGACCGCCTTTGTTAATGATGGTTGATGGTGCAAGTTTCAATTTATTCGTTATAGTACTAACTGATTCAGACGGGTTTGACCTGAAGGCCGTATTTGGCAATAAACGATTGGTTGTTGCAATGGCCGATAAATTACCATCGCCACTAAAATTGAGGTTGGCACTCAGGTAAGGGAATTGTGCACCAAACCATGTTCTAACAGTACCGGCTGTGTTATTTGCTCCTCGAATGATATTTCTTACTTCGTTTGTTCCCAAATCAAACTCATGATTACCAAGGGCAGAGGCTTCAATACCAATAAAATTCATGATAGAAATATCTGCCCTTCCTATGCTTGGAAGCAGGTTTACTGAACTAGCATTAAAAGTTGTGTTATAATAACTTTCATAAGCAGTTTTGAACGCAGCAGCAAGAGATGGGTCTTCACCTGAACTTAAGAAAGGCCCGGGTATATAGTTATCACCCGAAGAGAGTTTAATTGTATTTGCATATGTTCCTTCCAGTGTATCTACTATCGCAGCAAAACGAGGAGCGTCAGCTACAGCTTCAACTGCAGCTTCAAAATCAGAAGCATGTAGTACTTGCAATGTAAATACAAAGTCGGAAATGGTAATATTCTGTGTAGTTGTTCCACCTAAAACTATACCTGAAGAAGGACTGCTGATGGTTAATACAGCTGTTTCAGTAGGCTCTACCACATTGTCGTTTACAACAGTAAATGTTATTGAACCTGTTGTTTGTCCATCAGGTATTGTAATAGTTGTATTGCTTAAAGTATAATCCCCTGCAGTGATTCCTGTTCCCGAAACACCCAGAGAAACAGTTTGATTGCCACATACAGGTGCCGAAGCAGTAGCTGTAACTGTAACTACTGTAGCTGCTGTTTCAGAAGCTGAATTAGTACTTACTGAAAGATTTACAGCAGCTGCTGGTAAAACAGCTACAGTTCCTGTTGTAATAGATGTACAACCGTTAGCATCAGTAACCGTATAACTGTACGCACCGGCAGGAGTAGTAAAGATTCCTGTTCCAGTATAAGGAGCAGTTCCGCCAGTAGCCGTTACCGTTACTGATCCGGAACCGCTGCAATCAGCTTGTGTAGCTATTGAAGCAGCAACTAAAGCTGTTGTAGGTTGAGTGATGGTGATACTGGCAGTACCGGTACAACCATATGCATCTGTTACTGTATAGTTGTAAGTGCCAGCACCTACTGTGAATGTACCCGTTCCAGTATATGGAGCAATACCACCGGCAACAGTTACGGTTACGGTTGTTGTTCCACCATTACATGCTATTGCAGCACCTTGTGTTGCAGTTACTGTAATTGTTGGGCAGGCTGCAGTTACAATTCTTCCGGGAGATCCGATTTCAGCATTACTATTGAAAGCAATGAAAGCACCATTAACGCCAACTGAACTTAACAAAGTAATCGCTGGAGTAATGCTGTTTAATTTGGCTGCATTATCAAATGTTCTGTATGGACCAGTAGGTGAAGCTCCAAAAGAAACACTTGCCTGTAATACGCCAACGCCTGCATTGTTATATAAGTTAACCTGATCGCCACCGGTTCCGAGACCAACTCCTGAACCGGTATAAGTTCCTACCTGTAGAGTTGCTGGTGGATTTGCACCAAACCAGTTACTAAGGAATGCAGGAACTGCTGTTGCCGGTGTTGCTGATTCAAGAAAAATTACCGACTCACCCGGAGCGATACTCGTAATGCCATTAAGCACTACTGCAGCAGCTGGTGAACCGGAGTTATCATCTATCTTCCAACCAGTGATGTCAACAGCTGTGGCTTTTGTATTGGTTACTTCAAACCAATCGGCACCTACTGGGCTGTTACCACTTGACCATGGAGCTACTTCTGTGATATATAATTTACCGATTGATCCCGGAGAACCAATTTCAACTGCACTATTGATTGCTACGAAGGCATCATTTACACCCACTACACTTAATGTAGAAATAGTAGTGTTATTTAGCCCGATTGCATTGTTGAATGTTGGGAAAGAAGGGCCTGCAGGTGAAGACCCGAATATTACCTTAGCCTGAAGTTCACCAGCAGCATTAAATATGTTAACCGCATCTCCTCCAGTACTTAATCCTATACCGCCACCTGTATAAGTTCCAACCTGAAGACTTGCAGGAGGATTTGCACCAAACCAATTGCTCTTAAATAATGGAACTATTGTTGCAGGTGATGCAGATTCGATAAAGATCACCGACTCACCAGGAGCTATAGATGTGATTCCGTTTAAGGCTACTGAACTTGCAAAGGAATTAGAATTGTCGTCTACTTTCCAGCCTGAAATATTAACAGCAACTGTACCTGTGTTGGTCAATTCAAACCAATCTCCTGCAACAGGGCTGTTTCCACTTGACCATGGAGCTACCTCAGAAACAATCAAGGTAACACCAGTAGGTGTTTCGATAACCACATCTGTTACAGACAAAGTATAATTCAATGTTGCATCAGGAGTGCTACCTAAGCTTGCATCGTCTACATTGATGGTAACGGTATAGCTGGTTTTTGTTTCGAAATCAAGAACTGTTCCAGCTTTGAGGAATAATTCGGTGCCAATGATTTCTAAAGAACTGGCATCCGGTCCGCTTAAGCTTAATGTATTGTTACAAACCAATCCATCATCAACCACATTAATATCTGCCAATTTGATACGAGCAGTAGTACTGGTGTTTTCTAAAATGGAGGTTACTGAGTTACTCAATGTAATGGCTGTTGGCGCCTGATTAGCAGCAACTGACGGTGCATATACCCACAATTGTGGATGATCGAAATCGCCACCACCATTTTCGCTCACCACATATAAAATACCATCATTATCCATGGTAAGACCTTCGTGCTGCTGTGCGGCAACGGTTAATGGATTACCAGGATCAGAAACAATTTTAAGAGAAGATGAAATAACACCTGTACGGCTGATATTCACAATTTTTCCATCTTCCTGACTCAATACCAATAAATTTCCAGAAGCACTGAGAGTAGGAATATTTGCCAATGCGTATACATCAGCAAAATCAGACAATCCGGTTAAGGATGGGTTGAAAATATCAATAGAATTTACGGTAGATGATGAACCGTTAGTAGCAGTTCCTGCATTGAAATCTATATCAGTTTGGAAAATTCCAAGAGGTGTTATTTCTTTTACAAAGATATACCCACCTGTAATCGGATCGTAGGTAAGACCTTCTAGTCCGATATTTTGAACGAACGTTCCAAGTTGAACGGTTTGTGCTGCTGCTCTTGTAAGTGTTGTACCGGCTACATAAGTAAACAATACTGCGTTTCTGTCTCTCTCCTCAGTCATTACAAATTTACCGTTACCGATATAAGTGATGCCTTCCGGATCGTAGAATTCAGTTCCTTGTGGACTTCCGCCCGGAGCAAGGGTCATAGAGTTGATCAATTGTCCGGTTTTGGAAACCTGAACTACAGATGTACCGCCATCTCCTACAACAAATAAAGTATTCAAATCCCAGTTGTAAGTTACGCCTGATACTTCCTGAGCCAGAACACTGTTAGCAGGAGGAGTGGTTCTGGTTGGTTCTGGCAGATCGTAACGTCCGACGCGAACATAATTACAAAGGTTGATGTCGAGTGCTACATCGTTATCTGTAATGGTAATATTTTGTGTAGTTGGTGTACCTAATGTAATACCAGCAGAAGGGCTGCTGATGGTAAGCGTTGCTGTTTCTGTTCCCTCAACATCATTATCATTTACAATAGTAAATGTTACTGTACCGGTAGTTAACCCATCAGGAATGGTAATGGTTGTATTTGAAAGATTATAATCACCGGCAGTAATGCCTGTTCCACTTACACCTACAATCACCGTTTGGTTTCCCGTAACAGCACTTGAAGCGGTAGCCGTAACCGTTACTACCGTAGCCGCCGATTCTGATGCTGAATTGGTGCTTACTGATAAGCCAACAGTTGGATTAGCAGGGAAATCATCATCGGCTATAGTAATATTTTGTGTAGTTGGAGTGCCTAATATAATACCAGCAGAAGGGCTGCTGATGGTAAGCGTTGCCGTTTCTGTTCCTTCAACATCATTATCATTTATAATGGTAAATATTACTGAACCAGTAGTCAAACCATTGGGTATGGTAATGGTTGCATTTGAAAGATTGTAATCTCCGGCAGTAATTCCGGTTCCTGAAACTCCGAGGCTTACTGTTTGGTTTCCGGTAACAGCAGCTGAAGCAGTAGCCGTTACCGTTACTACCGTAGCAGGTGATTCTGTTGCAGAATTGGTGCTTACAGATAAGTTCACAGTTGGGTTTGGAACAATTGTAAATGCAGTTGCATCTAAAGTGATGATACCTGCTCCTGAACCGGTTGTCCAATTAGATGGATTAGTCACTAATGACTTATAATCAGCCAAGGAAGTTTGATTAGTTCTTGAACCAGTATATTGACCACGAGAGGCTGAGCTGGCAACAGCAATATTACCATTAACAGCATTCAATTGAGAGGGTAAATAAGAAGTGTTCGATGTTGCTGAGCCAGTTGATAACCATGTATTGATGGAACCACTTCCTTGAAAAGTTAATCCAAATAAAATTGTTCCATTAAATGTTGTTGGATTAACATTACTAGACCAATCAGGACTCGTGCCAGTTGTGGCAGTACCCTGATATGCAAAAATCTGATCTCCACTATTTGATATTCCATCTAAACCATTAGTAGAACCATGCATTGTAATAACTGTGCCAGCTGTAATGGTATTACCTGTAGAATTTCTCCAGATTACAAAATTTTCACCACCGCGCCCGTTACTTGTAGCATTGGCAGAACCTGAAGACAGAAAGCCATTATCTGTGAATTTAATATAGGTGTTAGGTGCGATATTTACCCAGGAAACAAAAGCAAAGTTATCAGGGGCACTGGAATTAAAACCGATAATAGAAATGTCACCGACAACAAATGTTGTTTGGGCATTAGATGTTTGATTGAACCCAATCAATACAAGTAGAATGGTTAATACAAAAACAGATAGTTTTGATGTTTTTGTGATGAAAATTTTCTTCATGAGAAAATATTTAGTGTATTAAAAAATATGAAGGCATTAATAAAGATGTATAGTTATTACAACGTTAAGTATTAAAGATTTCAGCCCCCTAAATCATTCAAATGGTTAGGGAATCATTGAGAGGCCGTGCCGGTTTTAATAAATGCCTTTTGAGCATTAGAAGTATATTGGAGCAGCAAAGAAAAGTGTTAATCCGCCTTATGCAATCAATGCAGTATTATGTAATGATGAAAAAATTGTTACTTGTTTGCGCAGTTCAAAAATGATCGACATAAACTAAATGTTTTGCGATGAATCGTTAACAATTAATTCATGCAGGAGTTTCAACAAAAAATTTTCATTAAGAATTTTGAATAGAAATATTTATTATCATTCAATTTCGCATTGTAGATTTATTTACCAAAAACACACCGGCCAAAATACATACCGCAGCAATCATTTTATAAAGTGCCAGCTGTTCCCCATAAAATAGTACAGCAATTAGTGTTGCAAAGAATGGTTGTACATATATGTATGAACCTGCTGTAGATGCGCCCAGATTTTTGATGCCATATACATTAAATAAATAGGTGAGGAATGTGCCTCCAAAAACTACCAAGGAAAGAATGCCGAAATCTTTTGCTGTAAATGATGTCCAGTTGGTTTGCTGAAATTCCTGCCAACAAAAAGGTAATACCATAAAAAAGCCAATTGTGAAAAGCATCCGTATCACCATTACCGGTTGATAACTTTTCATCAGCGGCCTCACTAAGATGAAATAAAAAGTATACGATATAGCGTTGATGATAACCAGGATATCTCCCCAGATGATATTATCCGCCTTAATGGTTGAAGAACCGGATTTAAGGAGGATAACTGCGCCTGTAATGCCTAATGCCAGTCCGGCTATTTTAATTCCATTGATACTTTCCTTTAACAGCCATGCCGCGATGAAGGTGATCAATATGGGTGTAGTGAGCATCAGCAAGGAAGCATGTATTGGTAAAGTGAGGGAAAGGCCTTTGATAAAAAGCAACTGATTGATAGCTATTCCCGTAAGTGCAGCCAAAAAGAACCTCCTGTAATCTTTACGGTCGATTTCTATTCGCTGTCTTTTAAAGAAAAACATGCCCCAAAGCAGTGCAGCGGTTACACTGATCCTGATCAGGTTTAAACCAAATGGCTTCACTAAACCGGCATTGATCAGATATTTCACTGCGGTGAAATTGATAGCGAAAAAAAAATTGGTGCCGATTAGTGCCAGATGAGCAATTGTGCGTTTTTGCAAGGGTTTTGTTTGCGATGGTTTTGTTTGCGATGGTTTGAATTGCGATGGTTTGAATTGCAAATATCGGCTTATACCATAAAAAAACCGTCCCTAGAAAAAGACGGTGTAATACTTATATAACTAACCCAAAAAATTATGATGCTATATGTTTATCGCGAATTGAATTTATAGCCACAAAGACGCTAAGTTTCACACTAAAGATCACAAAGTATCAAGCCAAGAGTACAAAGCTTCAAGCAATACCTATCTTATTATCAAGCAATACCTATCTTATTTTATTGCCAGGATTCAAATGATCAAAATTCAACATTCCATGTTCTTAGCTCCTAGCCCTTGCTCGACATTCGCATTTCTTTATTCCTCAATCAACATACATTCTCCATTATCAATTATCAATTATCCATTGTCAATTATCCATTGTCAATTATCCATTGTCAATTATCCATTATCAATTGTCAATTGTCAATTGCCTACGCTGCCTGCATCTCCTTAATCTTCTCCCTGATCTTAGCTTCGATTTCATTAGCGAGTTCAGGATTATCTATAAAGAGTTGCTTTACGGCTTCCCGGCCCTGACCTAATTTATCGTTATTGTAACTGAACCAGCTACCGCTTTTTTGCACAATGCCCAGTTCAACCCCCATATCAATAATTTCGCCTACTTTGGAAATGCCTTCTCCATAAATAATATCAAATTCGGCCTGGCGGAAAGGAGGTGCTACTTTATTCTTCACCACTTTCACTTTGATATGGTTACCCACCACTTCATCGCCGTCTTTTATTTGAGCTAAACGACGGATATCGAGCCTAACTGAAGCATAAAATTTAAGTGCATTTCCGCCGGTAGTGGTTTCAGGGTTGCCAAACATCACCCCGATTTTTTCACGCAACTGGTTGATGAATATGCAACAACTGTTGGTTTTTGAAATCGTAGCCGTAAGCTTTCGCAAGGCCTGGCTCATCAAACGGGCATGTAAACCCATCTTGCTATCACCCATCTCCCCTTCCAGCTCTCCTTTAGGCACCAGTGCGGCAACGGAATCAATCACCACCACATCTAATGCGCCTGATAAAATAAGCCGGTCTGCAATTTCAAGGGCTTGCTCCCCATAATCCGGTTGTGAAATCAATAAATTATCAATATCTACACCTAGCTTACGTGCATAATTACTATCAAACGCATGTTCCGCATCTATAAAAGCACAAATACCACCCTTTTTCTGTGCTTCAGCAATTACATGGATGGCCAGGGTGGTTTTCCCGGAAGACTCAGGCCCATATATTTCAATAACGCGCCCTTTGGGTAATCCGCCAATTCCCAATGCCACATCTAACCCAATTGAACCGGTAGAGATCACGCCTTGTTCAATATGTGTTTTTTCATTCATCATCATCACCGATCCCTTGCCAAAATCTTTGTCAATCTTGTCGATGGTAAGTTTAAGTGCCTTTAATTTTTCTACGTTGCTCATGTTTTTCTGTTTTATTGATGTATCTGTTTTTGCCTTGTAAATGTATGAGTGGAAACAAAGCTACGTTATTTATTTTATCAACACTAATTATTTTAGTATTTTTTTGCTAAAATTATTATGATTATCTCCCGGCCTTATCTGTAAAGGGTTTGCAGCAAAGTTATCCCGGCAATTTTTTACCCGCTAAGTAAAAAAACGCAAAAGATCAAAGAAAATCCTGTTGTATTTTGGTGTAAATCCGCTTGAAAATTAGGAATTTTTGCCAGAGCGCAGATTACTTTAATTTTACCCCATGATTATCACCTTACGCCAAATGCAGTATATCGTGGCAGTTGCTGAAACCGGCAGTTTTTCGAAAGCTGCGGAATTGTGTAATGCAGACCAAAGTACCGTAAGCCAGCAAGTTAAACTCTTTGAAGAAAGGCTTGGCGTTTCTATTTTCGACCGTGAAACGTTGCCCGCATCAATCACAACAGAAGGCGCTGGCATTGTTGCCCAATGTAAACAAATCATTGCTGATGTTGAATCGCTGATCATGCCATTCAAATCTGATCCCAACCGTTTCCGTTAGCAGCAGCAGTTAGGGATAATAACCCTACCTTTTTTTTACCCCTTCAGTTTAATGCAGTTTTGTATAAATTTTTCAATGGAAAACTTAACTATGACGGATAGCAGAGAAATGCTGCTTTCAGCTGATCAGCCTACCACTATCACTGTTGCGAAGGGAGACGGAATCGGCCCAGAAATCATGAACGCAACCTTGCGCATCTTAAAAGCTGCCGGAGCTCCACTTCAATTCGACATGATTGAAGTAGGCGAAAAACAATATCTCAGCGGAAACAGTTCCGGCATTCCCGAATCAGCATGGGATTCAATCCGTAAAAATAAAGTATTCCTTAAAGCACCCATCACTACTCCTCAAGGTGGAGGTTATAAAAGTTTGAATGTAACCATGCGAAAAAAACTGGGCCTCTACGCCAATATCAGGCCCTGTGCATCTTATCATCCCTATGTTTCAACCAAACACCCGGTGATGGATCTGGTGATCATCCGCGAAAATGAAGAAGACCTTTATGCCGGAATCGAACACCAGCAAACTGATGAAGTGATTCAGTGTCTCAAACTGATTTCACGTCCCGGTTGTGAGCGCATCATCCGCTATGCTTTTGAATATGCCCAGCAATATGGAAGAAAGAAAGTAACCTGCTTCAGTAAAGACAATATCATGAAGCAAACCGATGGACTTTTTCACCGCATTTTTGATGAAATCGGAGCTGAATATCCCAACATCGAAAAAGAACACTGGATCATAGATATCGGTGCTGCTAAATTGGCGGATAGTCCCGAAATTTTTGATGTGATCGTAACCCTTAATCTTTACGGAGATGTGATATCGGATATTGCCGCACAAATTGCCGGTTCTGTTGGCCTGGCCGGTTCTGCAAATATAGGAACCCATTGTGCCATGTTTGAAGCCATCCATGGTTCGGCCCCTAAAATTGCCGGAGAAAATATCGCCAACCCATCAGGTTTGATACAGGCTGCTATCTTAATGCTCGTTCATCTGAAACAAAATGCCATTGCCGAAAAAATCCAGCATGCCTGGCTCAAAACAATTGAAGACGGCATTCACACCCCTGATATTTATAAAGAAGGAATGAGTAAAGTAAAGGCCGGCACTGCCGAATTCGCCGATGCCGTTATCGAAAGACTTGGATGCATTCCGGAACATTTTAAAACTGTTTCATATACCAGCTCCACTTTCGAAAGCAGGTTGAAACCCTATGTCAGGAGAGCCCCGATGAAAAAAGAGCTGGTAGGCGTAGACGTTATGGTACACTGGAACGGATCGGATGCCGGCGAATTGGCTAATAAAGTTTTATCCGGTTTAACAACCAACTTCACCCTTAAGATGATCTCCAATCGCGGTACGGCCGTATGGCCCAATTCCTTACCTGAAACTTTTTGTACCGATCATTGGAGGCTTCGTTTTATAGGTACTGATGCTAATACGCCTATCCCGAAAAATCAGCTGTTATCACTGCTTGAAATGCTCGATCGTTCAGGTATTGACTATATCAAAACAGAACATCTTTATACGTTTGATGGAAAGCCGGGTTATTCGATGGGGCAGGGACAGTAATTAAGGTTCAAACTGATTCCCTAAAGAAGAGGATATGCAAGTAAGTATTTAGCCTATCAAATCTATTTGATAATACTTTGCAAAACCTTCTCATCTACTTTAACCGGATATTTTTTGCGCAAAGAAGCCACCCATTCTTTTTCTAAAACAGTCTGGTAATCGTTGATAACTAATCCGCGGGCATCTTCAAAACCACGTGGCTGGTTGGCAGGATAAAACCGAAAGTAATACATGAATCCTGCGGTACCATCAGCATTGTTCTGTATGACCGAATAAGTTCCGGCGGGGCTTCCGGAAATAATATTGAGTTGGGTAAGTTCATACCTGCCACTATCGGCCTGTATTTCGCCGGGTTTTGCATTCATCAGAGTTTTCCAATTTTCGCCGGATTGTAATGCAGCCAACGTAGCTTTTGCCACCGCTTCAGAAACGGCATTCACAACCAACACATCAGCGCTTTCTGCCCAGGTGTAAGTTTGTTTGTGCGCATCATAATATTTTTTTAATCCGATGGTATCCTTAGCTGCCTGCGACCAAACTTTTTTCTCCATCACTTCAAATAACAAATTCCCTTCTCTGAACTCATTCAATTGGTATTCAAACTGTGGGTTGTATTTTTCCAGGTTCTTGCGGTAAAAATCCACTGCCGCTACCGATTGATAACGTTCCCAGATGGCAGGATAATCTTCTCCCTTATATAGATCAGGATTGGTTTTGAAATCTCGAACAAAAGTCAACCAATCGGCACCGGTAGTAAAGCCCTTATCAAATAATAAAACTTTCTTTTTGCTGATAGGAAGTTTACCGGCAATTTCCCCCATCGGGTCGTTCATCATCGTATCTGCGTAGCGGAAAAGATCGGCATGGCTCACTTCATTGCTCTTTTGCATTTTTGTGATGCGCATCACATCTTTAGCAAATTTCTCCTTTGCCGTTTTCATCCGGCCATCCTGTAACAGCTGTTGTTTGAGGTCGTATTGCAGATTGGCATCATTCTGATCGGAAGGCATAGGCGTATATCCGATTCTTTTTACAATATGAACCCCGAAACTGCTGGAAAAAGGGCGGCTGATATCGCCATCCTTGCTTAACGACATCACTTCTTTTTCAAATTTGCTTTCATATTTTCCTGTTCCAAATTCGGGTAACTCACCGCCAATCAGGTAACTCAGTTTATCCTGGCTATACGTGCTTGCCATATCTGCAAATGCTGCTCCTCCCTTCAATAAACCATAAACAGAATCCGCTTTATGCATGATGGATGTTTTGGTGGCTTCATCAACATCAGGCGGATACGAAAAAAGAATCTGCGCCACTTTCCATTTGCCGGCACTTTTCCTTTGGCTAACCACTTTAAATACATGCCAGGCCGTTTTACCACGGTAAGGTGTAGACGATTCTCCGGGCTTCAGTGCATATACGATGTTCTCAAAACTGTAGGGCAACGAAAAAACGGTGATAAAGCCAAGTTCTTTTCTTCTCACTCCATAAGTTGAGGCTAATGATTCGTCGGATGCTTTTCCGCTTTTGAGTGCTGCAGAAAGTTCACGCATGGCCGTATAAGCCCTCACCGTATCTGCCGGTGTTGCATTGCTATCTACAGCAACACTGAAATGAACCACTTCCAGATCCAGCTGGCTTCTTACAAAAGCTTCATCCATCAAAGCCGACATCGCTTTTTCATCATGAAGGTAATTCTCTTCAATCTGGCGGCGGAAATTATCCATATCGGCCTTTACCTGTTCAGAGGTATCCAGCTTCATCTGCTCGGCTGCCTTCACTTTGAGTTTGAAATTGGTATACAAGTTTACATACTCACGCACCGATTGTTCCCTGTTTTCAACCGGAGACTTATTCTTATTATAGGCACGAAGGAACTCATCCTTGCTAACAGTATAGTTACCATAAGTGATTAATGTTTGTGCTTCCCCGAAATAACTAAAGAGGGCAAACACGAACAGCATAAACAGTTTATTCATCAGTTAAGGTTCTTTGGTTTTCGACCATTTGGTTTCCAGAAATTCATTCAGCTGTTTCCAGTTGAGTTTTTTTCCGATGATTCGTTTTTCTTTATCGAGCAGGAAGAGGGTGGGTGTTTGAATCACATCATACAATTGACGGTAACCGGGCCGCTGGGCATCTGTAATGGCTTTAGCTGTTTCTTTGGTTTCATAAACATGCGTCCAGTCGCGTATTTGGTGTTCATTGATATATTGAATCCATTCTTTCTTTTTATCTTCCGTCAGAACCGCATAAATGCGCAGCCCTTTTGCTTTCCAGGAAGCCCGATAGATAGAATCGATATGAGGCAATTCTTCTTTGCAATGACCGCAGGTGGGGTCCCAAAAAATCATCAGGGTATAATTGGCTGCTACCCCATATAAAGGAGCCGGTAAATCTGCTGTATCCACCATTTCAAGATTGGCTGCTTTTTCGCCGATGAGGTTGCTCATCTGCATATAAGCCCTGCGGGTGATGGTTTCCATCTGTTTTTCATTGAGCCAGCTGGAAAGCCCCTTGCTATGGTATTTTTCAAAAAGATGAACAAATACAGCATCCTGGCCCATGTATTTGGGATTGATGTATTCATCCGTAAGCCAGTTGAGCATGAACTTGTACATTTCGGGTTCATTCCTTGCCAGCAACAGTTTGTAATCGATGTCGGCGATGATGCTATCAGCAGATTGTGGCAATACATCTCGGTAATAGCGTTCCAGTTTGGGAAGAAAAAAGGGCGTCCTTATCACGCGTTCATCCATAAACGTTACCCCATCCCAGTAATGCTTTTTATAATATTCGTAATTGTCTACCGAATCTTGCCTGGTTGCCGGTTTAAGATGAGGAACTTCAGGATCTTTCATGGCATTCAATAATACCGACATCATGGCATCGGGATGGTCTTTTACCATTGTAGCCCTGTATTCATTGAGCTCCTTATTGTATTTGTTATAATTTTCCTGATGCAGGGCCGAATCGGCAGCTGTTTGAGAGGCATTGTAAGCTATGCGTTCTTTTTGCATCTGCGTACCTTTCACATTCACATATTCCTGATACGATTTAAAGAGGTCGTTGGCCGGAGAACCCGTAACCTTCATCGCGGATAGCTTTGTTGTATCAGCGTAGATACTGATGTGCTGTTCTTTGTCGACAAAAAAATCTGCCGTAAGATTCTTTCCCGGAAAAACAATGGCATAAATACCCGCAGGTAATCTTTTATTCCCCTTAAAAAGGGCAACACCCTGATTACTTACCATGGCAGAATCTTCAATATTGAGATTTTTGCCCATGTGATACGTAAGATAAGCAAGCCCCGATTGGTAACTGGGCGTTTTAAGTGTTACCGTATAGCCCTGAGCCTGTACCTGAAATGTAAATAAACCCGCAGCCAGTAAGGAAAATAGAAATAGCTTCATAGTCAACCAAATGTAAACAAATGTATTTAAAAAATCCAGTGAGCCTTTAATTACGAAAGCCCTGAACACTTAAAATTACAAATCGTTAACAAATGGAAATCCTTTTTTAAAAGCTAATTTTGCACGGTGAGTAAAAAAAGGAAAGCCCCGGTTATTCTCGAGCATATCGCCATCACCGGTTATGCGGCAGAGGGAAAAGGGATGGCTAAACTGGATGGAAAAGTAATTTTTGTTTCGGGTGTTGTACCCGGAGATATAGCCAACATCCAACTCAATAAAAATAAAAAAGACTGGGCGGAAGGCAGAGCCCTTGCAATTATTCAACCTTCGGCAGATAGGCTGGTTCCTTTTTGCAAGCATTTCGGAGTATGCGGCGGATGCAAATGGCAGATGCTTCCTTATGAAAAGCAGTTGGAATATAAACAACAGGAAGCCACTCAAAATCTGATTCGCATCGGCAAACTGGAATCACCCGATGTACTTCCTATCATCGGGGCTGATGAAACCGTACACTATCGTAACAAACTGGAGTTCACGTTCAGCAATAAACGCTATTTAACCGCTGATGAAATCGGAACAGATACCTTACACCTGCCTCAGGATGCGCTGGGATATCATGTACCCAGGATTTTTGATAAAGTGATTGATATTTTCGAATGCCATCTGATGGATGAAGTGAACGATAGCATTCGCAATACGATTCGGGATTATGCAAAACAGGCAAATCTCCCCTTTTACGATATCCGCGAACATACCGGCTGGTTGCGGAATGTGATTGTACGATATACCACAACAGGCGAATTGATGGTAAACCTGTGTATCAATTATGAAGCTGAAACAGATCGTATAGCCTTACTTGATCACCTGCTTAAAGAAGTACCATCCATTTCAACACTGCTCTACACCATCAACCCCAAGTGGAACGATAGCATCTACGACCTTGAACCGCAGGTTTATGCCGGAAAAGGTTTCATTACAGAAAAACTGGAAGATTTTTCTTTTATCATCAGTCCGAAATCTTTTTTTCAAACCAATACCCGACAGGCAGAAAAGCTTTACACAGTTACCCGCGATTTTGCCGCGCTTACCGGAACAGAAACGGTTTACGACCTTTACTGCGGAACCGGCAGTATCGGAATATTCATGAGCAAGAAAGCCGGAAAAATTGTAGGGGTAGAACTGATTGAAGATGCCATTGCCGATGCAAAGAAAAATGCCGGCCTCAACCAGGTTGAAAACGCCCATTTTTTTGCAGGAGATGTGGTAAAAATTTGTAATGATGCATTTTTTAAACAACACGGGCATCCGGATGTTATCATAACCGATCCTCCCAGAGCAGGCATGCACGAAAAGCTGGTACAGAAACTTCTTGAAATTTCAGCACCGAAACTGGTTTATGTAAGCTGCAATACAGCAACCCAAGCCAGAGATATTGCACTGCTTTCGGAAAAATACCGGGTAGAAAAAATTCAACCGGTGGATATGTTTCCCCATACCCATCATATAGAATCTGTGGCGCTGCTGGAATTAAAGCAACCCATTTAAACCTAACTTTAACCCATGGAAATAGGAAATAGTTTTCAGCGTACAACACCCATTGTACTTAATCTGATCATCATCAATACGCTGGTTTATTTTGCTCAGTCGGCATTTGGACCGATGGATGGCGATAACAGCATCAATGATCTTTTTGCCCTGCATCATTACAAGTCGGACGTGTTTAAACCGCATCAACTCATCACTCATATGTTCATGCATGGAGGATTTTTTCACCTCCTGTTCAATATGCTTGCCTTATGGATGTTTGGTACCATTATCGAGCGGCAATGGGGTCCTAAACGTTTTTTATTATTTTACCTTTTCTGTGGGGTTGTGGCTGCTCTGGCTCAGTTGGGCAATTATGCATACGAGTTCTGGCCTTACGATCACAATCAGGTAATTTTTAATGAAGCCCATTACCAGCTTATGACACGCCTTGGCTGTACGGTGGGGGCTTCCGGAGCTATCATGGGTGTTTTAGCCGCTTATGGTTATCTGTTTCCTAACACCAAACTGTTCATCATGCCGATACCTTTTCCTGTAAAGGCCAAATGGGCTATCATCGGAATCATTGCCCTGGATGTTTTTGGTGGATTTGCAGGAAACCCGAATAGCAATGTGGCTCATTTTGCACACGTAGGGGGAGCATTGGCCGGTTTCTTACTGGTGCTGTATTGGAATAAAACCAAAAAAAATACTTTCTACTAAACCTTAACGATAAATACCTGTTGATAGCTATACGTTTTATTAACGGGGATTTGATTAGCAGTTCGTAAATTTACAAAAAAGGCAACCATGATTATTGAAAGAACATCAAAAGAAGTTCTGTTTAGATTGCCTGC
>JAPLEF010000008.1 GCA_026391525.1 Sphingobacteriales bacterium
CAATATTTTATAAATCTTATCCCGAATGCTTTCGGGAGTAAATGCCGATGGTATCAAACAAATAGTACAATGAGGCGATAGCCGATATTGGACTATATTGTTTGTCCAATCGGTATAAAGAAAAGAGGTGGTTTCATGGCATGAAAAAAAAATCATCACAGATTAGTGAGTAAAACAAAATCAACCCTAAACATTTTTTATAGAGAATGCCTGAATATTTCAAAATAGGAAAACTGGTAGCAAGCCACGGAACAGCCGGCGACCTCATCCTGCAACACAGTCTGGGTAAAAAAACTACACTCAAAGGTTTGGAAGCCATCTTCATTGAAGAGCAGCAAAATAGCTTTATTCCCTACTTTGTTGAGAAAGCAAGTATCAAAAGTGAGAATGAAACTTTTATCAAACTCGAAGGTATTGATAGTATGGAAGCCGCCCGTAAACTTACTCCAAAAGAAACCTGGCTGGAAGCTGCTGATTTCGATAAATTTTCTGCAAAAGCTGCCCCCATTTCTTTATTGGGTTATGGTCTTTTTGAAGATGAACAACATCTGGGAGATATTCTCGAAGTTATTGAACAGCCGCATCAGGTGCTCTGCAGCATTCGCTATCAGGGGAAAGACGCCCTTATACCTTTACATGAGGATAGTCTGCTTAAGATCGACCATAAAAACAAAAAGGTTTATGTTGAATTGCCTGATGGGTTATTAGCTATCTACCTTGATAGCTGATCAGGTGAATAATTATTTGGGTTATGACAACCAATCAACGCCTCATAGCACATTTTGACCTGGATTCATTTTTTGTGTCAGTTGAAATACTCAATAATCCTTCTTTAAAAGGTTTACCCGTTTTTGTTGGAGGAAACGACCGGGGTGTAGTTGCCGCTTGCAGTTATGAAGCCAGGAAATTTGGTATTCGATCCGGTATGCCTTCTGCTCAGGCAAAGAAATTATGCCCCCATGCCATTATCATCAGTGGCAGCCGTGGCCAGTATAGTAAATTTTCCAGATGGGTAACCGATATCATCGCATCCAAGGCTCCTAAATTTGAAAAGGCTTCTGTTGATGAGTTCTACCTCGACTTGTCGGGTATGGATAAGTTTTTTCAACCGCTGGAATGGACCATCGCCCTTCGCAAACAGATCATGGATGAAACCGGGTTGCCCATCTCATTCGGATTGGCATCTAATAAGATGCTGGCTAAAATGGCTACCAATCAGGCGAAGCCTAATGGATTTCTTCAGGTTCCTTTCGGAAAAGAAAAAGCATTTCTGGCGCCATTACCCGTAGCTGCTATTCCCGGTGTTGGCGAACACACCAACCTTATCCTTCAATCCATGGGTATCCATACCATTCAACAGGTTACAGAATCGGGGCTCGATATACTGGAAGAAAGATTGGGTAAATGGGGAACGGATTTGTGGTGGAAAAGCCAGGGAGTGCATGATGGAATGGTAAACAATTATCATGAAGCAAAATCTGTTTCTTCAGAACACACGTTTGATGAAAACAAAACCGATATAACTTTTATGCAGGGCGAACTGGTAAGGCTTATTGAGAAAGTAGGTTACGAACTGCGGCACGATGTTAAAGTAACGGGTTGCGTTGCTGTAAAAATAAGGTATTCCGATTTTGAAACCTGCTCCAGACAAACCACTATCCCTTACACCGCTTCCGATGATGAGCTGATACCTGTTGTAAAAAAACTTTTTTTGCAACTTTACAAGAAAGGCAGACCGGTGAGATTGTTGGGAGTACGTTTGAGCGAACTAACTAACGTTTCTGTACAAACGAATATTTTTGAAAGTAAGGAGAAGAAAGCCGATCTGTATAAAGCCATCGATGAAGTGAAAAACCGTTTTGGCAAAGATTACCTCAACAGGGCTTCTGCAAGGAAAAAATGATTCAATTGTTTTTTTTCAACTGTTGCATTAGTGCCCTGTATGTTTTTGGCATTTCTGCCACCAGTTGATGTTCCACATTTTTTTCATCAATGAAATTCAGGCGGTAAGAATGAAGCGCAAGACTCCCGATCATCGGTCTTTCTTCATCATCATGTTTCCCGGCTTTGTAACCTTTTTTGATCCCCGATAAATAAACAGGTTTTCCATCGCCATAAAGCGGATCGCAGGCCAGCGGATGCCCGATACTTTTTGCATGCAACCTGATCTGGTGGGTACGTCCGGTATGCAATTGAAAACTCACCAATGTATACAAACGGGAGGCTTCAATCACTTCATATCCGGTATGTGCGGGTTTGCCGTTACGGTGCACCTGCATCAGGCCTTTCTGCAAAGGATGTTCGTTCATGGGTAAAGTGATCTCTCCTTTGGGTTCAGCAGGGTTTCCAAGCACGATCCCAAGGTAAAATTTCTCAATTTTCCTTTCTTCAAACAATCGCGAGAAGTACTTATGGGTTTGTTCATTCTTTGCAAAAATGATCAGTCCGCTGGTATCCTTATCTAAACGATGTACGGTGTAAATGGCCCCGTATTTTTCAAGGAGCATTTCTTTAAGCGACTTGGATGATTGCTCGCGATCAGGTATGCTGAGCAGGCCGGAAGGTTTGTTGACGGCAACAAAGTTTTCATCTTCAAAAACCACCTCGTAATGTTGTTTTGGCAAATGCTTATTTCTTTTTTGAACTGTTCATGTACTTTAAGAGCCGTATTTCTTTTTCACTCAGGAAACGCCATTTTCCACGCTCTACATTTTTTTTCGTTAGCCCGGCATACATCACCCGGTCTAAACCTTTTACATCATACCCCAGGTGTTCAAAAATCCGCCGTACGATGCGGTTGCGGCCGCTGTGTATTTCAATACCAATTATCGATTTGTCTTTCGAGTCGGCATAAGCAAGCGCATCTACCGAAACCGGGCCGTCTTCGAGGGTTAACCCGGCAATGATCTTATCAAAATGTGCTTTGGTAAGCACTTTATCTAATTTTACTTCATACAGCTTTTTGATTTCATAACTGGGGTGTGATAATTTTTGCGTAAGATCCCCGTCATTGGTAAGCAGTAGCACTCCGGATGTATTACGGTCTAATCGGCCGATCGGATAAACACGTTCATCAGTTGCTTGTTGAATGAGCTGTAAAACTGTTTTCCTTCCTTGGGGGTCGTCGGTTGTAGTGATATAGTCTTTGGGTTTGTTGATCAGGATGTAAACCAGATTCTTGGTAACAAACAATGGCTTATTATTGAAAGTGATCTGGTCTGTGGGTTGAACTTTATATCCCGGTTCCGTAGCAATTTGGCCATTGAGTTTTACTTTTCCTTCAGCAATCAGCGTTACTGCATCTCTTCTTGAGCAGATGCCGCAATGGGCAAGAAACTTATTCAAAGGCATCACGGCCGTTTCAGATTTTCCGCCACCTGATTTGGGTTTTCCTTTAAGGGTTGCTGCTTTCCCATTGATCAGTGCTTTATCCGGATTGGATCCTTGAGCTGGAGCAGACGGCTTTTTTGCGTCTTTAGGTGCCGAAGCGTTCAACCTCGCGGCTATGCGGGCCTGATATTTTTCTTCTTTTACCTTGTCGAAATAGGCCGCACGTTCTTTTTTGATTTTTTTCTTCTCCTGGCGGTGCTCTTCTTTGATAACACTGTTCTTTTTGGGCGCAACAAATTTTTGGAATGGAGACTGGCTCATGTGTAGTGGTTTACTGTTTTACAACAGGATGAGCAGTAAAGTTACCATTTAATACCAATGTGATTTATATAATATGCCAATATTTTATAAATCTTATATGCCGATGGTATCAAACAAATAGTACAATGAGGCGATAGCCGATATTGGACTATATTGTTTGTCCAATCGGTATTATGCCGGAAAATCGATGATTTTGAATCTGGTAAAAAAATGAAGTCTTAACATTATACGCAAAAAAAAATGCGGATTTCCGCACTTTTCAACCTATTCTTTCAAAAATTCAACTTTGTTTTGGATGGGCATTTTTATCAGCACGTGAACCTTTCATGGCTTCCATTTTTTTAAATTGTTCCGGAGTAAGTATTTGCTGCATTTCTGTTTTTGCCTTTTGTTTGATCAGGAACAGCTGCATTTTCTTTTCTTCCTTGTCAAAAGCAGGATTTTCTTTGATTTTTTGAAACTCCCCTTTGTTAGTTTCATGTAGTTTTCTCATGCGGCTTACCTGATCTTCATTTAGTGCCAACTTACCACTGATAACATTCATATGCTTTTCATATTTCTCGTCGGCAGTTTTACGCTTAGCCATTTTCTGATCGGCTAATTGTTGTTTTTGTTCAGGAGTTAAAATGTTTTGTTTTTGTTGATAAAGCGCTACATCGAGTAAATCTTTTCTCTCATTGAAGGTTTTCAGGGAAAGGTTGGTTTGAGTTTGTAAAGCAGCAAGCTGAGTATAATACTTTTGATGGGCGGCTTTCATTGCCTCACGCTGACTGGAACTTAAATCGGGTTTTCCTGCCATTTTAAGTTTTGGATGATTGCAGGAATTACCTTCCCGATTAACAGCTTCAGGGTTGATTTCGGCTTTTTGTGCTTGTATTCCGAAACTAGTCATCAAAATGGCGCAAATGAGGATTATTTTTTTCATAATGTGTTTAATTGATGAGATAGACTTTATTCAGTTATACAAGTTTAACCGGTTTGGATTTTTGTAGAAAAAAAATCAGCCTTTATTCGCCAATTGCCCGCATGCTGCATCAATATCCTTTCCCCGGCTGCGCCTCACCCTAACATTTACCCTGTGTTTGGCGAGGTGATCGGTAAATTGCTGCGTGGTATCATCATCAGGTTTCACAAAACTTACCCCTGCAATCGGGTTATATTCTATCACGTTGATGAGATGGGTAGGTATCTTCCGGTAAATCTTTATCAATTCGTCGGCGTCGGCCAAACTATCATTCTGATCTTTAAAAAGGATGTATTCCAAAGTGATATCATTCTTTGTTTTATCATAAAAATAATTCAGGGCTTCAATCAATTGTTCGATCCTATTGCTTTCATTGATCGGCATGATGGCATCCCTTTTATCGTCGGTTGCCGCATGTAAAGAAAGGGCAAGATTAAACCGTACCTGATCATCACCCAATTGTTTGATCATTTTAGCGACACCTGCTGTGGAAACAGTAATCCTTTTCGGACTCATAGCCATGCTATCACTAGCTGTAATCCGGTCGATCGATTTTAATACATTTTTGTAATTCAATAAGGGTTCGCCCATCCCCATGTACACGATATTCGACAGTTTTTGATTGTACATACGTTCACTTTGTTCATTGAGCATGGCAACCTGATCATAAATTTCATCAAATTGTAAATTTCTTTTCCTTTCCATCTTGCCGGTTGCACAAAAAGCGCAGGTAAGGCTGCAACCGATCTGCGACGACACGCAGGCTGTAAACCTTTTTTCAGTAGGAATGAGCACGCCTTCAATCAAATGTCCATCATAAGTGCGGAACCTCGATTTCACAGTGCCATCTCCACTTAACTGGGTAACATCAGTTTCAAGGGCATTCATTTCATAATCGGCACTCAATTGTTTTCTCAATTCCAGGGAGAGGTTACTCATTTCGCCAAAATCGCGGGCATTTTTCTTCCAAAGCCATTCATAAACCTGGATAGCCCTGAATTTTTTATCTCCAATAAACTCAAAATAGGTTTTCAATTCAGGCAAACTCAGTTCACGTATATTTCTGCTTTCTGGCATCATACAAAGATAATCATCATCCCCATGTTTCAGTTGTTGAAAGACGGAACCTTTTCAATTGTTATCTTTGTGCGCCTCATTAGTATTGCTATTAAAGTTTTATGGATGAGCCATTTTTTTCAAACCATTGATTATGGAAGATGTATTTGTGATTGATTCGGTTAGAACTGCCATCGGAAAATATGGCGGTGCTTTATCGGCTAAACGTCCGGATGATTTACTGGCTCATGTTATTCGCGGTTTATTAAAGCGTAACCCCGGAATCAACCCTTCAGCAATTGAAGATGTGATTGCCGGCGCAGCTAATCAAAGCGGAGAAGACAATCGTAATGTAGCTCGAATGGCTTCACTCTTGGCGGGCCTACCGGCCTCCGTACCCGGTACTACGGTAAACAGGCTTTGTGCCAGTGGCTTACAGGCCATTATGGATGCAAGCCGTGCAATTGCCTGTGGAGATGGACGTTTGATGATTGCCTGCGGCGTTGAAAGCATGACGAGGGCACCGTTTGTGATGCCCAAGGCATCAACGGCTTTCGACAGGCAGTCTGCTGTTTATGACACTACGATGGGTTGGCGTTTTATCAATCCGGCTTTATCGCAAATGTATTATCCATATACCATGGGTGAAACCGCCGAAAATGTAGCCAGACAATGGAATATCAGCCGCGTTGCCCAGGATGAATTTGCATGGGAAAGCCAACAAAAATATGATGCCGCACTTAAAAAAAACCGGTTCCACGATGAAATCATACCGGTGCAGATTCAAGTTGGGAAAGACCAGTTTGATTTTGACCAGGATGAACATCCGAGGCTCAGTTCTCTTGAAAAACTGGCTCAGTTGAAACCTGCTTTTATCAAAGATGGAACAGTTACTGCCGGAAACAGCAGCGGCATCAATGATGGAGCTGCCGCCATGCTGCTGGCCTCTTCATCTGCTGTAAAAGAATTCGGATTATCTCCCATCGCAAAAATAAAGAGTATGGCTGTAGCCGGGGTTGAACCTGCTGTTATGGGCATCGGACCTGTTCCTGCTACCCAAAAAGCACTTGATCGTGCAGGAATAAAAGTATCAGATCTTGATTTGATAGAATTAAATGAGGCATTTGCATCTCAAAGTATCGCCTGCATCCATGATCTGGGGCTCGATCTTCAGCGTGTGAATGTAAATGGAGGCGCTATTGCACTTGGTCATCCTCTTGGTTGCAGCGGTGTACGTATCTCCACTACATTGCTCCACGAGATGAAGAAAAGGAAAAGCCGTTACGGTCTTGCTACCATGTGTGTTGGGGTTGGGCAGGGGTCTGCAATTGTTTTTGAAGGTCTACAGTAACTAACGGTTAAGGTGAATTGTAGTTAGTTTCCTATCTTCCGGAGCGATTGGCTTACCATGAACCTGTTAACGCTTACACATATCACCAATAGCAGTATGGCAAGTATAGGCACTGCCGGATGAACCCATACAGGCAATTTATCTTTACCTGCAATTGAAAACCTGCTGAAATACCATTGGAGTATTTGGGTGAAACAAAGCGCTGTGATGATCACTCCTGCATATACGGGTATCCATTTTCCGGATACTGATTTTGCCAATGCTTTTGGAGCATATCCAAGCATCTTCAGCAGTTGCAGATTTTCTTTACTTCTTGCTATCATCAATTGCAGATAAAAGGCGAACAACATGATGGCAAGTAATAAGATCAGCACTGCGAACGATGCCAATCCGGTTACTACTGCCTGTAAAACCTGTTTGATGCGTCCAAATTTAGTCCTGTCTTTATTCACCCGGTAATTATTCGATTCCAGGTATTGAAGCAGGCTGGTATTGTTGGCATCCTTTGTTTTGATATAAACCCTCGATACCGGCGCCTGTGTAGCATTTCCTAATTTCTGATTGGCCCATTGCAGAAAATTTTCCGGAACCAATACCGAGTTGATGCGGTCGCTTACCCCAACGATACGCCCTTTGAAGGGAACCATTCCACCCGGGCCATAACATTCGAGGATGAAACTAACAGCACTTATGCTCTTTTCCGAAAACTGGGGCAATTCCTGGGTAGTTGCAAACACATTATACATTTCCAGAAAATCTGCCGCTAATATCACAGGTACTTCAACCTGCCCTGGTTCCCAATGAAAGGAAGCTGGCGCGCTATCAATAAAATCTTTCCGGATAGATTCCAGGAACAATTCGGTACTGAAAGGAATCAGATCTCCGGCACTGGCCCTTGTTTTGAATTGATTGCTTTGTAACGGGGCAACATCATCCAGGAAAGGCATTTGCTTTAATGCTATGATTTCTGAAGGGGTGAAGCGGTTGTCGGATCCCATATTTTCATTTGTAATCAATTTGGTTACGGGTAGATAATCGAAGCCGTCTTTTCCGGGGTTTTTTTCCTGAAGCAATTGGCTAACGTTGATGGATACCTGTAATGCAGAAAGGAGGAGCCAGGCGCCAATTGCGAGACCTGTAAAACTCAACAGTCTTGAAAAACGATGCCCGGGTTGTTCCAGGAACGCTGCAATTCCTGATGGCTGATTTTTAGCCCTGGATGAATTTTGTTGTGGTTCTTTCTGCATAAAGTTTACAGATGGTACAATGGGTTGGTTTCAAATCCTTCCACTTTTTCAAGATCGGCCAGGATGATGGAGGCCTCCCTTTTTTGGGCTTCAGTTGTAATCAGTTCGAGGGCTTTATTTCGATTAGCCGTATCAAGATGACTGAAGGGCTCATCTAACAAAATGAAATCAAAAGGTTGTTGCAGCGCCCTGATGATGGCGATCCGCTGTTGAACTAAACCTTCGGTAGCCTTTCTCCCCTTTTACTTTAAGATGGAACTTTAAAGTTCATTAAAACTTTAAAAAATGAGCACCATCAAAACGGAGTACAATACCATTGTAGCTCAGGCAAAGAAAGGCGTACCG
>JAPLEF010000110.1 GCA_026391525.1 Sphingobacteriales bacterium
CAGGCAGGTTCTGATACCGATGCAGTAAAGTGTCAACAAGATCCCCTTACTATCTTTTCTAATCGCTTTCACAAGTCCCACATTTTTTTAGCAGGCGCTACCGGCAGCTATGATAAAATATAATAAGCGATACAACATATCAGCAAAACAAATCCATACAGGGCTTCGGGCTATTTAGAAAAATTGTTTTGTCTCATTCATCCTCATTCAAACGAAACCAACGATAACCAGCATAACAAATGCAGGTTAGCCCAAAGTATTTTACCATTTACCACTTTAACCAGTTGCAAAAGATGATGATTGTTTCAGTATATGCCGAAATACATAAAACCTGAGATATAACTGATCAATACCGAAACAATACCCGATAAAGCAACCGGACTGCTATTCCGGGGAACTTTCATTTCCAAGAACCATAATGGTGAGGATGAAGGCAATTACGCCGTCGCTGAATGCTTCAAGCCTTCCTTTACCCATAAGAATTTGATAGAATCAACATTAGGAAAATCAAATCAGCAAGGGGAACTACTTTTTTCGACAACAACAACTCATTATCCATAATTTTGCAGTTCATTAAACAAACGTATTTACATGAGCGAAATGATTCTCACCAAAGGCACCATGCAAACCACCAAAGGCACCATACAATTTGAACTCTATGATGATGCTGCGCCTAAAACAGTTGCCAATTTTGTAAGTCTTATTGAAAAAGGATATTATGATGGATTGAAATTTCATCGGGTGATTCCTGATTTTGTGGTTCAAGGTGGTTGTCCGGATGGTACCGGAGCCGGTGGTCCAGGTTATTCGATATCCTGTGAAACCAATGGCGATAAACAAATACACGACAAAGGAGTTTTTTCTATGGCGCATCGGGGTAAGGATACCGGCGGATCGCAGTTTTTCATATGCCACAATCGTGCAGGCACAAAACATCTCGACGGTGTGCATACCTGTTTTGGAAAAGTTACAGAAGGATTAGATGTAGTTGATCAGCTGCGTGCAGGTGATGTTATGGAGAAAGTTTTTATTTTAAAGGCTTGATATCGCCCTTTCCTGCCTTTAATAACCACAGTTTGTTAATCACATTTTTTACACATAAGCTTTTGCTGAAGTTAGCCACTGCTTTATTGTTTGTACTTTTATTGTAAATGAAAGATGCCATGCCGAGCGCGATTGCTACCAGGAAATATTGTAATATCATCATCTGTTTTTTATTGGCCATAAATCAGGTAATGGCACAAACCAGCGTGAAGAAATCCATTCAAAGCAGCGCTGTTTATGCAGGTATTGAGGTAGGATCCAAAGGCGTGAAATTGAGTCTGATTGATTTAGGTAAAAACGGCCAACGCAACGGCAGTTTTATCATTTTGAAAGATAGTGCTGTAAATACCGATTTCATTTCATTCACTCCTTCCAGTTTTCAAGCTACCTTAAAGGGATTAATTGGATTGTACCAGTCTGCTTCCAATCAATACCAGGTTTCTGCTGACCGTATCTTTACCGTTTTCAGCAGTGGTGTAAAAGTTCAGGCCGAAAAAGAATCTAAACAAAGTTGGTTGGTTAATCTGGCTGATTCGTTTCGCAAAGCTATCAAAGAACCTTCCCGAACCATGTTGGCCATTGATGTTGCTGATGAAGCCAGGCTTTCTCATCTGGGTATCGTTCCTTCCTCACGCCGTTACAATACTTTTTTGATCGATATCGGCAGCGGTAACACTAAGGGAGGCTATTTCCCCAATGGCAATACTAATGACTTCAAATTATTTCAACTAACCTGGGGCACAAAAAGTATCAACAATGCTACTGAGAAAAGAGTAGAAGACGATATAAGCCTGAATAATTATGCCAGGCAGATGTTTCGTGTGCTAGCCGGACAAGCCAACGATGAAATTGTTTATGCCGTAAATGTTAGCGGAGCGTATAATATGAGCGATAATATCGCATTTAGCGGAGGTATTTCCTGGGCGACGGCAACCTTGATGTATCCTGAACTTGCCGACAACCCGGTGGTTCCGGTTCAATTTGAAGATGTTCTCAAATACAGTGAAAAATTACAGTCTTCCTTTGGTTCATTTTCCGATTCAGCCCTGTTGAAAGTGCTTGATGCAACAGTGGATAAGGCACTTGTTAGCAAAGAAGTGAAAACAGTACATAAGGTATTCGATCAGCGAGCCTTGATGGCTGGAACTGGTTTACTCCTCAAAATCATGCGCCAGTTTGAAGGGGTTTATGATAAGAAACAGTTTTTCTTAGTTAAAAACGGACAGGTAGGCTGGATCAGCGCATTCGTAGATCAATCTGTAAGCGGCAAATAGTACAGGCAAACCCATCTTCTTCAATGAAAGATTCTAAATCACTTTTGTTACTGGTTGTTTCTGTATTGCTGATATTGGTATCCTTTGCACTGCTCTGGAGCTGGGGTTACAGTCTCGGAAACGAAAAAAGCAGTAAGAGCGGAACCGTTTACATACTCAAAGATTCCACAGCAGCAGCTACAGCAACCCGTGATTCTCTCAATAAAATTTATAAAGCTACCATCCAAAACCTGGGTTCACTTGATTCTACCCTGAGCCAGGCTGACTCTATACAAAACGGACTGACGTTCAATTTCAATGAATTCTATAAACTCAGAACGGAAATTGCTGATTTACTTAAGAATCCTGCCAACAAACAGGATATAGATAATGCCAAATTGAAAATAGCCGAACTTCAGGGTAAAGTAAATGAACTTAAAAACCGGAATGCCGAAATTGAAAATGAAAACAAGAGGCTTAATGAAGTGTTGGCACAACTCACCCGTAATGAAAACCAGGGTATTCAGAATGTAAGAGCCACCAGTTCAGATGATGCAGCTGATAAAGCAGCCACTAAGATCCTACTCAATGTATCGGATATCAAATTACAGGCATTAATGGTTGTTGAAGGGAAGGAAGAAGAAACAGTACAGGCATTGCAAACCAACAAGTTTACCGGAAGTTTTGTAGTACGCCATAACCAGTATCAGGTTCTAGGTGCAGAAATGATGGTGGTTCTGTTACAACCAGATGGTAAAGTGCTCAAAACATCACCCTGGGACTCGGGAAGCTTTGAAACCACAGAGGGAAGAAAAATCTATTCCTGCAAACTCCGTTTTGATTATACCAGGGGCGAAATCAAACGATTGTCATTTTCATTGAATGCAGAAAAATGCATGAAAGGCAATTATACTGTTCAATTGTATCAAAATGGACAGTTACTCGGGAAAATGTTGAAAACTTTAATTTAGAAAATCCCCGTTCAGCG
>JAPLEF010000109.1 GCA_026391525.1 Sphingobacteriales bacterium
AAAATGCAGCTTAATAGCTGCAAAATCACTTCTTAAAAACACGTTTCTTAAAAAATCTTCTCTTCGCAAAAATTAAAAACTCAATAATGAGTAAAATGAAAAAAGGCTGTACCAAATAGTTTTGATACAGCCTCTTTTTTGTGCTTTCATTTACGCTTTACGCTTTTTTAAGGCATTGAACATCAGCATATCGGTATTTATTCTATTTTACGTACTGATTCCTGAAGCTTAAGTAATGAAGAAAATTATTGTCACCATAGATGGATGGTCTTCCTGCGGTAAAAGTACGCTTGCCCGCCAACTGGCAAAATCGCTCGGTTATGTATATATTGATAGCGGTGCGATGTACCGGGCCATTACGCTTTATTTTCTTCGTAACGACGTTGATTGGCGCAATACGGAGGAAACCAATCAGGCCCTTCAGTTAATCACTTTGCAGTTTCAGTACAGTGAACGTTCATCACAATCCGAAATGATACTCAATGATGAAAATGTGGAATACCTTATCAGAGACCTTGTTGTGGCCGAAAAAGTAAGTGAGGTGGCCACGGTGGCAGATGTTCGTTCATTTGCGGTTGCACAACAACAGCAAATGGGTAAAGGAAAGGGCATCGTGATGGATGGAAGGGATATCGGCACCACCGTTTTTCCGGATGCAGAGCTTAAGATTTTCATGACTGCGGATATCCGTACCCGTGTAGAACGTCGATACAAAGAAATGCTGATCAAAAATCCTAATCTGAGTATAGAAGAAGTGAAGCATAATCTTGAAATGCGCGATTATATCGACTCTAACCGTGAAGTAAGTCCACTTCGCATGGCGGAAGATGCCATCTTATTAGACAATACCAATCTAAGTATGGAAGAACAGCTGGATTTTGCACTCAAGCTCGTAGCTAAAAAATTATAGAAATCGATTTATGGTTAATTAAAGGAAACCTGCTGCCACTTCTTCATAAGTTTGTTTTCCCGGAACTAAGCTTACTATTTTTCTGATCACCTGTTCAACCATGGCATCCGGACAACTGGCACCACTTGTAATCAGTATGCGTAATGGAAGGCTATCAGGTAGGTATGGGGAACTGTGCTTTTCAATTTGATGATGAAAATCGAAATGTTCAATATCAGAAGCTGATAAGATCCTGTCTGCATGATCAATATGGTAGGTAGGTAACTGTTGCTCACAAAGTTCAACGAGATGCGAAGTGTTACTGCTGTTATAACCGCCAACTACGATGGCAAGTTCAGCTTCCTGCTTTAATAATCCGAATACGGCAGATTGATTGTCATTAGTGGCATAACAGAGGGTATCCCTTGTATCTGCAAAATGTGATTCGGCATTACCCTCTTCTAAACCATATTTTTCCATAACGGCCTCTTTGAGCAGATCAGCAATGGCTTGCGTTTCACTGGCCAGCATGGTGGTTTGGTTAACAACACCGATGCGTTGCAAATCTGTTGTTACATCAAAACCTGTTGAAAACCTTCCTTCAAACAAAGTGTAAAAATCTTTTGATGATGTTTTTCCGGTAATGATGGAAGCAAGCAATTGCGCCTCCTGCATATTATACACAATTACCGTAGGGCTATTTGCTGCAGCATGTGAAAAGGTAGCCCGGGTTTCTTCATGGGTTGGTTTACCATGAACCACTACGGAATAATTTTCACGCGAAATCTGTTCACTGCGGTTCCAAACTTTTTCTACAAAAGGACAGGTAGTATTGTATTTTTCAATGGCAATACCGGTTGCTTTTAATTGCTCTTCAATGGCAAGGGTAGTGCCGAATGCAGGAATGATTACGATGTCGTAAGCAGTTAATGAAGAAAAGGAGATAAGTTCCTTCCCTGAAGTATCCTGTAGAAACTGAACCCCGCGTGCTAAAAGGTCGGCATTCACGCGCGGGTTGTGAATCATTTCACTAAGCAGGTAGATACGTTTACCCGGGTTTTCATCAATGGTACGAAAGGCAATTTCAATGGCATTTTCCACTCCATAACAGAATCCAAAATGCCTGGCCAGGAAAATTTTAAGCCCACCAAAATCAAGAAGGGTAGGCGTGAAATCTTTTTTCATCTTGTCTGCCTGCTTCCTTTTTTCTTTGATGGCGCTGATCAGGTTGCTGCGATAGGTAAAGGGAATGGTAAATTGCTTCATGATAATCTTCTGTACAAAGTTACGATCTTCCTGCGCTTTTGAAATACCGTTATGCAATTTAATCACCAACGCTTGCTTTCATTTCGTGTTTCCTTTATCTTTATCAGGATATGCAGGCATCTAAAGTTTTATCTTTTCTGAAACAAGCCGTTATTTATGAAGTGAATACCCGCCAGTATTCGGTGGAAGGTAATTTTGAATTCATCCGAAACCAATTGCCACGTTTAAGGGAAATGGGTGTAACAATTTTATGGATGATGCCGATTCACCCGATCGGGATTGTAAATCGAAAAGGCTCGTTGGGTAGTTATTACAGCAGCAAAGATTATTATGACATTAATCCGGAGTTCGGCACCCATGCTGATTTCAAGGCATTGGTTGATGATGCCCATGCACATGGTATGAAACTGATCATCGATTGGGTGGCCAATCATACGGCATGGGATAATCACTGGACGAATACTTATCCGGAATATTATGAAAGAAACCCATCCGGTGATTTTGTGTCACCTTATGATTGGGAGGATGTGATTCAGCTTAATCATAACGAACCCTCAGCACACGCTGCAATGAAGGATGCCATGATGTATTGGGTCAGGCATTTTGATATTGACGGTTTTCGTGCAGATCTGGCGCATCTCACCCCATTGCCTTTCTGGCTCGATGCAAGAAAGGAGGCTGAATTGATCAAACCGGAACTCATCTGGTTGGCTGAAACTGACGACGCCAACTATTACGGGGCTTTTGATATGATCTATGCCTGGAAATGGATGCACCAAACAGAAAACAGCATCAAAAATTGGCATACGGTTGAGGGATTAAAAACCCTGCTCGAAGCAACTTTGAATGAAAACCCTATCGGAGCACTACAGCTTTTTTTTACATCCAATCATGATGAAAACAGTTGGAATGGTACCGAATACGAAAAATATGGCATTTTCGCTCTGGCACTCGCTGTACTCAGTTTTACCTGGCCGGCTGCTGTTCCGTTAATTTATAGCGGACAGGAAATTCCAAACTACAGGCGGTTGGCTTTTTTTGAGAAGGATGCTTTGCAATGGCCAGATTCGCCTGCCCTGTTCCCTTTTTATGCAAAGCTTGGCAAATTGAGGGAAACATTCGCTTTCGATGACAGGGCAAGCTGGCTTGAAGCAGGACCACATGTACTTGCGTTTATGCGTAAAGGTGAGCAGCTGCAACTAATGGTTTTTCTGTATTTGGGTAACTCAAAGCGCTATCTCAATCTGAGCCAATACAGCAATGAAGGCAGTTGGCTGGATTATTTTACCGGTATTGCCATCGATAGGCAAGATGGCGAACCTATTGAACTCTTGCCCGGCGGTTATCTGCTTTTACTCAAAGCATAAAAAAAGCCCGGTATTTACCGGACTTCCTTCTTTCTCATGGCTGTTAATCTGTTACTCTTCTTCGAGGGTTATGGGGTACTCGTATAATCCGTCGTAACCTGGATAGAAACCACTAATAGTAATTGATTTTTGAGCACCTATGGCTGTTTTCATTTCTGCCACACTTTTAACCTCTTTGTCGTTTACCCGAAGAATGATAAAGCCATCCTTCATTCGGGTTTGATCATTAAGGGCACCTTCGTTTATTTTTTTCACAATCACTCCGCCATTCACCCCATACTCTTTCGCTTTTTTGATATCGAGGGTTGTAAAGTCTGCGCCCAACATATCCATTTCAGTATCATTTTTCACAACATCATAATTTCCGGCTTTGTTCTTTAGCGTAACGTTTAGGGTTATGGGCTTTTCACCACGGAGAACGGTTACCGGAATCTTATCGCCCGGTTTGTAACGGCTTACCTGCTCCTGCAGTTCCCCACCGCTTTTGATTTCTGTTCCACTGATCTGTTGTATGCGGTCGCCTTTGCGAATTCCTGCTGCATATGCGCCACCGTCAGTGGGTACTTCTGTCGCAAAAAGTCCATCATAGGCTTCTAAAGGCACTCCGTTTTTTTTCTTCTGGTCTTCAGTCATATCAGCCGCATTTCCAAACATGATGCCCAGGTAGCCTCTTTGTACAGTACCGAACTTTATGATATCATCAACCACTTTCTTGGCAATATTAACAGGAATGGCATAGGAATATCCTGAATAGTAGCCTGTTGGTGAAGCAATGGCAGCATTGATACCTATCAGCCGGCCATCTGTATTGATTAACGCTCCACCGCTATTACCCATGTTTACTGCAGCATCAGTTTGAATGAATGATTCAACTGCGCCGCCCACGTTGCCGGTTTTATCTTTATTCAATCCCAAACTTCTCGCCTTAGCACTTACAATACCTGCAGTAACCGTAGTTTCCAGGTTTAGGGGATAACCTATAGCCAACACCCACTGCCCAATTTTTACTTCATCCGAATTTCCATAGATGAGATAAGGTAAAGCACTGGCTTCAATTTTGATAACAGCAAGGTCGTAGGCAGGATCCGCGCCGATCACTTTAGCTTTATAGGTTTTTTTATTGTTTAAGGTAACCGTAATTTCATCTGCATTGGCAACCACATGGTTATTGGTAACGATGTAACCATCTTCGCTGATAATAACACCCGAACCAGATGCTTTTTGTTCAGGTATGATATTCATTCGCCCGCCTCCAAAAAACTGGTTGAATAAGTCATCATCAAAAAAATCGCTGAATGGATTTTGCCTAACCTTTGGCAGATTGTTATTCACCTGCTTGGCATTGGTTTTTGTTTTGATATGCACAACGGCAGGTAATGCAGCAGATGCAGGTTGTGTAAAATCAACTGCGCCAGGCGGATTACCTTGCTCGTTAAAACCAACGTTCTTGTAATTGGATGGAAGCACACTGGCAGTTTGACCAGCATAAGTTTGTTGGTTTTTGAAATACTTGCCATAGCCCCATCCTACAGCAAGGGTGGTAAGGGCGCTAATGGCGATTGTTGTAAGTACTTGGCTGAGTTTCATATGCTGTATTTATTTTTTTTCTTCAAACACAGGTTGCAAATCCTGTGCCTTTAGCGCAATTTACATCCAGACTGACATTCTGTTCGTTTGCTGCTGACATCTTTAACATTAAATTAGTAAGACTTTCGTAGTTCGTCATAAGGTCAGTAAAAATTGCATGGTATCCACCCCGTCGGCATAGGTAAAAAGCCCGGGTTCCTGGGTAGTTCCAAAGGGTAAAAAACTTTTCCCGGCAATACATTGGATATCGGTTTTTTTAGAAAGAGGCAACAGCAGTTCCTCCTTTTTATCATAATATTCGTAATGTAAAACACTGATTGGCGAGAAAATGTTTTCCTGTTCGGTAAGTAAAGTGCTGCCATTGGTCATGTAATAGCGATTGTTGAGCAACAAGATTGAAAGCTGGTAATCGTAATTATTGGCATATTTGTAATGGTCGCGCATATACTGATAACATTTGAAAGCCTCAAGAATAGGAATAAAGTCATAACCATTCGGCACAAATATTTTCGTTACATTCCTGCACCCGAGGCCAAAGTAAAGGTGGATGTCGTCGGCTAATTTTTCCAGATCTGCTGTTGTTTCTGTTCCATCCAATACGGCAACAGAAGTTCGGTTCTTTCTGATGATATGGGGATAAGCCGCAAAATACTTTTCAAAATAGCGGGCAGATTGGCTTCCTCCGGTAGCGATGTAAGCGTCACAGTTTTTCAGGTTTTCGGCAAATTGAATTTTTTCGCTAATTGCAGGTTCTATTTCTACCAGTTTTTCAGCCAGAAAAGGTAAAAGGGTATCATCCTTTGCAGATAATTTTACCAGCGCCCGGTGCCCGCTCATCAAAACACATAAAAAATCATTGAAACCCACCAGCGGAATGTTACCGGCCATTACAATGCCTACCGAGCTTAATTTTGCAGGCTCATCAAGATGGTAATGTGCCGTCCATTCCTGTAACTTTTGTGGGTGGAGATACTGCGTCACTATCTGGTGAACTGCATGATCTATGAATTTAGGCGTAAACCACGGATTTTTTGCTGACGCTTTTTGTTTAACCTCATGCCATTGCGTATCTCCTTCCATTAAAAATTTCCCCAGTTGGCTAAATAAATCGATTCGATTTTGTAAATTCATGTGGTTATTATTATTTTAGAGCAAAATTACGTTAGATGGCTATTAAGATTACAGACGAATGTATCAATTGCGGAGCTTGCGAGCCCGAATGTCCGAACAATGCTATTTATGAAGGTGGAGTGGAATGGGCCATTTCAGATGGTACCACCATTAAAGGCAGTTTCACCCTGATGGATGGCACCACATTAGATGCCGATAAGCGAAATGCGCCTATCAGCAGCGATGTGTATTATATCGTACCCAATAAGTGCACCGAATGCCAGGGATTTCATGAAGAACCACAATGTGCGGCTGTTTGCCCCGTTGATTGCTGCGTTGCGGATGAAGCCTATCGGGAAACAGTAGACGAACTGATGGCGAAGAAAAACAGTTTACATATCTAAACTTTTAGCCGGAAGGCTTCTATAAGCAGGTGATATTTCCTGCATTTGGGTGAGGGTATTATTTCAATACTTTCGCCTTTTTTTATACCTTTCGGTATCATTAAGGCTTTCACATAAAAACGGATATGAAAATTGTTTACTTCTTACTGGTTTTAATCCTGTTTTTGTCATGTAAAAACAAACCTTTAAAAGAAGAAAGTTCCACTGCTGCCTATAAGCTCGAACTCATTGCCACCGATAAGGCGTTTTCGGAGATGAGCAGTGCAAGCGGCATGAAAAAAGCATACATCGAATATATTGATAGCAACGGAGTTTTACTTCGACCCGAAAATATGCCAATCATCGGGGCAAACGCCATAGATTATCTCATTCAACAGGATGATACCGGCTATCAACTCACCTGGGAACCCCGGCATGTGGAAGTAGCCAATTCGGGCGATATGGGTTTTACATATGGTATTTATGCCATGAGGCCGAAAGAAAATGATACTATCATTTATGGCACCTATACCAGTATCTGGCGCAAACAAAAAGATGGAAAATGGAAATTGGCGCTTGATTCCCGAAACTTAGGCATCGGGGAACCTTAATCGGCTTATTCTGGCTTTATCTTAACAGCACCCATCGTTTTTTTTTGTTTCTTTGTTCAAACTTAGTACTTCTCTATGAAGAAAAACATTGCACTCGTTACCGGAGGTTATTCGGGTGAAGCGGTAATTTCTTATAAAAGTGCCGCAACCATTTTTGAAAATATAGATCCCGAAAAATGGAATTGCTTTCTTATCGACATCCATCCGGATGGTTGGTTTTATGTAAACCGGAAACAGGAAAAGACCCGGGTTGACAAAAACGATTTTTCAATTGTTGAAGAAGGAACGAAAATCAATTTCGATGCAGTTTTGATCGGGCTTCACGGCACGCCCGGCGAGGATGGTAAGTTGCAGGGGTACTTCGATTGTTTGCATATTCCCTACACTTCATGCGATGCGGCCAGTTCAGCTTTAACCTTTAACAAAAGATATACTGTGGCTGTTGCTGCTTTTGCCGGAATTCCGGTAGCCAGGTCGTTACATCTTTTTAAAAATCAACCCTTATCTCCTTCCGTAATTTTATCGCAATTGCATTTGCCAGTATTTGTAAAACCCAATAATGGAGGTAGTAGTTTAGGCATCAGTAAAGTGAATGAAGCCGGTATGCTGGAAGCTGCCCTGCAAAAAGCATTTCAGGAAGATGAACAGGTTTTAGTAGAAGAGTTTATCAGTGGCCGTGAATTCACCATCGGGGTTTTTCGTTCCAAAACTGCTGTGATCAGTTTACCGATTACAGAAATCATTTCCGGTAATGAGTTTTTCGACTATGCCGCAAAGTATGAAGGGGCAAGCGAAGAAATTACTCCCGCCAATCTGGAAGAAAAAATTGCAGATCAAATCAGGGAGACAGCGAAGAAGGCTTATCAGGTTTTCAATTGCCGTGGCGTAGTTAGGATCGACTTTATTTTCAATGAAAAAGAAAATAGTGCATACCTGCTTGAAATCAATACTGTACCCGGACAAAGTGCTGCAAGTATCGTTCCGCAACAGGTAAAAGCTATGGGCTGGTCGCTGCGAGAATTTTATTCTGCATTGATTGAAGCTTGTCTTCCCGATTAACTACTATTTTCCAATCCTAAACCAAAAAAAACTTGTTTCAGTTTATCACCAAAAGGCCATTCTGGGTAAATTTTCTGGTAGCCATCCTGCTCGGCTTGCTATTGATTTACTTAACGCTACAACTACTGGGTTCAATCACGAAACATGGGCAGTACCTTACTGTACCTTCGGTATTGGGCAAGAATACTAAAGATGCCATAAAAGCTTTGGAAGCTAAAGGGTTTGATGTGCTTATTCAAGATTCTGTTTACACCGATACAGCAAAGATGGGCATCGTACTCAAGCAATTGCCCGATCCAAACAGTACCGTAAAAGTAAACCGTACCGTGATGCTTACGGTAAACAGGGTTACTTTACCCATGATAGATATGCCGGCTCTTGAGGGAAAAACAATGGAATTCGCTTTTGAAATCATGCGCAGAAATCACCTCAAATTAGGGGATACCAGTTTCAGGCCAGACTTCATGAGAGGTTCGGTACTGGAACAATTCTACAAGAATAAGCGGATCAATCCGGGCGAAAAATTGCCCTGGGGAAGTACGATAGACCTGATCATTGGAAGCGGCCTTAGTGAAGAAAAAATATTGGTCCCCAATCTTGTGGGGCTTACGCTGGCTGAAGCCTCCATTGTGTTACAAGAAAACGGCATCCTGCTCGGGGCAACGATCGCTGATCCGGGTGTTACAGATACCCTTGCCGCTTTTATTTACGAACAGAGCCCTCCCCGTTTCAATATGGATAAAGAACCGGTTTATATCCAGCCCGGACAATTGATGGATCTTAAGGTTTCTGTTGAAATGAAGTCGCCAAGGGATACTTTACATTAATCCATATATTTTTTTCCAATCGTGTAATCATTCAAAAGATAATTTATGCAATCCATCACAGCAACAGAAGTTAAACAGCGGAAAGAGGCAGGTGAAAATCTTTTTCTGCTCGATGTTAGGGAACCTGCCGAACATGAAGCTTTTGATATAGGGGGCACATTGCTTCCATTAGGGCATATTATATCCATGCAAATTGAAGCATTAGAACACCATCGCGATCAGGAAATCATCTGTTATTGCAGAAGCGGTCAACGGAGCATGCAGGCAGCCCTTATGCTCGGGTCGATGGGCTTCAGCAATGTAAAAAACCTCACTGGAGGAATGCTTGGTTGGCAGGAACAATTCGGTGTATGATCTTCCTATTCTATAAACCGATATTAATACCTCCCATCACATTGAAAGTAGCCATCGGGTAATAATAGTTGGCGATGGTTTCACTTCCACCGGAGAAATAACTGAAACTGTAACCGTTAGGTACGTATTGGGTATCAAAGAGGTTGATGAACTGGATGAAAAATTGCAGGTTGCGCACGTTTCTCATCACCGGCTTGTAACTGATTCGTAAATCCTGAGTGTAATAAGCTTTTAATTTTGCAGCATCTCGTCCGCTGTTATCTAAATACTGACTGCTTACATATTTTCCAATAAGCATAATTTCCGTTTCCTTATAGGGAATTAGGGATAAGGAATAGCCACCTATCACTGCCGGAGAAAAAGATATGGTGCTTTTTCCATAACGCTTTGCTAACTGTCCACCATTGTCATAATCGTCGATAAAAGCCGTATAATCATTCAGTTTATTTTCGCTGAATGCGATGTTGCCGCTAATCTGGAGCCAGCGGGTAAGCCTCGATCCGCCTTGCAATTCAATTCCGGCACGGTAACTCTTTGGAATGTTGGTGCGGGTATAAGCACCCACATCATTTATTTTTCCGGTGAGTACAAGCTGATCGCGGTATTGCATATAGTAAAGGTTTATCGCCCAGTTGTATTTCCTTCTGCGCTTTTCGAAACCGGCTTCAACATCATTGAGTTTTTCCGGAAGAGGAAGTTGCAGATTTCCCGTTTCAAAATCATCCCGGTTGGGTTCTTTGGCAGCACGTCCGTACGAGATATAAAATTGATTGCCATTATGCGTGTACGTTAGTCCGAATTTGGGATTGAAAAAAAGATATTTCTCATCAATCCTCACATCGGGGTTTGCTCTGAAACCGTTGATGCGGTATGCTGCCATCCGGAGTTGAAGGTCTGTATAGATTTGCCAATGGTTGTTCAAAGTCCGGGTCCATTTTACAAATGAAGAGGCATCGGTTTTATCGGCAGTAAGGTTGTACCAACGGTGATGGTCAGGTGCAGCACCCGGAGTGATGCTTCGAACTAATTCGCCATAGTGTTTCCCATCATAACGGCTGACGAATAATCCCACTATGAAATCATTATGAAGGTGGGTATATTGCAGGTTTGCCTGAGCGCCATAGAAATAGTTATCCAGCCAAAGCCTTCTGATAAGATCACTATTGCTGATGGTATCCTGTCCGTTGATCAGGTGTGGCAACCCATATGCTGTTAAGGGTTGATCAGCTTTGTACTGTTCATAATAACCTTTCCCTCTGGTAAGGAAGACGGCAACAGCGCTCTTAATTTTTTTATTGATTTGTTGGTTGTAAAAAAACTGGTAATGCGATTGGGTATAGTTATCGGTTTCATTATCGTAGGGATCACCGGGCTTTTCCGTACCTGCAGGATTGTACCGCCTGTTGCTTTTTAAAGTGGCTTCATCTATGCCGTACCAGGCTTGGTAGGTTTTTTCTTTACCGGTGAAACTATTGATGCGGAAAGTCTTCTTATCTGAAACCCAGGCAACCGAACCATAAATGGATGCCAGCCCGCTACTAGCCCGGTCTACATAACCATCACTGGTGATATTGCTCAGCCTGGCCTGAACAATCAGGTGTTTACCGAATAATCCCGAATTGAATTGCAGGCTGTTTCTGAAAGAATAATAAGAACCGGTATTGCTGGCAAAATCGAGTGTTTTTTTGGGATTGTTTTCATTGCTGTTGATATTTACGGCTCCACCAAAACTGCCTGTTCCGTTAACAGAGCTGCCCACACCTCTTTGAATTTGGATATCATTTGCAGAAGCGGAAAAATCGGGCAGGTTTACAAAAAAAGTGCCCTGGCTTTCCGCATCGTTATAGGGTATGCCATTAAGGGTGATATTGATGCGGCTGGCATCCGTGCCCCTGATCCGTAAACCTGTGTACCCGATGCCATTTCCTGCGTCTGAACTTACCTGCACAGCCGGGGTTTGATTGAGGATAAAGGGAAGGTCTTGCCCGATATTGTTTTTTTCAATTTCCTTACGGCTTAGGTTGGTTTTGGCTACCGGGGTTCGCTCTGAAGCCCTCACTGCAGTAATTTCCAGGGGTTTCAGCAAGGCAGTATCTCTGGAATAACGGTTTTCCTGGGCCCATGAAGGAAGTACAAGCAGCAGGCTGATTAAAGTAAGATAATACTTCATGCAAGATGATTTGTAACCGAACATCCGGATCTGAGTAAATCCAATACGCTTCAGTGGTGGAAGCTTCTCCCTTCGCAGGCATTATCCTGGGCAGGTTTAACGGGTATAATCTCAGCCTTCTAAAAAAGCACCCCGGAAATTCTGGTTGTTAAGTGATTCTACAAAGATACGTGTTAGTAAAGTTTACGGTAAAGAATCATCTATTTTTTTGGAAATTGTAACTATTGTACAGTGCTTCACGTATTAACCTTATTAAATTGATATTATGAAAAGTGTGTTAATACTATTTTTTTCTCTGATAGGATATGCAACAACAGCACAGCGTACTTTGACCTTGAAAGATCCTAATGCCCACGAAAGGGTGCTTGATTCAGATTTTCATGCCATCAAAGTTTCTGCAGGTATTGAGCTGATTTTAGATCAGGCTGATAAAGCACAGCTAGCGGTTAGTTATTCCGATGAAAAATATGCCGATAAGTTTAAAACAGAAGTGGAAGATGGCGTATTGAAAATCTATTTCGACGCCGATGCTGTGAACTGGGGAAGCAATCAAAAACGACAGTTGAAAGCTTATGTTTCTTTTGTTGCATTGGATAAGCTGGATGTTTCATCAGGCGCCACTGTAACATTGCCTTTATTGATCACCGTTAGTGAGCTGGATATCAAACTTACCAGCGGATCCAATTTTAACGGTGCTATTCATGCAGAAAAACTGATCATTGAAGCTACCAGTGGTGCTGTTGTAGACATTAGTGGTAAAACCGGTTTCCTGGATGTTTCAGTAAACTCAGGCGCCAGTTTCAGGGGATATGAGCTTGAAACACTTGCCTGTGAGGCAGAAGCAACCAGCGGTGGGCGAATCAAAGTGAATATCGTACAGGAAATGAATGCCAGGGCTAATAGTGGAGGCGCTATTCATTACAAGGGCAATGCTGTAGTGAAAGATATCAATGTCAACAGCGGTGGCATAGTAAAAAAATCTTCCTGATCATGTTCAAATTTATCTTCTTCATATTTTGTAGTGTGTTTACACTCCCTGCGATTGCTCAAAAGCAATACATTGTTGATGAACACGCCGTAATGCGTAACCTGGAAGGGCAATTCAATTCAGTTCAGGTAGCTGGTGATATCAAAGTTTTTCTAACCCAATCAGATCAATTTGCCATCGCTGTAAGTACTGCCGGAAAAGCTGAAGATATCCTTACTACGATTACAGGGAATAGCTTGCTCATTTCAAGGAGTGGTTCGGGGAGTTGGAACAAGCGGAGGAATGAAGCTGTGGTTTATGTTGCTATGCCTGTGATAGAGAAAATCATGTTATCCGGTGCTTCAACGATCAAAATGATTGGTACTATAAAGGCGGATAATCTTGAACTGCTGCTTTCAGGCGCCAGTGAACTTTCCGGAACCTTGCAGGCTGATAATCTGGTGATGAATTTAAGCGGTGCTTCTGATGCCTATCTAAGTGGGGTAGTAAATCAGCTTACTGTTGCCTGTAGTGGTGCAAGTGATGTAAAGGGTTACGGACTCGAAGTGAATTTTTGTACGGCCAGGGCATCGGGTGCGTCCGACATATTACTTACCATTCATAAGCAACTTCAGGCCAATGCCAGCGGGGCCAGTCAGGTACTTTTCAAAGGGGAGGCTATCCTACAATCATACGATGCTAAAGGGGCAAGCACCATTTCAAGAAAAGAGGAATAAATAATCATTTGGTCACAATACCTTCAACCGCTATCTTTGCACCGCGAAGTAGAGCAGCGGTAGCTCGTCGGGCTCATAACCCGAAGGTCAGAAGTTCGATCCTTCTCTTCGCAACACAGAGGTCTGAATTTCAGGCCTCATTTTTTTTTATGATAATGAATTTGAGCTCATATCCGCCGCGGCAGACAGCAATTCGATCCTAATCTTCGCAACAAGGGGCCTGAATTTCAACTTTATTTATTTTCTAATCTTTTTTTCATTTTTCATGCATCATTTTTATCTTTGCTACTGTCTTGTATACGATTCTGATAACAATTAGTTAGATTTGTCCCTAAATTTTAATTTAAAACCATAATAACAAATCATGAAAAAAATTCTTTATTCGCTACTGCTCATCTCAACTGTGATGGTTTCTTGTAGCAAAGATGATCCTGCTCCATCCTGTGCAACTTCTGTTGCCGGTATTACAGGTAGTTTTAAAATCACAAAGCAAGAGCTGTTTACCAATGGGATATCAACAGATATCACTTCAGGCTTAGATCCATGTGAACTTTCGGGTATCTATCGTTTGAATGCCGACAAAACTGCAACATACACTGAGGCAGGTTCTTCATGCAGTGATAGCTGGACTGGTGGCTCATGGGATGTTGTTAGCAACAAGTTAATCATTAAAGATAACACCAACACTGAATGGTACAATGCTACCATTAAATCATGGAATTGCAGCAACCTGTTAATCTCTGAACCTACAACTGTAGGCAGCATAACCGCAGATTACGTCACTACTTTTACTAAGCAGTAACATACAACACAATTGATTTGTGGTAAGTTTTAACAGCTTCTCAGTTAGCTAATTTTGTAAAATAGTTTTTATTAGTTCGAAAATAATAAACATACATTTAAAACCAAACTAACAAAAATTAGAAAATTGCTAGGAATGGCTGTTGTATTTTCCTTAGCACTCAGCAGTTGTAAAAAAGACGAGGTAAAAGTCTGCGAGCTCAACCAGAGCAATTTATTAGGTACATACAAACCTTCGGCATTAAAATATAAAGCAAGCCCTTCTTCACCGGAAGAGGATTTGTATTTATTGTTGGAAGCTTGTGAAAAAGATGATTTAGTGGTTTTAAACAGCAACAATACCTTTAACTATGTGGATGGAGGTACACAGTGTGTTCCCGCTGGTGATGGCACTGGTTCATGGACATTGTCTGGTAATACATTTAACATTTATGGACAAATAACGACTGTGAGTTCATTCACTTGTTCAGAATTAATGTATTCACTCCACCAACCCCTTGTTTTTTTACAAATAATACGGGTTCACCTTTGGCGCTATGGATTCAAAAACAACGGCACAGATAATGCAGGCTCATATTGCATCGTGTAAAGCAAGTGGCATAACAGTGAAGGCGTACTGTCTTCAACACAATATCAACCATTCCAACTACTATTATTGGCAGAAAAAATTGCAGCCGCAGTTACTACCTGGTAAATTTATAAGCATCACGCCACAATTGTTCAATACGTCGGTAACGATTGTTTTTACAAATGGTAACCGTATGATTTTTGAAGCGATGCCTCCCGCTGAATATATAAAGCAATTAATGGCATAGCATGTTACACGTCAGTTCCAGTGAGCGGTATTATTTTTACAATCAAACAACCGACATGCGCAAGGGATGCTATGGCTTGTGTGGTATTGTGCAAAACGAACTTAAGAAAAATATCTTACTGGGCGATGTATTCGTTTTTATCAACAAGCGGCACAACCAGATTAAATTACTGCAATGGGATAAAGATGGTTTTGCGTTGTATGAAAAAAGATTAGAGAAGGGCTGTTTTGAAAAGCCGGGTAATGCACAAAACGGTACTGACATTTTGCTTACTCACCTGCAATTACAGCACATTTTACAAGGCATTATTCTGCAATCTGTCAGGCATAAAAAAAGATTTATCCTGCATGCCTGAAACTGCTGTAAATAATGGGTTACAGCCAATGCATGGCATAGTAATTGATAAGTATTTACCATC
>JAPLEF010000178.1 GCA_026391525.1 Sphingobacteriales bacterium
GCCAAGCCCAAACAGTTGGCTGTAATTTCGGCGACTGCTCAATTCCTTAAAGAAACTTATCTTTGATTTCAAATGACTACAAAAGAGCACATATTATCCATTTTAAAAACTCATAAGCCTGAATTGTCCAAATTCGGAGTTTTGAATATTGGGCTGTTTGGTTCTTATTTACGAAATGAACAATCAGTAAAAAGTGATATTGATCTGTTGATAGATTTTGATCCTGAAAAAGAAAATTTCGACAACTACATGGCTGTATATGACATTTTTGAGAATCTTTTTAAAAATGAAAAAGTTGAAATAGTTACCAAAAATGGGCTAAGTAAACATATCGGCCCTAAAATCTTAAATGCTGTTGTTTATGTCTAAAGAACCGATTGAATTCTTAAAACATATAGCTGACGAATGTACCTATTTGCTTTCCATAAATAAGAATTTAACAAAAGACGATTTTATTGAAGATGAAACATTAAAACGAGCAGTTGTAAGAAGCCTGGAAATTATTGGCGAAGCAACAAAAAAAATCTCAGCAGATTATAAAGTTAAATGGAATTCAATTCAGTGGAAGAATATGGCAGGTATGAGAGATCGTCTTATTCATGATTACATGGGGGTAAATTATTCCATTGTCTGGGATGTGCTTACCAATAAAATTCCTGACTTACACAATCAAATTCAAGCTGTTTTGGCAAGCGAATAAAACTACAGTGAACATGTTATTTTAGCCGCCGCTTACATTATAACCAGCAGCTTTTATTTTCAACTAAACAGCTCACCGCCTTGGTTCGTGTCTCACGAAACAAAGAAAACCATAAAAAATCCCCCTCCAACGGCAGGGGACTTAAGGGTAGCTTTTCACCATCTTATAAAGTTGCCTCGGCCTGGTTTACCAGCCGATTACCAAATTTCCCCCAAAAACATCAAACCTCATCGATCGAAACACTGCCCTTTCTTTCAAGACGAGTCTCCTTCCCCAATTCCACCATAAGACTAACTAACTTCATAGGGGCTCGTAGTTACAAGGGATCCGTAGTAAGATAACCGGTTGCAAACCGGCAGACCTTATAGACACCGGTGATCCCATGGAACACCGGCGCCAGAAGAGTGTTGCTGGTGATGATGAATGTGGCTGGGTTTGAGGGGTTGCGGAAACGGGGGAAGTTACCTTTATGATTTTTTTGGTCAAATTCTTTAATTGCATGCTATGTTTTTCGAAAAGCTTTTCAATTTAAAATTTGTGTCATTTTATTTTCTTTTTTTAAATTGACATAAATTTTGTGTCAAAAACTTTGTGACATTTATATTGACACAAAAATATTGACACATTTGCTTATCTCACTTCAATCTTCTTATCACCAACGTCTTCCGGAGGAGACGTTGATGGATTTGCAATCTTCTACATTAATCGATCATTTCAATTTTAAGCCAAAGTTGTCTGCATTGAAATGATTCTTGGCCTGAAAATGTGTACTTTATTTGTGGTTTACTCTCTGTCATCATTCTTTTTCGTTTTATTACACTATGTCAATATGTTATATTGTAAAGTAATTTAAAAATAGGTTATCCAATACTAAAAATTACTAACGTTTGTGAGTAGTAAATATTAGGTGTCTTTTTATGCCTGCACTATTCAAGTATAAAATGAAAAGCCTAAATTTGAAAGATGAATGATGATAGCACCACTATTGATTCGTTGATAAAAGGCGGGCTAATTGGGGCAGCCCTTGGGGCTTTGTTGTCTAAAGACAAGGATGAAGGGGCGTTGATGGGAGCTTTGCTCGTTGCCGCCATATCTGCCACACTGAAGGCGGGTGAAGAAGCCCAAAAAACGAATGTGCCGGTTTACGTGGAAGAAAATGGAATGCTGTATAAATCAGGCCCAAATGGAAAAAAGCGGTTGATCAAAAAGATAAAAAAACCTGCTGGTAATTTACCTGAACGGTTTAAACTGAAATAAATGGCTGCAAAAAGAATGAGGGTGTTTGCAGGCCCCAATGGTTCGGGCAAAACCACCATATTCAAAGGTATACTGTCCGAAAACAAAGTGCAGTTAGGGGTGTATGTAAATGCCGACGAAATAGAACAGGTACTACGGGAATCAAAAGCACTCCCCTTTTCAACTTTTCAATTGGAGGTAACCAGTGAGCAGCTCAAAAACTTTTTTGCCAGAAGCAATTTTTCCCCCGTTAAGAGAAATGAACCAGACTTATGGAAAAAAGTAGATGCCATTGAGAACGAATTTACCACAACTGCAGACATCGACTCCTATCTGTCCGCTGACCTGGCAGAATTTATCCGTCAGCAACTGTTGGCCAACGCCATTTCTTTTACATACGAAACAGTAATGAGCCATTCAGGAAAAATTGATTTTTTACAGGAGGCACTTCAAAAAGGGTACAGGGTGTACCTATATTACATCGCGACGGAAGACCCGGATATTAATATAAGTCGGGTAAGTGTAAGAGTGGCGCAGGATGGGCATTTCGTAGATCCGGTTGTGGTTCGTAACCGGTATTATAAAAGTTTAAACAACCTTAAAGCTGCGGTTAAACAAACAAACAGGGCCTATATATTTGATAATTCACAAAAGCAGGCAAACCTGGTAGCTGAAATCACCAACGGCACAGATGTGGTGTTGAATACTGCAGTGGATATGCCCAACTGGGTGTCAGAATATTTAATGAACAAAGCCGTTTGAAACCGATCACCGAAAATATCATAGAAGAATCAGCAATTGAAATTTTGCAATCGCATGGATGGGAATATGCTTATGGCAAAGAGATTTCACCCGAAGGGCTTTTTTGTGAAAGAGAAAATTACAGTCAGATTGTTTTGGCTAACCGTTTACGAAAGCTATTGCCAAAATAAACACTGAAATTCCTTTAGATGCACAAGAATCAGCAGTTCAAAAAGTGTTGAGAATTGCTTCTCCTGAAATGTTGCACAACAACGAAGAATTTCACCGCTTGTTAGTGGAGAAAGTAAAAATTCCTTATCAGCAAAACGGCAACGAACGAAGCCATGAAGTGGCATTAATTAGCCGCCGTCGTTTGTTGCGCCATGAATGAAAAAGCTGTTAACCTTTTCAATGCTATACAAAAGATGGTAGTAGGCCTACCGCATACGCTGTACAGACAGGGTTTGCAAACCACCTTGTGCTGCTGTGTTCAAAAGGCATGGTAGTGAGCAATA
>JAPLEF010000152.1 GCA_026391525.1 Sphingobacteriales bacterium
CCCAGAAGAACCGGGCATTTTAATAGAATCTCTTTTATCAAATTCAGAGATTGAGATTACTCGCTCATTAACCGTAATTGACAAAAACGGTATACGTCAACGAAAATATTAAAGGCGAGAACCGCTAACAGGTTGCCTGGCGCAACGATGTATGATAACCTGTTTCCTCATTATTTTATTTCTACAGATTCGAAGAATTGTTGTTTCATTTTTTCATCAGCCAAACCGCCTCTGTTATTGAACATGATGTTGTGAGTAGTAGTGCCTTTCACAAAAATGAATGCAGTTAAGGTATTGTTACCTCCTTTTTCATTCTTCCTTTCGATGATCATTTTCAAAGCCTTGTTGCCCTGTAGGGTTGTCATTTCGCTTTTTACCAGAGTGGCATCAGGCCCCATACTGTTCATGAAAGCAGATTTAGCCTGTTCCCAGCTTTCTTCTTTATCCATTTCTGCACTCAAAGTAGCTTCATCAATGCCCATTAATATGCCCAAATCTGTAGCCGATACAATATAATTGGCGGTACTGTCTGCGGATCTAAGTATAAAAGTTTTTTGTCCATTTGTAGGCTCCGTTTTAATCGGTTGGGCAGGAAAGGAAACGAAAAGATTTGGCGTAATCTCTACTTTTTCCCATTTGGTTTGGGCACTGCATAAAGTGGTTATCAGGCAGGCTAAAAGGGTTAATGTTTGCTTCATGTTTTTATTTTGATATGATTTTTAATGTATTTTTTTGTAAATATAGATGGAAGTTTACCTATTTTATTTATCAATTTTTAATTGGTACACATTTACTCCGATGGCATAAAGGTTAATTGTTTTTTTAGAGAAGTTATACACCCTTATTTTATTAGCAGCCCTTCCAATATCCACTTTGTGCCAGTTTGCCCCTCCATCTGTGGTTTCATAACCGCTGTTAAGAGTACCTACATAGCCGTGAAACTCATCGATAAAACCAACACCAAAAGATCTTGCCTTTGCATCCTCGCATAAGTTCAATTCCTGCCATGTATTGCCACCGTCAGTAGTTTTGGCTAAGCGTTGTTGCTTGATAGTAGTGTCGGAATTATAACTCTGGATAGTAACATAGCCGGTTTCTCTTGTTGGGAAGGAAGCTTTCCAGGTAGTTTCAAACGGCCTGTTCGACTGGTATTTTTTCTCCCATGTTTTACCCCCATCCTTTGTTAGTAAAATCAATGCATTGCTCTCTGCAACATCTTCATTAGTGGCTGCACAAACAATGCCTTCCCTTGCATTGAACATACTGATATCGAAAAGCATTTTACAATTCCCGTTCATACTCCAGGAAGTGAATGTTTTACCGGCATCGTGTGAAACCATCATATTGGCAGGGCTACCAACTCGTCCTACAGCATAGATATGATATTTGTAATCGATGTTACCATGATTGATATACTGTTCTTTCACCACATCAATGGCGCATAAGCCTTTTACATAAGGACCGTTGTAAACTACCGGCTTCCAGGTTTTGCCTCCATCTTCGGTTTGGTATAAGGGGATGGTATCTTTTACATCCGGAAAATAATCAGTACCTACATTTCCTGCAAAACCGCGTAATGAATCAATGAATGCCAGGCATCTGAAGAAAGTTCCGGGCTGATCAAATATTTTTTCCCATTTATTTCCTCCATCGCTGCTGTGATAAATCTTGCCTTGTCCATTACAATACCATCCCTTATTTTCATCAATAAAACAAATATCATCCTGCTTTCCGGGGTAGGCAACTGTTTGAAGTTTATTCCAAACAAAAGAATTAGCCTGGCTATACACAGTCAATATCATACCAGAGAGTACAAGTGTGATAAGAAGTGATTTCATGATGATAGATTGATGTATGATTTTTAGGAAAGTAATAATACGAAAAAAAAACAGCTTAAAAAAACGACGAGGCGCCATGTAGAGTACCTCGTTGTTTGTCGGGATGATTATCGGGAGTTCGAAC
>JAPLEF010000090.1 GCA_026391525.1 Sphingobacteriales bacterium
AGCCTTCTTTATCAGATTGATTTTCGCTATTTACAGTGGAACAAACCGGAATAGAGAAGAGAATCATTTAATACAAATGTGATTTATACAATATGCCAATATTTTATAAATCTTATATGCCGATGGTATCAAACAAATAGTACAATGAGGCGATAGCCGATATTGGACTATATTGTTTGTCCAATCGGTATAAGTATCAGCGCATTTCATGCTTTGCTACTACATGATTTGCAAGCATTTGGAAAGGGAAACTTTTAAAACCAGCTTTTTGATTTTTTTCTGGCTGAGCCACTGATGCCTAATGCGCCAAGCATCGAACGTACAATGGTGTTTCCGGCTGTTCGCATCATGCTCTTTACCACCGTATTATTGGTAACCTGTTCTAAAGTGGAAGGAGCTGGTTTGCCTGGCTTTGTTTCCGCTTGTTCCGAATGGCTTGCAGCTTCCTGAAGTTTCGCTGTCAATATCTCATAAGCGCTTTCCTGGTCAACATCCTCGTTATACTTTGCCACCAGGGTAGAATGTTGTAGAATAGTTGAAATTTCTGATTCCGATAAGATATCCATCCGGCTTCGGGGTGAACATAACATGGTATGCACCAGCGGCGTTGGAATTCCTTTTTCATTGAGTAAGGTGATCAAAGCTTCCCCTATACCCAATTGGGTGATGAGGTCTTCTGTTTTGTAAAAATCAGTTTCCGGATAATTCTCAGCGGTTTGTTTGATCACTTTTCGGTCTGCGGCAGTAAAGGCTCTTAAAGCATGTTGAATTTTCAACCCTAACTGCCCGAGTACAGAAGCCGGAACATCCATCGGGTTCTGGGTGCAAAAGTAGATGCCGATGCCTTTGGAACGGATAAGTTTGATGATGGTTTCAATTTGTTGTACCAGTTGATCGCTAGCCTCCTGAAAAATGAGATGCGCTTCATCTATGAATAAAACCAGCTTAGGTTTATCAAGATCGCCTTCTTCGGGACAGGAAGCATAGAGTTCCGCCAGCAATTGCAACATGAAAGAAGAAAACATTTTGGGTTTATCCTGGATATCCGCCACCCGTAGAATATTGATCATCCCTCTCCCATCGGGAGCGATACGCATCAGGTCGTTTACATCAAAACTCCGCTCTCCAAAAAAATGATCGGCACCCTGTTGTTGCAATTCAATCACTTTGCGAAGTATGGTTCCGGTAGAGGTAGTAGATATCTTGCCATAGGCTTTCTCAATTTCTGCCTTTCCCTGATCGCCGATATATTGAAGCACTTTGATGAAGTCTTTCAAATCGAGCAGCGGGAGTTGGTTATCGTCGCAATATTTGAAAATCAGGGCTACAATGCCACCCTGTGTATCGTTTAGGCCAAGCACTTTGCTGAGTAGTACCGGGCCAAATTCACTAACTGTAGCGCGCAAACGAACACCATCTTTCCCGGTGAGTGAAAGCAATTCCACCGGAAAGGCAACAGGACTATAGTTAAGATTCATCAGCTGATAACGCTCAGTCACTTTTTCGTTTTGGACGCCTTTAGCTGCCAGTCCGCTGAGGTCGCCTTTGATGTCCATCAGCAACACAGGAACGCTTTGATCACTGAGGAACTCGCTGATCAATTGCAGTGTTTTCGTTTTACCGGTACCGGTAGCTCCGGCAATCAGTCCGTGTCGGTTCATGGTTTTGAGCGGAAGAAAAACGCCGGCTTCAGGTACTACCTGTCCTTCAAAAACAGCCGATCCCAACTGAATGGCATCTGTTTTGAATGAATAGCCGTTTTTGATAGTTTCAATAAAATTTTCTTTCGAAGGCATAAATTTTCAATTATGCTGAAAGTTACGACCCGGGCTTCAATTTTTTATAGTGAAATAAATTTATCATAAAAATAGCTGGTTTATGACAGCCATGGTGCCATTCCAGGTTAGTGTCCTCTCGAACCATCTTTTCCACACGAGGCTCCTTCCCCAATCTCTTCACATGTATAAATATATTATAGGGACTCGTCTTTACAAGTTTAAATGTAGAGTAGATACGCAACATCCCGTACCAGAGATATTGCTGAGAAGAAAACTCCAAGCCTTTTGCGTGGCTCACGCACCAAAACAATACACTTTTCCTTCCCAACGATGTCTCGGGTGCGGTAGGTTGCTTACCAAGTTGATTAGATATCGATTTCAATTTTACCAATAGCAGTATGCTTAACCAACGACTTTAATAACTTATTAATGATAGGAATGCCTGCAGAACCTGTATCTATTCTCACACATAAAAATACATCACTTTCTTCAAACTGATAGTTATGAACCACACCATCTTTTCTTTGATGCTTTTCTGAATTACTGTTGAAAGTTTCAATCGTTGTTGTTATGGTATTTTTTATAACCTCGTTCGGTATACTTCCATCAGTAAATATGCGCAACTCCATGTCGGTTCCATAATCGAAAACCTTAAGTTCGTAAGGCAACCCTGCATCTTGAAAGGGATGTGCTTTTTTTTCTGTAGCCACCTGGCTCCAATATTCAGCTGGTTTCAAGCCTTCCATCCAGCAAACTAAATCTTCTTCATCAAACTCTTCATCTGTGGTTTGGATGATTGCAGCTGTTTTGGATTTCCAACAAAAACTGATATCATCATTATATTCAGGCATGATCCAAAGTACCAGGTTCAATTTTGAAACAGGTCCGGGTTCGTAAATAGGTGTTTCATTGTATTGCTTATACCCCGCCAAAGTTACTTTTGTACTAGGCCTCAAGCCTGTTTCTTTGAAAAATAATGCTGTAAAGTTTTTTGAAAAATATTCACAAAAATGTTGACTGAAATATAATCCATATCTCTCAAAATAATTTCTCAAAGAATCATTATGACAATAATAGAATTCAGCTTTCATAAAATATTTTTAAAGTAAAAGAGCGAATCTTACAATCCTGTATGCAAGAACAAAACAAGCCCAGTCATCTAGTATACCTGCCCCTGCCGTAATAATGTCTTCTAATATTGTTCCAACCACAATTGCAACTCCAGCTCCTATAGCTGCTGTTTTTATGTATCCCCTCTACCAACCCCATGTTTCTCTACAAAAAATAGTACAGCACCTTTGCTGGTATGGAAGATACAAATATAGCAGAGACAATGCGATCTCATTTTAAGGCCTGCAAAGCAAGTGG
>JAPLEF010000068.1 GCA_026391525.1 Sphingobacteriales bacterium
ATGGATTTTGATACCAATCTTTTCAGCGACCTGTTGGTAAAAATGGATATTGCAACCATGGCTAATTCGCTGGAAGGGAGAAGTGCTTTTTTAGGTAAGGAATTATTGGAATATGTACCCGGAATAAGCGACAAATACAAAATAAATGGTAGCACAACAAAGTTTTTACTTCGCAGTCTTGCCAAAAAATATTTACCCGAAACCCTGATCAATCAACCTAAGAGAGGTTTTGAAATACCTTTAAAAAACTGGGTGGATACTGAATTAAAAGAAATGATTCATGGTTATTTAACGGCTGCAACTGCCCTTAACCGTAATCTGGTTGATCCGGTATTTACCCATAAATTATTGAATAATTCGATAAAGGTACCATCAGAAAAAAGGGCAAAAATTTTGTGGACGTTATTTTGCATGGAAGTATGGTATGCAAAAGTTTATTTGAATAAGTAATCCATCATGTCTAAAACAATTATACGAATTACAACAGTACCCATGGCTTTTAAAGTGCTGTTGGCAGGCCAGCCTCGTTTCATGCGGGAACACGGGTACAATGTTATTTTGATCAGTGCCGATGGAATAGAACGTGACGATGTGATCAGGAATGAAGGTTGCGAACACATTATCGTTCCTATGACCAGAAAGATCACTCCATTTAAGGATCTTGTTCATTTTTTCAAACTGCGAAAGCTTATCAGGAAATACCGTCCCGATATTGTTCATACCCACACGCCCAAGGCAGGATTGTTAGGAATGCTGGCTGCAAAAAGTGCCGGTGTCAAGATACGGATACATACTGTTGCCGGATTGCCTTTGATGATTGAAAAAGGTTTCAAAAGGAAATTACTAGTTTTCACCGAAAGGCTTACTTACGGTGCAGCCAACCACGTTTGGCCCAATAGCAATTCGATGATGAATTTCATCTTATCCCAAAATCTTACCGGAAAAAATAAATTGAAAGTGATAGGTAACGGATCGTCGAATGGCGTTGACCTTAAAAAATTTTCAAAAAATAATTTACAGAAAGATATGCTGGAAAAGATTGCTGCAACAATACCAGCATCATCGGCATTGAAAATTCTATGTGTAGGCAGAATGGTAAAAGATAAGGGTATTGAAGAATTGATCAGCGTTTTTCAGCATTTGAAAAAATCATTTCCGTTGCAACTTATACTGGTGGGCCCGTTTGAACCTCTGTTAGATCCACTGGGTACCGAAACGATGGAGATCATTGAGAGAGATATTTCCATTGTTCATATTAAGTGGAGTGATTCAGTAGAATATTATATGTCGTTAGCCCACATTTTTGTGCATCCATCCCACAGAGAAGGATTTCCAAATGTAATTTTGCAGGCAGGGGCAATGCAACTTCCGGTGGTTTGTTCTGATATCCCGGGTAATACAGATATCATCAGGCACAACGAAACAGGACTGGTTTTTAAGGTGACCAATGAATTTGATCTTTATGATAAATTAAAATACGCAATTGAAAATACGGATGAGATGTTAAAAATTGCCAATAATCTTCATAAAGAAATAATAGTATGGTATAACCGTGAACGGATACACGAAGTGATTTTGGAAAACTATGGACAATTATTAAGGTGAAATAATATAACTTTTGTAATCAATCATAATAGCAAAATGAAAGAGAATAAGAAAGCTGACCTCAGTATTTTATTTATTTGCAAAGCCAATGATGAGTTTTCTTCAATGGCAGCAGCTTTTATTCTTTTACATTATCCGGAAGCGCTTGTTTTTCACAGCACCCGGAATGAGCCATTTCCTAAAGAACTTTTTGAATGGAAAGGAGATCTGCTTATTTCGTACCTGTCGCAATGGATCATTCCAAAAGCTGTTTTAGACAATGCATCTATGGCGGCAATAAATTTTCATCCCGGTCCACCAGAATATCCCGGTATTGGCTGCACTAATTTTGCCATCTATAATAATGCCGATGTTTTTGGAGTAACCTGCCACCATATGGAAGCAAAAGTAGACACCGGTGATATAGTTGCTGTAAAGCGATTTCCGGTTTTTGAAAACGATACGGTTTATTCCATTACCCAACGATGCTATGGTGAGATACTCTATACATTTTATGAAATATTTTACCTCCTCATGAACGGAGAAGATTTACCGGCTTCCACTGAAAAATGGGTACGTAAACCCTATCTCCGAAAGGAACTCAATGAGCTTTGCCGATTGACCACAGAGATGGATAGGGAAGAAATAGAAAGAAGAATTAAGGCAACCACCTACCTGCAACCCTGGGCATACCTGGAAGTTGATGAACAGATATATAAGTTTACTATGGAAGATATCATTAACAGAAGCTATATCAATCACTTTCCAAAACTTTAAGAACTGTTGGAAAGCAATATTTGGAATGCATATTTGTTACAAATGAAATCCTCAAACCATACCTGCCAACATGATATTTATAGGATATGAAGGTAAGATTAGCAATTTTGCTCTTATACCAATGTGATTTATATAATATGCCAATATTTTATAAATCTTATATGCCGATGGTATCAAACAAATAGTACAATGAGGCGATAGCCGATATTGGACTATATTGTTTGTCCAATCGGTATTATCGGGCCAGGGGCGGTGGTATGTGGAAATGTTAGTGTAGGGGAAAACAGTTTTATTGGCGCTAAATCGGTGATAAAAGAAAATATCAGCATTGGTAAAAAGGTTACCGTAGGGGCTGGTTCGGTGGTGATCAGAGATATACCCGATAATGTAAAAGTGGTGGGCAACCCTGACCGTATCATAAAATAATGTATAAACCTCTCTTATCCCTTAACTTTACGGCGTAAAATTATGCACTATTATGAAGGTATTGGTTACAGGAGCGGCAGGCTATATAGGTTCTGTTTTGGTTCGCCAGTTATTAAGCAAAGGATTTAAAGTACGTGGTTTCGATAGTTTAAAATTTGGCGGAGATTCGTTGTACGAATTGATGCTCAACCCTGATTTTGAATTTTTACTGGGCGATATCCGCAATGCATCAGAAGTTCAGCAAGCGCTCGAAGGTATTGATGCCATAGCCCACCTCGCTGCCATTGTTGGCGATCCAGCATGTAAAAAATATAGCGAAGAAGCAGAGCAAACCAATTGGAAGGCCAGTACTGATTTATTTGAAGCAGCAGAAGCAGCAGGAGTAGAACGCTTTGTTTTTGCAAGCACCTGCAGTAATTATGGTAAAATGCCAGACCCCGATTCCTATGTTACAGAAACTTCCGAATTAAGGCCCGTTTCTTTATATGCCGAACTGAAAGTGAAATTTGAAAAGTACCTTCTCGAAGAACGTAAAGATTCAAAGATTTGCAGCACCGCACTCCGTTTCAGCACCGTTTACGGATTTTCACCCCGCATCCGGTTCGATCTTACGGTAAACGAATTCACCCGTAATGCCACCATCAATGGTGAACAGGAAATTTGGGGAGCACAGTTCTGGCGCCCCTATTGCCATGTGGAAGATCTTGCCCGTTCAGTAATACTTGTACTCGAATCGGAAAAAGAAAAAGTAAGAGCCAATGTTTTCAATGTGGGTACCACCGAAGAAAATTACAACAAGGGTATGATCATCGAAGAAGTATGTAAAGTGGTTCCCGGTGTTAAAGTGAATTATGTAGAGATGAATGAAGATCCACGTGATTACCGCGTGAATTTCGATAAGATCAGGGATGAACTCGGCTATACCATCACCAAACGTGTACCGGATGGGGTGAAAGAAATCTATACACTTTTGAGTACTGGTATTGTTACCGATTCTTTCGCACAGAAATTCAGGAATATCTGATGGTATGACCCAATTGCTTAACCTAATGTTTTTTACAAGTAAATTTAAACTGGCATTTTTGTGGGCAAGAAAAATAAAAAGGATCGGTAATTCATTAAAAGGATATCATGTTATTATTAAGCGGCCCCAATATGGGCGGAAATGTTTGGAAATATGTGAAGGATTGTCTCGATACCGGTTGGGTGAGCAGTGTTGGATCGTATGTAGATGATTTTGAGAAAATGACAGCAGCTTTTGCCGGCACCAAATATGCGGTTGCTACCAGCAGCGGTACCACAGCCCTTCATATTTGTTTAGTGATGCTGGATGTTAATGCGAACGATTATGTAATTACACCCAACATAACGTTTATCGCTACCTGTAATGCCATAAGATATACGGGTGCTCATCCGATCCTCATAGATGCCGATGAACTCAACTGGCAAATAGACCTTAATCTGCTGGAGCAATTTCTTGAAAATGAAACTATTCAAATCAATGGCGCCTGTCACCTGAAAAAAGATGGCAAGAGGATACCGGTAATCATGCCCGTTCATGTACTGGGCAATATCTGCGATATGGATAGATTGTTGCAATTATCCAAAAAGCATAATCTTGTTGTGGTGGAAGACAGTACCGAAGCATTGGGAAGTTATTATCAAAACAAGCATGCCGGAAGTTTCGGCTTGATGGGCACTTTCAGTTACAATGGTAATAAGATCATCACAACAGGCGGTGGAGGTATGATTGTAACTGATGATGAGCAACTGGCGAAAAGAGCCAAACATCTTACCACACAGGCAAAAAGCGACCCCTTTGAATATATGCATGATGAAATCGGTTACAATTACCGGCTGGTGAATGTAGCAGCCGCAATGGGTGTGGCACAGATGGAGCAGTTGCCTGATTTCATCAATCGTAAAAAAGAAATCATTGCATTTTACAAAAACGGACTCGAAGGTACCGGCGATATTTCTTTTCAGCAAGTGGATGCAGCAGTTAATCCCAATTGGTGGTTGCCAACCATCAAAACCACAAAACAACGTGAAGTGCTCGCTGCCTTGAATGGAAATAAAATGCAAAGCCGTCCATTCTGGGTGCCGATGAACCAGTTACCCATGTTTAAGGAAGAAATTTTTGTTCAGCAGAACAACCGGTCTGATTTTTTATACAAGCATTGTTTGAGCATACCCTGCAGTACCAATATCACTGATGAAGATTTGCAATCGGTGGTGAATCAAATCAAATCTGTTTACCACTGATCTTTTTCCCGGAATTTTTTTTGCGATGAGGTACAAGGTAAAATCCGTTAACTTGCAACGCATCCTTGTTGAACAGACTTATGTACACCATCACCAAGCGTATCCTTGATTTGTTTCTGGCAATTCTGGCATTAGTAATTTTGCTTCCTCTATTTGTTCCCATCATCATCTTATTGGCATTCACCGGCGAAAAGGAGATTTTCTTTTTGCAACGAAGGATCGGATACCGTAACGAGCCCTTCTATATTTGGAAATTCGCCACCATGGTTAAGGATAGCCCAAACATCGGTACCGGTGAAATCACTCTTCGCAACGACCCAAGAGTTACCAAAATCGGTGCTTTTTTACGGAAAACAAAGATCAATGAACTCCCTCAGCTCATTAATGTGATCAAAGGAGAAATGAGTATGGTTGGTCCGCGCCCATTCATGGAAGTAAGTTTCAATTTGTTTGAAGAAAAAGACAGGGCTCATATTTATCAACTGAAACCGGGTATCACCGGAATCGGGTCATTGGTATTCAGAGATGAAGAAAAAGTACTTTCTGCTGCTGCAGATCCCCGGGCCATGTATAATCGCATCTTTTTATATAAAGCAGAATTAGAAGCCTGGTATAGAAAACACATCTCCTTTTTTACGGATTTCAAGATCTTATTTTTAACGGGCTGGTCGGTGCTATTTCCCCATCAGCAACTGGCCGTGAAGTGGTTCACCTCTCTTCCTCCTCGCCCCAAACAGTTTTAGGCTTGTTAAATTTTTCGCTCCATTGTTTAAACAATTCGGCTGTCATCTTTGTATTAGTATGGTTAAACCATTGTTATGAATTCTTTCACTATAAAAGATTTAGAGAACCTCTCTGGTATTAAGGCGCATACGCTCAGGATTTGGGAGCAACGTTACAATTTTCTTAAGCCAAGCCGAACCTTTACCAATATCCGCTATTACAGCAATGAGGAGCTGAAAACAGTGCTTAATATTGCCTTGCTGAACAAGTACGGGTATAAGATTTCTCATATCGATAAGATGAATTCGTTGGAAATCAACGATAAGATCCTTTCGCTCAATCAGGTTCAGGCCCAACAGGAAAGAATTATCAACGACCTGGTGAAGAACATGGTTGATATGGATATGGAAGCCTTTGAAACCACCCTTGGTAATTATATCCTGGCCAGGGGAATTGAACGCACCATAACGCAAATCATTTTTGGTTACATGGAAAAAATTGGGATCCTTTGGCTCACCAATCATATCAATCCAGCTCAGGAACACCTGGTAACCAATATCATACGACAAAAATTAATTGTCGGTATCGAAGGCGTTTCTACTTCCCTGCGGATCAACAAAACGCTGCTGCTTTTTCTTCCGGAAGCTGAATACCACGAATTGGGCCTGTTATTCATGTATTACTTACTAAAAAGCAGAGGTGCAGATGTGATCTACCTCGGTACCAACGTGCCCATTAAAGATGTGGCTTACGTGGTAAATCTAAAGAAGCCGGATTATTTGTATTCCCACATCACCACACCGGGACAGCATTTCAATTTTGATAAGTTCCTGCTTAACGTTTCTAAGGAGTTGAAAACCGTTCCTTGCATCATTTCGGGGCAACTCACCCAGAATTATGAGAAGAAAATCCACCCTCCGATATTGTTCAAAAAAACCTTTTCTGAAGTAATGGAATTCATTTCTACTTTGTAGAAGGGTTTTATAAAAACTTTAAACAATATTTTTTTTATTCTCGATGTTTCTGTTTAGCTTTACTTTCTGAAAGTTTAAACATAATATCATGAGCACGCTAGATTTCGATCAAATGCTGATCAACAATGCAGATTTCCTCAAGCCATTCGCTTTTTCTCTCACACGCGATAATGAATCTGCAAAAGACCTTACTCAGGAAACATTATACAGGGCCCTTGCTAATAAAGAAAAATATCATGTAGGTACTAACGTAAAAGCATGGATGTACACCATCATGCGCAATATCTTCATCAACAACTACCGCCGCAAAAGCAGGCAGAACACCATCTTCGACAACACGGCAAATGATTTCCTTCTCGATCATAACCAAACTGCTGTGAGCAATGCAGCTTTGGGTGGACTTGAAATGAAAGACATTCAGGAAGCCATTCAAAAGTTGCCGGATATTTTCAGAAACCCTTTCCTCTTATATTACGAAGGATACAAATACAATGAAATTTCAGCCTACCTGCAGGAACCTCTGGGTACCATCAAAAGCAGGATTCATTTTGCCCGCAAATTGCTGAAAGAAGAGATATCCCGTTATTAACCTCATGTCAGCCTATTTTTTCCGTAAATTACAGATGTGAAAAGAGTAGTTGTAATTGGAAGCGGATATGCCGGTATGTCTGCAGCAACTTTTATGGCAAAAGCGGGTTGGAGCGTTACCGTAATTGAAAAACAATCCACACCAGGCGGCAGGGGCAGGCAGTTTTCAGCTGATGGATTCCATTTCGACATGGGGCCAAGTTGGTATTGGATGCCCGATGTGTTTGAGCGGTATTTTTCCTGCTTCGGAAAAAAAGTGGAACAATATTATACGCTTGAACGCCTCGACCCTTCTTATCGTGTTTATTTTTCCGACGGGCCAATGGATATTCCTGCTGATTATAAAAAACTACAGGAAGTTTTCAATAGCATTGAACCCGGAAGTGCCGAAAAGCTGGAACGGTTCATGAAGGAAGCAGCTTACAAATATGAAGTAGGTATCCACAAACTCGTACACAAGCCCGGCAGAAACTTAACCGAATTTCTGGATATGGATTTGGCCAAAGGCTTGTTGAAACTCGACGTGTTTACTTCCATGAAAAAACATGTGAGCCGGTTTTTCACCCATCCCAAACTGGTACAACTGATGGAGTTTCCGGTTTTGTTTTTGGGTGCGTTGGCTTCCGACATACCCGCCTTGTATAGCCTCATGAATTATGCTGATGTGAAGCTGGGTACCTGGTATCCGATGGGTGGTATGGTAAAAATCGGTAATGGCATGCATCAACTGGCAACTGAACTCGGCGTAACTTTTCATTTTGATACGGCAGTGGAAGAAATCATTATCGAAAAAGGGAATGCAAAAAAGCTTAGGACGGTTAAAAATGGCGAAACCGTTTTTTTTGACGCTGATGTGATAATAGGTGGCGCTGATTATCATTTTATAGAATCAGCACTTTTGCCTTTAAGCAGCAGATCGTACACGGAAGCTTACTGGGATAAAAGGGTGATGGCCCCTTCTTGCTTGCTCTACTATGTGGGGCTTAACAAAAAATTGAAAGGCATAACTCATCATACGCTTTTCTTTGATGTTGATTTCAACAAGCACGGTGATGAAATTTATACGCACCCGAAATGGCCTACTGAGCCACTGTTTTATGTAAGCGCCACTTCAGTTACCGATCCGGAAGTGGCACCTGAGGGATGTGAAAATTTGTTTTTTCTCGTACCGGTGGCTGCAGGTTTAAAAGCGGATACGGAAGAATTGAGGGAACAATATTTTAACCAGATTGTTACCCGTTATGAAAAGCATGTCGGGCAAACCATCAGGGATGCCATAGTTTTTAAAAAAAGCTATGCCGTGAGCGACTTTGAGCAAGATTACAATGCCTACAAAGGAAACGCTTACGGTCTGGCCAATACGCTGATGCAAACAGCAATTTTAAAACCGTCGATGAAAAGTAAAAAGGTAGAAAATCTTTATTTTGCAGGACAATTAACCGTTCCGGGTCCGGGTGTGCCTCCCTCGCTGATCAGCGGGGAAGTGGTATCAAAGGAAATTTTAAAAGAGTACAAATAAAGGGTTATGATGCAAATTTATCATCAGGTGAGTAGTTTATGCAGCAAGGTAACCACCGAGCGGTATAGCACTTCTTTCAATAGCGCCATCCGCCTGCTGCATGCCGACCTGCGTGATCCTATTTTCCACATTTATGGTTTCGTACGTTTCGCTGATGAAATTGTAGATACGTTTCATGATTATGAAAAGGCAGCATTGCTTGCAGAATTTAAAACTGAAACTTACAAGGCATTCGAAAGAGGAATCAGTCTGAACCCGATCCTCCACAGTTTTCAGGATGTAGTAAACAAATATCAGATCGACAAGGAACTTGTGGCAGCTTTTTTTGCCAGCATGGAAAGCGACCTGAGTAAAAATAAATACGACGATAACGGGTATAAGGAATATATCTATGGCAGTGCTGAAGTGGTTGGGTTGATGTGCCTTTATGTTTTTTGTGAGGGAAATAAAGAACAATACCAGCAGCTAAAACCCTATGCACAGGCCTTAGGTGCCGCTTTTCAGAAAGTGAATTTCCTTCGCGATATGAAAGCCGATGCCGAAAACCTGAAAAGAGTTTATTTTCCGGGTGTTGATTTCAGCAACTTTACCAGTGCATCTAAACGACAGATTGAAGCTGATATTCAAGCAGATTTCATTAAGGCTTATGAAGGAATTCTTATGCTGCCCGTAAAAGCAAGGTTCGGTGTTTATGTGGCCTATAAATATTACCTATCCCTGTTCAACAGGATAAAAAAATCGCAACCTTCCACCCTTTTGCAAGACAGGATACGGATTCCCAATTATTCCAAAGTACTTATCGTAATGCGGGCCGGGGTTCGAAGCCAGTTGAATATCATGTAATCAGTACTTTTAAAAATCCCGCAATTGCAGCCTTCTGTTATTTTAGTAGACGAACACGACCGCCAAACAGGTATCATGGATAAGATGGAAGTGCATGAAAAAGGGCTTCTTCACCGTGCATTCAGCATTTTCATTTTCAACAGCAAAGGCGAAATGCTATTGCAGCAAAGGGCTGCGGGCAAGTATCATAGCCCCTTGTTATGGTCCAACACCTGTTGCAGCCATCCCTTACCGGGAGAGGAAGTGCAGGATGCGGCAACACGCAGGCTTGAAGAAGAGATGGGGTTTCAGACTCCATTACGTAAGGCATTCAGTTTTATTTATCAAACCAGTTTCGATAATGGATTGACCGAACACGAGTTTGATCATGTTTTTGTGGGTACTTACGACGGTCCTGTTTTTCCGGATGCGGCAGAGGTTGCAGAGTATGAGTATGTAAAACCAGATCAGATAGAAGCAGACATAGCAGTATATCCACAGCGCTATACCGAGTGGTTTAAAATCGCATTTCCAAAGCTGTCAATGTATCTTACAACATCTGAATAAGTTTCAATAAAGGCACATGCATACCCCAACAGCCATAATCATAGGAAGCGGCGTAGCCGGATTGGCGATGTCGGTTCGCCTTGCCGTAAAAGGCTATCGGGTAAGCGTATACGAAACGAACAGTTATCCGGGTGGAAAATTATCGGCATTCAAGCAGGATGGTTTTCATTTCGATGCAGGCCCTTCGCTTTTTACAGAACCCGAGAACATTGAAGCCTTGTTTACTTTGGCCGGTGAACGGATGGAAGAATATTTTCAATACGAAAATGTGCCTGTTGCCTGTAACTATTTTTTCGACAATGGAAAAAGAGTACAAGCTTTTACCGATAAAGAAGCATTACAACAGGAGTTGGCAGATAAACTTGGCGAAAATCCTGAACAGGTAAGCCGTTATCTTTCTGATGCTCAAAATCTTTATCAACAGGTAGGCAGTGTATTTCTCGATCATTCATTGCATAAAAGCAGCACCTGGTTGCATAAGCGAACACTTACTGCATTCAAGGCGGTTAAGTGGCCGCATGTATTCGGAACCCTTGATAGCTATAACAGGAAAGGTTTCCGTTCTGAAGAGGCAACACAACTGTTCAACCGTTATGCAACCTACAATGGCAGTAATCCTTACAGTGCACCCGGGATGTTGAGCCTTATCCCGCATCTGGAATTGAATAAAGGCACCTATTATCCCAAAGGGGGCATGATCAGCATCACCAATGCATTGTATCAACTCGCCCTGAAGAAAGGGGTGGAATTTCATTTTGATCAGCCGGTACAACGCATCATACATCATGAAGGGAAAGTGAGGGGAGTAGTAGTTAATAACAACAACTGTTTTGCAGATATTGTGGTGAGCAATGCCGATGTTTATTTCACCTACAAGAATCTTTTGCAGCATCAGCCTAAGGCAAAGCGGCTCCTGCGGCAGGAAAGAAGCAGTAGTGCGGTTATTTTTTACTGGGGAATGGGGGACAATTTCCCCGAACTGGGATTGCACAATATTTTTTTCAGCAAGAATTACAAAGATGAATTTCAATACCTCTTCGATAAAAAAGAAATGATAAACGACCCTACGGTTTACATCAACATCACTTCAAAATTGGAAGATGGGCTTGCACCAAAGGGAAATGAAAATTGGTTTGTGATGGTTAATGCACCGGCAAACTATGGCCAGAACTGGGAGGCGTTGATACAACAGTGCCGGGTAAACGCTATTGAAAAGATAAGCCGCATCCTTGGCAGGGATATTACGCCGTTGATCAGGAATGAATCTGTACTCGATCCCATCACTATCGAATCGAAAACAGGCAGTTATATGGGTTCACTTTACGGCACCAGTTCCAATTCGAAGCTGGCGGCATTTTTCAGGGCACCCAATTTTTCAAATTATATCAGGGGGCTTTATTTTTGCGGAGGTACGGTACATCCCGGAGGTGGCATTCCACTTTGTTTGCACAGTGCAAAAATTACGGCAGAGCTGATTGCAAAAGATAACATTCAACCATCCCATTAAATAGAAGTAAGATTCAACCTCAGCAACCTATACCAGATGAAATGGCTTTTTTCGGATTCACCCGCTGCCAGGTAGCTACCGTGGCAGCCATTATATTCCACAGTATAGGCTTGATTGGCATTTTGTATTTCGATCGGGAATTTTTTATACGCACTACGCCGCTCAATTTGTTGCTCATGTTTGCGCTCCTGATTTATACGCGCCAAACAACAAGCCGCTCCTTTATTTATTTTTTTGTGATTTGTTTTTTTGCCGGCATTCTGGCAGAGCTGGTAGGTACCAAAACCGGAATGCTATTCGGTAACTATGCTTATGGAACGATTCTTGGTCCGGCTATTGAAGGCGTGCCCTGGATCATCGGCATCAACTGGTTCATTGTGATGTATTGCAGTGGCACAGCCATACATACCCTGATGAATAAACTGGCAGCCGGAAAAACGGGTAATGACCTGCCTTTATCCGGAAAGCTTCGCACCCTTGCATTAATCATCGACGGGGCAACGCTGGCCGTATTTTTCGATTGGCTGATGGAGCCCATAGCCGTTAAGCTTGGATATTGGAAATGGCTTGGCGACGGGCAGATTCCTTTTTATAATTATTTATGCTGGTTTGTTATATCAGCATTGCTATTGCTACTTTTCAGCAAGATGAACTTTTACAAAAACAACAAATTCGCAGTACATTTGTTAGGCATTCAGGCGATGTTTTTCCTGCTTTTAAGAACCTTATTATGAACGGGCTACTTTTTATAACGATCACGCTGCTTACCTTTTTTGCCATGGAAGGAATCACCTGGCTTACCCACCGCTATGTGATGCATGGGTTTTTGTGGTACTTACATGAAGACCATCACCAACCCCGCCCCGGGATATTTGAAAAAAACGATGCCTTCTTTCTGATCTTCGCTGTTCCCAGTTGGCTTTGTATCATGCTCGGATTACAACATCAGTATTACTGGGTTGCGGCAATAGGATTCGGGATTGCCATGTACGGGCTGGCTTATTTTCTGGTGCACGATGTGATCATCCATCAGCGTTTTAAATGGTTTACCCGCAGCAACAACAGCTATGTGCGCACCATACGTTGGGCACACAAAATGCACCACAAACATATGGGCAAGGAGCATGGCGAAAGTTTCGGGATGCTGTTTGTGGCCAAAAAATACTGGCAGAAAGTTCAGGACGACAAGCGCCGGCAGAAGTCTGCCATTACTACCTAGGATGTTATTCTCATTGTAAACCATGCTTTGAATTCACACTACACATACTTCCTCATCTTACTGGCATCCATTGCAGGCCCGTTGGCATTAAGTTTTGATAAGAAGGTTGCGTTCTATAAAAAATGGCGTTATGCTTTTCCGGCGATGTTGCTGCCGGCGTTGTTTTACATCATCTGGGATGAATGGTTTACCCGAATGGGCATCTGGCAGTTCAATCCGGCCTACATCACCGGCATCAAGCTGGGAAGCTTACCGGTTGAAGAAGTGCTGTTTTTCTTTGTGGTGCCTTATTGTTGCCTGTTCATTTATGAATGCATCCGTTGCTATTTCCCCGCTTTGAAAGACCATGCGTTATCGGAGCGGATTTTTATTTTACTTGCTGCAGGGTTATTGGTTTTTGGTTTACTGAATCATGCCAGGCATTATACCTTTTACACGTTTATCTTCAATGCGATATTCATCTTGCTGTTTTTTTTGCTGAGAAAGAATTTCCGGCATTTTCATCTCACGGCTTTTTTAATCGCTTACCTGATCATCCTGGTTCCCTTCCTGGTGGTCAACGGATTTTTAACCTCCATTCCCGTAGTACTTTACAACGACGCCGAAAATTTGGGCCTTCGCATTTACACCATACCGTTTGAAGATGTGTTTTATGGCATGTTATTGGTGATGATGAATGTGGCGGGGTTTGAGGGGTTGCGTAAGCGGGGGAAGAATTTAGCTGGATAGCTTTTTATTTTTTAACGCTTTATAGATTTTATATCCATAATCGATCATAAAGCCGGTAAATAAAATAAGACCGAGCCCCCGCATAAACAACTTAAAATTATCTTCATTTCCTTTTACAATCATCATATATATATTCCTGCCAACTACTATTGCACATAGCAGGAATAGGAATATCATTTTGCCAAGGCTGTAGTTTTTGATTTTCACCTCTGTTGAATTCATATAAAAATAATATTTATTCCTCACCTCACTTCCATCAACTTTTACAGAGCTACTATTACTCTTTCAAGACGAGTCTCCTTCCCCAATTCCACCATAAGACTAAATAACTTCATAGGGGCTCGTCGTTATAAGGGATCCGCCGTAAGGTAACCGGTTGCAAACCGGCAGACCTTATAGACACCGGTGATCCCATGGAACACCGGCGCCAGAAGAAGAGGTTGGGTATTCTTTCAAGACGAGTCTCCTTCCCCAATTCCACCATAAGACTAAGCAACTACATAGGGACCTCGTTACAAGGGATCCGTCGTAAGATAACCGGTTGCAAACCGGCAGACCTTATAGACACCGGTGATCCCATGGAACACCGGCGCCAGAAGAATTTCCAGGCCAGCGGATTATTATGGCCCTCTCATTTTGCTTACATTTGAATAAACAAATTTCATGGCAGCAGAATTATCCACTGATGAATTATTAGCCCAACTCGAACTCTTAAAAGAAGAGTATGTTAAATTGTTAAGCGATCAGGATGTACTCATTAACTGGGGCAAGCCACAGTTAGAAGCGTTGTATAGTACCCGTATAGGAATCTGGCAGGTTCAACGGCTGCAGGCACAGCTACGCATAAAAGCACTAAAGCTAAAGCTGGAAAAAGTAAGAAGCTGCATTAACCGCAATAAGCCTGTAGATATTACCGCCATAGAATTAGAAGTAGCAGCCAGTCTTGCAGAAGCTGAAGCCAGGATCATGATCGAAAGCAGCAAAATTGAAAAAGCTAAGGACTTATTAAGTAATCTGGATACCCCGGAAAGAAGTGGAGAGATTCGTAAACTTTACAGAGAACTTGCCAAACAATTGCATCCCGACGTAAATCATAACCTAACTCAGGAACAAATTCAACTTTGGCACCTCGTAAAAGAAGCTTATGAAAACGGCGACCTGGAAAAATTAAGGGCCATGAAGGTGGTGTATGAAAAAGAGCTGGCCGAAACCACAGCAGCTACAAATACCCTTGCACCTGATGAAATCGCCCTAAGGTTAGAGGTTTTAAAAGAAGGCATAAAAGTATTGCAGGAAAAAATACTACATATAAGGAGCCAGTTCCCATTTACGGTGGAAAAGCAGATCAAAGACGAAGAATGGGTAGCCGCAGAAACAGAAAAACTTCAAAATGAATTGAAACAATTAAAAGATTACGAGCAGGAACTTACTCTTGAATATGAACAATTAATTGTAAGCTTATGAGTGAAAACAACGATAGCACCAGTATTATAAGGATTAATCCGGGCCTGTTAGCAGCACTCAGCTATGGGCAACTCAGCATAGATGTTTTCAAAAAGGAAATTATGGTTTTGGAGTGCATGGTAGCAGGCACTTCCTTCCGAAAATTAGAAAAAGTGGAAGCCGAGTTGATAAGCAAGGTACAATTAGAAATGAAACGCGAAGGAAAAAATGAATTTGATGCATTTGCAATCGCCCTTTATTTCCGGGATGTAAAAGTGGGCTACATTCCTAAAGATAAAAATGAAGTAATTTCCAGGCTCATGGACGCAGGCAAAGCGTTTTACTCAACGATACAGGCAAGAGAGTGGGAGGGCAACTGGTTGAGGTTGGATGTGAAAGTGTATATGAAGGACTAGACATTTCTTTCAAAACGAGTCTCCTTCCCCAATTCCACCATAAGACTAACTAACTTCATAGGGACTCGTTGTTACAAGGGATCCGGTGTAAGATAACCGGTTGCAAACCGGCAGACCTGATAGACACCGGTGATCCCATGGAACACCGGCGCCAGAAGATAGGGAAAATCTTATTATTTTATGCAACAATAGATTCCGGCTAAATTCGCCAAGCCCAAACAGTTGGCTGTAATTTCGGCGACTGCTCAATTCCTTAAAGAAACTTATCTTTGATTTCAAATGACTACAAAAGAGCACATATTATCCATTTTAAAAACTCATAAGCCCCTGTTTTCCGCACTTTTAAAAATAATCTTCTAGAACCGTTGATTTTACTGAGTTGATTTTTGAAAATGGGTGTTGCAAGCTTACTTTTAGGTATGTTTTTGCGAAAATTAAAGAATCG
>JAPLEF010000129.1 GCA_026391525.1 Sphingobacteriales bacterium
TCTTTGGTTTCTTCAAGCAGAACCGAACATGTTCCTATTTCATTTGGTGTTTCTGAGGACGTTGTAAAAAACACATCACCATATTGCACACGAGGTTGATTTTCATTTTCACCAATTTGAACTAACCCACATTTAGTAACATCAATTTTTGAACTAGAGAAAATTTGCATGTACTGAATATACGGTTTTCCTTCTCCAAAATTTTCTTTTGTTTTTCCTGTAAGGCCATTAAAAGTATCTCCAAAATCCCCCAACCTTTTCTCCTCCCACTTCGGAAACGCCTTCCCATCCTCATCCTTAAACCTCAATTTACCCGAGAAGATTTGTTGCATCACTCCTTTTTTGTATTGCTCCAGCAATTCTTTTTTATGGGTAAGCTGCTGTATCTTTTCATCTACCGCTGATAAGAAGGATGCGATTTTTTGTTGTTCGGGGAAATCAGGAGCTACCAATGACATTTTTAAAACACTAGTACCAGTTAAATTCTTTTGAACTCCTCCAGCTGAAAGAGATTCTATTTCATTACGTCCTTTTGAACAATTGAAATATAATCGAACAAAATCAGGTAACAACGCATCTTTATTAAACCTAAACCGAATTAAAAATGCTCCAGGAATAACTGGAGTTGAATATCCTTGAAAAACACCTGTAACTCCAATAGTACCACTCCTAGATATCACCAAATCACCTTTCAACAAAATGTGTTCTTTTAATTCATCCAAATTCAATTTTGCCAATGGCAATTTGTCGTAGCAGATATTTCCATCATTATCCATATCTGTGGTTCGTAATGTTAAAACATTCCCTGAATCAGAATATAGATCAGATGAAAATCTCGGTCCAAACGCACTTGATATTACATGATCGCCAATAATAATTGATTTCCATTTTCCATCAAACCCCTTAAACCTCAATTTAGGAGCAAATGATTTTTTCTTATCTAATACTTCTACTTTCATAATTAAAACGGTGTATCAATTCCCAATTCTTTACAATAGGCGGCAATGCTGGCATCGGTGGTTTGTATTTCCTTTTCCATATGTCTGAACGTTGATTTCTTTGATTTTTGTGATTGCTATGATTTCAGTTTCTTAACCATCTTATTTCCTACCAACGATTTCATTTGTGTAATGGCAATGTTGTTTAATTGTTTTATGCGCTCGTTTTGCGCTAAACCCTGATGTATTAAAACAGCATTAATACTTTCCATGTTGGATAGTACTACCAATTGCTCAATGTTGGCTTCATCTCTAATATTACCTTTGGCTTTGGGGTTGGCTTCCCGCCACTGCTTTGCCGTTATACCAAACAATGCCACATTAAGCATATCTGCTTCATCAGCATAAATAAAATTTATTTTTTCTTTTGTAAGTGCTTGAGGTATTAAATTTACTTTAATGGCATCGGTATGTATTTGGTAATTTACCTTTGCCAATGTGCGCTGTAAATTCCAGTTTAGTTTTAATCGGTCGTTTTCATCCTCCTTTAATCGTTGAAATTCTTTAATGAAATAGAACTTGAATTCGGCACTAATCCAGGTAGCAAACTCAAAAGCAATATCACGATGGGCAAATGTGCCACCGTATTTTCCGGTTTTTGAAACAATCCCGATGGCATTGGTAGCTTCAATCCATCTTTTGGGTGTGAGTGAAAAGCTATTAGAGCCTGCCTGATTTTTAATTCCATCGAATTCGATGGAATTAAAATCAGGGTTATTGAATTGCTCCCAAAGCCCAAGAAACTCTATAGTGCTTCTAGTGCGAAGCCAGTTTTGGAGAATATAATCGCTTCTTTCAGCATCACGATAACGGGCAATACCAGTAAGAGAAATATACTCATCCTTATTGGCATCAGAAAGAATTATAATCTCAGTTCCCTTTACGTTAATCGTTTTACTTTTTGTCATTATATTGGTTTAAAACGGTGTATCAATTTCCAATTCCTTGCAATAGGCCGCAATGATTGCATCGGTAGTTTTTATGTTTTTTTCTAAGTTCTTCAAATCTTTAGAAACTGTTTTTAAATCAACAGTTTCTTCTTCTTCAAAGGTATCTACATAACGGGGTATGTTTAAGTTGTAATCGTTTTCTGCAATTTCGCTTAATGGGGCAACATGGCTGTATTTGTCTTCGTCCTTACGTTCCTTATAGGCAGTAATAATTTTAGTAATATCCTCTGGGCGTAATACATTTTGTGTTTTTACTTTTTCAAAATGCTGGCTGGCATCAATAAACAAAACGTCGCCCCCATGTTCACGTTTTCTTTTCAAAACTAAAATACAGGTAGGTATGCTTGTTCCGTAAAAGATATTGGCAGGCAAACCAATTACAGCATCTAAATAATTTCTGTCTTTTATTAAATACTCCCGTATATGCCCTTCGGCACCGCCTCTAAACAGAACTCCGTGTGGCAATACACAGGCCATGGTGCCGTTATCGGCCAGTTGGTGTATCATGTGTTGCACAAAAGCAAAGTCGGCTGTACCTTTAGGGGCTAAGCGGCCATAAGGCGCATAACGGTCGTCGCTCATAAACAAAGGACTTGCGCTCCACTCAGCACTAAAGGGCGGGTTGGCTACAATGGCTTCAAAGCGCTGGTCGATATGCTGTGGCCGCTCCAGGGTGTCTTCATTTTTAATGTCAAACTTTTTGTAATGCACATCATGCATGATCATGTTCATGCGGCAGAGGTTATAGGTGGTGGGGTTGCTCTCCTGCCCGTAAAAAGCAGCCACTTCTTTTACTTCTTTGGCCACCCGCAGCAATAAAGAACCGGAGCCACAGGTTGGGTCGTACACACTCTTCAATTTTGTTTTACCCACCGTAACCAAACGTGCCAGCACCATACTTACCTGTTGCGGTGTATAAAACTCCCCTGCCTTTTTACCGGCACCGCTGGCAAACTTGCCAATCAGGTATTCGTATGCATCGCCCAGTATATCGCTTTCGGTATTCTTTAAATCAAAGTCAATGGCTTCTAAATGGCTAAGTACTTTTACAATCAGTTCGTTTTTGTCGGTTTCGCTTTTACCCAGTTTGCTGCTGGTAAGGTCCAGGTCTTCAAAAAGGTTTCCAAAATCTTCTTCGCTTTCGCTGCCCATGGTGCTTTGCTCAATGGCGGTAAGCACTTTGTCCAGGTCGTCTAGTATAAATTTGCTTTTGCCTTCGGCATTGCCCCGGCGGGCCAGCTCGCTGAAGAGTTCGGATGGTTTTAAGAAGTAGCCGAGTTTATCCAGTGCTTCTTCTTTTACGGCGGCCAGTAACTCTTTTTTGTCTTTGTGTTTTTCTACCTGGTCGTAGGTTATGTTGTCGGGCTTTAAAATATCATTGGCATAAGCTTCCATCTTTTCGCTCAGGTATTTGTAAAAGATAAAGCCCAGTATATAATCCCTGAAATCGTCGGCATCCATTTTACCACGCAGGGTATCGGCTATTTTCCAGAGTTGTTGTTCGAGTTGTTGTTTTTTGTCTTCAGCCATTGAAATTCAATTAGTTTATACGTTTGCGAATTTATACATTTTAGATGTGCTTTGGTTTCTACTTCATAGAAAAAAGGCTTGAGCTGTAATGCGTTTCCTTAGCCCTTTGCCTCGGTTGGTATTCCTTCAAGCTCTCGGACATTTTAAAGCCGCCACTTGCTATGCTGCAAAACTTAGACTGTCATTTCTACTTTTTGAATTTTATCGCAAATTTTCAATTGTCCTTTTTTGGCCATTTTTATCGATGTAATTCCAAAAAGTCCAACCGTTTAAGCTTGTTATTTTATTAGTATAATCATCAGTTGCTTTAATTGCTGCTTTTGATGGACTACCGTAAGTTATACCATCGTAATAAATTTTCTTAGTCTTCGTATCAAATGAAGCTATTGCTTTTTGTCCAATTTTTTTAAATAAGTGAAAAATTTCTATAGTTCCATCTGATGGAATATAA
>JAPLEF010000092.1 GCA_026391525.1 Sphingobacteriales bacterium
CATAAATCTCTGCTCAGTTGCCAAACTTCTAATTCTTCGAATGCATTTACTGTAGCCATACATTTAGATTTTACAGTAAACTCATTAATTACATCAAAATAATATTGTGAAATTCAACAATAAATTGATATTTTAATCTCCTTATTTCCTGTTCATTTTACATTTATATGAAAGGTTAATTACCCAAGTGCACAACTAACTATTTTACATCTAGTTTAAGCGCTTAACTATAAACTTCAAACCATAAACCCCAAACCATAAACCCCAAACCATAAACCTAAAACCCAACATACCCCTCCAAACCCTGCAACCCTCCTTCTCTTCCATATCCACTTTCTTTGTATCCTCCGAAGGGTGAAGAGGGATCAAATTTATTATAGGTATTGGCCCATACCACCCCTGCACGAAGCTTTCGGGTAAGATTAAATATTTTAGATCCCTTATCTGTCCAAACCCCTGCTGAAAGTCCGAAAGGAGTATTGTTGGCTTTTTCAATCACTTCATCATCGGTACGGAAAGTTTGGATGGTAAGAACCGGACCAAAAATTTCTTCCTGAGCCAAGCGATTGGATTGGGCCACTTTGGTAAATAAAGTAGGCATGCAATAAAATCCTTTCTTTGGCAATATTCCTGCGGGTTGATATATTTCTGCTCCATCCTGTTGTCCGATTTTGATATACTTATGAATCACCTGTAATTGTTCTTTAGAATTGATGGCGCCGATATCGGTATTCTTATCCATTGGGTCGCCCACAATCAAAGTTTCCATTCGGTCTTTTAATTTTTGCAATACTGTTTTGTACACCGATTCCTGTACAAACAACCTTGATCCGGCGCAGCATACATGGCCCTGGTTGAAATAGATTCCATTGATGATTCCTTCTACGGCCTGATCGAGTGCGGCATCTTCAAAAATGATATTAGCAGCTTTGCCGCCCAATTCAAGTGTAGCTTTTTTAGAGGTGCCTGCAATGGCTTTCTGAATAATTTTGCCTACGTGAGTTGAACCTGTGAAAGCAATTTTATTGATATCAGGATGATTCACCAAAGCCGCACCGGTTTCACCTGCACCGGTGATGATATTTACCACACCCGGCGGCAGATCGGCTTCCCGAATGATCTCAGCCAATTTCAATGCAGTTAAAGAAGTGGTTTCTGCCGGTTTAAGAACAACAGTATTTCCGGTAGCCAGGGCAGGAGCGATTTTCCAGGCAGCCATCAGCAAAGGAAAATTCCATGGAATGATTTGTCCGGCTACTCCTAACGGTAACGGCTGCCTGTTTGGAAAAGCATACTGAAGCTTATCGGCCCAGCCGGCATAATAAAAAAAATGATTCGCTGCAGCAGGCACATCAAAATCCCTGCTTTCGCGGATGGGCTTACCCCCATCAAGGGTTTCAATTACCGCAAACTCACGCGCGCGTTCCTGTATCATGCGGGCAATACGATATATGTATTTCCCCCTTTCCTTACCCGGCATTTTCTTCCAGGTTTTTTCATAACAGTTGCGCGCAGCAGATACAGCCTTACTTACATCGGTATTATCGGCTTCAGCTATCAACGACAATTTTTTTTCATTTGCGGGATTGATGGTATCGAAATATTTTTTTGAATGGGGTTCTTCAAACTTTCCATTGATAAACAATTCATACCGTTCCTTGATTTTTACTGCAGATAAACTTTCAGGTGCCGGAGACAGATTTCTGGAGCTCTCGAATTTTAATTTGATGGTATTTTTTGTTGGCATGAAGAATGTCGTTTAAGTTTAAGGTTTTGGGTTTATAGTTTTAGGTTAATGATTCATCAAAACTCAAGTATTGATATACTCAGAAAGAATTCAAACCTTATATTCTAAACATCAAACTAATCTAGTCTAACGAAAAATAATCCGCAGATTGATAAAAGCCTGTTTTTTGTTTCATCAACTGCATCAGAATGTCATTTGCCAGGCTGCTTGCGCCAAAACGGAACCATTCATTACTCATCCAGCCTTCACCCAGCACTTCATTGAGCATTACCAGATAATGTAATGCCAGTTTGGATTTGGAAATTCCACCGGCGGGTTTCATAGCAATTTTCTTGCCCGTTTTATAATAAAAATCACGGATGGCTTCCAGCATCACCAACGTTACAGGTAGGGTTGCTGCCGGTGAAATTTTTCCGGTAGAAGTTTTGATGAAGTCGGCCCCTGCATACATGGCAATATCGCTGGCCCTTCTTACTTTATCATAAGTAACCAATTCGCCTGTTTCCAGAATCACTTTCAACCTTGCTTTTCCACAAGCTTCTTTTATGGCTGCAATTTCATCAAAAACAAAATTATATTCCCCCATATGAAATTTTCCTCTTGAAATCACCATATCTATTTCATCAGCACCCTCGCTAAGGGCAAATTTAGTGTCCCGGATTTTCACTTCCTTAGGTGCTTGTCCACTTGGAAATGCCGTAGCAACTGCAGCTACTTTGACTCCTGAATTGCCTAATGCCTTTTTGGCTACCGCTACCATAGAAGGGTAAACGCAGATAGCGGCAACACTTGGCAGATCGGGGTAACTATCATGCAAATGCATGGCTTTGTAACATAGTTGCTGCACTTTGCCATCTGTATCTTTTCCTTCCAGGGTAGTTAAATCGATCATGTTCAGCGCCAGCAACAAACCATTTTTTTTCGATTCGTTTTTGATACTGCGAGTGGTAAATCGGGAAGCCCGTTCTTCAACACCCACTTGATCTATTTGTGGTGAAAGAGAAAAATCTGGTATAAAAGAGGTAACCGCCATTTAGAATAATTTATGAAGCTATCAAACAACCCAATGCTTTTACAATCATTTTTTCAACTGCTGCATGGCTGTCTTTAGAAAACTGTTGCATCACCCGATTGGCTACAATGACATTCACACTCATACAATCATGCCCTAATAAATTACCCAAACCATAGATAGCTGAAGTTTCCATTTCAAAGTTAGTGATCTGAAGTTGATTAAACTTGAATGCAGTAAGTTTACTGATGAGGGCTTCACTTCTAAGTGGCAAACGAAGTATTCTTCCTTGGGGACCATAAAATCCAGGACAGGTGACGGTAATACCTTGATAAAATCCATCATCAAATTTTTTCAATAAACTTTTGCTGCCTTCAAATACATAAGGCAATGTGATATTATTATCCAATCCGGTTTGTGCGATGAAAGCATCTGTTATAATCCGTGAAGTTTCGGAAACCTGATAGGCATAAAAATTAAGTAAGTTATCAAGGCCAAGCCCATGAGTGGAAGCCACAAAACTATCTACCGGAATATCAGCTTGAAGTGCTCCTGAAGTTCCGAAACGCACCAACTGTAAACTGTTGAGTTGGGGTTTGATTTTGCGGGTATCAAAATCGATATTTACCAGCGCATCCAATTCATTGATTACAATGTCGATATTATCAGGACCGATACCGGTAGACAATACAGTTAATCTTTTACTGCCAATAAACCCTGTTTGAGTAACGAATTCGCGGTGCTGGCTTTGATGTTCAATCTTATCGAAATACCGGCTTATTTTTTCAACACGGCCGGGATCACCTACTAAAATGACTGTTGGAGCAAGTTCCTCAGGTTTTAAATCGAGATGATAAATGGCGCCTCGGCTATTTAGGATCAATTCTGATTCGGCAATCTTTGGCATCAAAAAATATTTAAAAATTGAATATACGAAAGAGTTGAAAATGAAGAGTCAATAAAAAAGCCAATCTAATCTTGAATGGCTTATTAAAAAAATGGTTCAACGGTTTGCAAACCGCTTCACTGAGCAATTAACTTTTTATACTCCTTTAACCGCAGCAATCCCGGGCAATTCTTTTCCTTCAAAATACTCCAATAAGGCACCACCGCCGGTGGAAACATAACTCACTTTATCGGCCAGATGGAATTTGTTTACTGCGGCAACACTATCTCCTCCGCCTACAAGGCTAAACGCACCATGGCTGGTAGATTCAGCCACCGCTAAAGCGATTGATTTTGTGCCGTTTTGAAACTTTTCCATTTCAAAAACACCCATCGGTCCATTCCATAAAATGGTTTTTGATTTCAAAATCACTTCTGTGAAAATTCCGATGGCTTTTGCACCGATATCGAGCCCCATCCAACCATCAGGTATCTGGTCACTAGGGCAATCGTTGGTATTGGCATCTGCTGCAAATTTATCAGCGATAATAGAAGTTTCGGGAAGATGGATGGAAACGCCCTTCAGACGTGCTTTTTCAAGTACTTCTTTTGCCGTGTCTAAACGATCGTCTTCACAAAGTGAATTGCCGATTTTTCCGCCACGGGCTTTGATAAAAGTATAAGCCATCCCGCCGCCGATGATGATATCGGTGGCTCGTTCCAGTAAATTTTCGATGATCAATATCTTATCAGAAACTTTTGCTCCACCAATGATGGCAGTGAAAGGTTTATCTGCACGATGTAAAACTTTTTCCGCACTGATTACCTCAGCTTCCATAAGGGCTCCGAACAATTTATTTTCCGCCGTGAAAAAATCTGCAATCACTGCTGTGGAGGCATGGGCACGATGAGCTGTTCCGAAAGCATCGTTAACATATACATCGCCGTATTTACTCAATTTTTCCGCAAAAGCACGATCGCCTTTTTCTTCTTCCTTATAAAAACGTAAATTCTCCAGTAGTAAAACCTCTCCGGGCTTCAATGCAGCTGCCATTTCAGTTGTTTTGGTTCCGATACAATCTTCGGCAAATAAAACTGGTACATTTCCTAAGAGTTCTTTGAGATGCGGAACAAGATGTTTGAGCGAAAATTTTTCTTCCGGACCATCTTTTGGTCTGCCCAGATGACTCATTAAAATTACACTTCCCCCATCAGCCAGAATTTTCTTTATCGTTGGAATGGTAGCAGCCATACGGTTATCATCAGTGATAACAAACTGATCATTTAACGGCACGTTGAAATCTACCCGAACGAGGGCTTTTTTATTTTGGAAAGAGAAAGTTTGGAAGGAATGCATGTTCTTTTTAGTTTATGGTTTTTGGTTTATGGTTTTTGGTTTATGGTTTGTAGTTTACCTATCCATTATTAATTTACCATATTTAGATATAATACTCGTTTTGATTACATGAAACTTAAAACCAAAAACTATAAATTCAACTAGGCTATCAACCCCGCAAAATGCTTCACCGTACGCACCAATTGCGAAACGTAACTCATTTCATTATCATACCAGCTTACGGTTTTCACCATCTGCTTATCACCTACCGACATTACCTTGGTTTGTGTGGCATCAAACAAAGAACCGAAGTGGATGCCGATAACATCACTGCTTACAATTTCATCTTCGTTATAACCAAAGCTTTCGTTGCTGGCTGCTTTCATAGCTGCATTAACGGCTTCTGCAGTAGCAGGCTTTTCAAGAATAGTGTACAATTCGGTAACAGAACCGGTGATTACGGGAACGCGTTGAGCACCACCATCTAATTTACCTTTTAATTCCGGCAATACGAGTCCGATGGCTTTTGCAGCACCGGTGCTGTTGGGAACGATATTGGCTGCGGCAGCACGGGCCCGGCGAAGATCACCTTTAGGATGTGGAGCATCGAGGGTATTTTGATCGTTCGTATAGGCATGAATAGTGCTCATGATACCGGTAACGATGCCAAAATAATCGTTTAGTGTTTTAGCCATTGGAGCCAGACAATTGGTGGTACAACTGGCGCAACTGATGATGGTTTCAGAGCCGTCGAGAATCTGATGATTTACATTATATACCACTGTTTTGAGGTCGCCGGTTGCCGGAGCAGAAATCACTACTCTCTTTGCACCTGCGGTGAGATGGGCTGCTGCTTTATCTTTATCGGTGAAAAATCCGGTGCTTTCAATCACCACATCCACATCATGGCTGCCCCAGGGAATTTGGGCAGGGTCTTTTTGGGCGTAGATGCGTACGTCGTTACCATTGACGATGATAGAATTTTCGGTATGGGTTACTTCTTCAGAAAAACGGCCCTGAGCGCTATCATATTTAAGCAAATGTGCCAGTACGGCCGGGCTGGTAAGGTCGTTGATAGCCACTATATCGATTCCTTTCATGTTGTAGATCTGGCGAAAAACAAGGCGACCAATACGCCCGAATCCATTGATGGCAACTTTAACAGTACTCATAAGAATAATTTGAAAATGAGGAGAATATTTAGCGTGGCAAAATTACAGGATGTAACTGAATTAAGGGATTATTTTAAAAAAAGCAATTGATTACATAGGTAGATTTAACGTGATTTGAAGTAATAGCAGTGCTTCTATCCGGGTATTTTAATTCTTCAAATAATTTTGGATGCTTCCTTATCGGGATGTATCTTTGCCGTCCTAAAAATCAATGCCGCGTTGGTCAAGGGGTTAAGACGCCTCCCTTTCACGGAGGAATCACGGGTTCGAATCCCGTACGTGGTACTAAAGAACCTTTTCTGCTGAAAAGGTTCTTTTTATTTATTTTAGTAACTGCTTTGATTAATTATTTGAAAAGGAATCACGGGTTCCCTGTCTGCTTGACGCAGTCAGGCTGGGAATCCCGTACGTGGTACTAAAAAGAGGCTGTCTCAAAAGGGTAGCCTCTTTTTTTATTTTTTATCCCCAAGTATGTGGATAGTGTTAGTTTGAATAAACTGAGAATACTTTTTGTTGTTTTCATCTTATGCGCAAACGAAACATTCCTTTTAAGACGTA
>JAPLEF010000029.1 GCA_026391525.1 Sphingobacteriales bacterium
GATTTATAAAATATTGGCATATTATATAAATCACATTGGTATAATTTACATCTCAGCAAAAAAATGATGGAAATGGGGGATGGTTTCAATCCCTTTGTAAAAATTAGCCAGATCGAATTTTTCGTTCGGACTGTGCAAATTATCGCTATCCAATCCAAAACCCATCAATACAATTTTTATACCCAGTTCTTTTTCAAACAACGCACAGATTGGGATACTACCTCCACCTCTTACCGGAATAGGTGATTTGCCAAATGTAGCTTCAATAGCTTTTGATGCTGCTTTGTAGGCATTGCTGTCGATTGGTGTAACATAGGGCTCTCCACCATGATGTAACGATGCTTTAACGGTTACATTAGCAGGAGCTATCTTTTGCAAATGATCAATCAGAAGTGTGGTGATTTTATCAGATTCCTGATTGGGAACCAATCTTGCAGAAATTTTGGCGAATGCTTTTGAAGGTAAAACTGTTTTTGCACCCTCTCCCGTATATCCACCCCAAATACCATTCAATTCTAATGTTGGCCTGATGCCGGTTCTTTCATTGGTGCTGTAACCTTTTTCGCCCCAGAGTTCTTTCACGCCCAGATCTTCGCGGTATTCTTTTTCATCAAATGGCGCTTTAGCCATAAGTGCCCTTTCTTCATCACTTGAAATAAGCACGTCATCATAAAAACCCGGAATGCTGATGTGGTTGTTTTCGTCGTGCAATGAGGCAATCATCTTTGCAAGAATGGTAATGGGATTGGCCACTGCTCCGCCATAAACTCCGGAGTGTAAATCACGGTTCGGACCGGTTACTTCTACTTCAATATAACTTAGTCCGCGCAGGCCAATATCAAGACTCGGTGTATCAAGACTGATCATGGCGCTGTCGCTTATTAAAACACAGTCTGCTTTCAAAAGGTCTTTATGAGCCGATACGAATTTTCCAAGGTTGGGTGATCCAACTTCTTCCTCACCCTCGATACAAAATTTTATATTATTGGTTAGTGTATTTGTTTTCACTAAAATTTCCAATGCTTTCACATGCATGTAAACCTGCCCCTTATCGTCGCAACTACCGCGGGCGAAAATTTTCCCGTTGATGATGGTAGGATCGAAGGGCTCATTTTTCCATAAGTTGAGCGGTTCGGGCGGTTGCACATCATAATGCCCATAAACCAGAACAGTTGGTTTTGAAGGGTCAATAATTTTTTCGCCATATACTATGGGATGTCCATCTGTAGGATAAAGTTCAACCTTATCTGCACCTGCTTCCAGCAAGCGTTGTTTAACAGCTTCGGCACATTTAACCATATCTGGCTTATGTTCAGTTTTTGCACTGATGCTTGGGATGCGCAAAAGTTGAAGCAATTCATCTAAAAACCGATCTTTATTTTTTTCCTGATAATCTTTCCAAACCTGCATAACTATTTTTTTTATAGGATTAGGTATTATAAGCGCAAAGCTTTTTTAGATAATTGTAAGGATGCGGTATTTCATGCATCATTCTTACCAAAATATCATTAAATAAATTCTTACGTCTATTTCTGTTA